>NZ_CP059182.1:316116-632233 GCF_014251255.1 Blattabacterium cuenoti
CTGGGAGAAATAAAAAAATAAAAAGAATGTTCCCATATTTCATGAAGAAAATGAACTCTATCTATTGTTAGATGAATCACTTTAGTGAGATAATCTTCTTCATATTCATAAAAAAGAGAACGTTTCTTGAGTTCTTTGTAAAGAGAGAAAAGTATTTCTTTTTTTTTTTTTTTTAAATATTGTTTATTGAACCAATTAGTTTTATTTATATTAAAAAAAACACCAGATTTAGTGATTTTTTCTAAGGAAAATAAATTTATTAATTCTTTCAAGGAAAAAATTTCTTTTTTACCTCCAGGATTCCATCCTAATAAAGCTAACATATTCACAAAAGCTTCTGGAAAATAACCTAACTCCCTGTATCCTTTAATAATGTTTTTAGTTACAGGATCTTTCCATTGTAAAGGAATGATAGGATAATTCAAACTTTCCATATTTCTTTTGCTAAGTTTTCCTTTTCCATCATTTCTTAAAATTAAAGGTAAATGTGCAAACTTAGGAGGAATCCAACCAAGAGCCCTATATAATAATATGTGAAAAGACATAGAAGAAAGCCATTCTTCTCCTCGAATCACATGAGTAATTTTCATTAAATGATCATCTATAGTACTGGCTAAATGATAAGTAGCTACTCCATTAGATTTTAACAAAATTTTATCGTCTAAATTATCTGTATTTACAACAATAGTTCCACGTATCATATCATGTATTTTCAAATTTTCTCCAGGATTAATTTTAAATCTTATGACATAAGAAGAACAAGAATTCAGTTTCTCAGACAATTGTTTTCTTGTCATAGTCAATGAATTGTTTAGATGCATTCGAATATATGAATTATAAGAAAAAGTGAATCCAAGATCATGAAATTCCTTTCTTTTAAGATGGAGTTCATGATCTGTATCAAAAGCATAATAAGCATATCCTTCCTCCAAAAGTTTTTTTATATAAACACTATAAATTTCTCCACGCTGAGATTGATAATAAGGGATATGATTTCCTCCATAACCAACTCCTTCATCAGGTTCTATCTGACACCATTTTAATGTTTCCAAAATATATGACTCAGAATCAGAAACAAATCTTTTTCTATCCGTGTCTTCTATTCTAAGAATGAATGTTCCTCCATATTTTTTAGCGAAAAGATAATTATATAATGCAGTTCTTATTCCCCCTAAATGTAACGGTCCTGTAGGACTGGGTGCAAAACGAACTCTTACAGCCTTATTCTTCTTACTACTACTATGAATCATAATTTCAATATTCAATTTATTTTCCAATGCAAAATTTTGAGAAAATATTTTTTAGGATATCTTCATTTGTTATTTCTCCTGTAATCTTCCCTAAATGACGCAAAGCTTCTCTAATATGGATAGAGACTAATTCTTCTGTTTCTTTTTCTAAGAAAACTTTATGAGCAAGTAAAATCTCTTCTAAGGATTGTTTTATAGCTTCATAATGTCTACTTTGTGTTACGATGATATTTTTTTCTTTTAATTTTTCAATGAATAAATTACTTAAAGTCTCTAGCATTTTTTTTATTCCTTGATTTTTTTTTGCAGAAATTTCAAAAAAATAAGAAACTTTTGATTTCAAATTATAAAAATCTTGAAAAGAAGATTGATCTGATTTATTAGCAACTGCTATAATTTTTTTAAAGGAATCTTTATCAAGAATCATTTGAATTTCATTCAAAATTTCTTTCTGTTTTTTTCTATTTTTTATAGATGCTTCGAAGAGATATAAAATGACTTGAGCTTCTTGTATTTTTTTCATCGTTTTTCTAACTCCCATCATTTCTATTGGATCTTTTGTTTCTCTGATTCCTGCAGTATCCACAAAATGAAAACGAATTCCATTCAAAATAATTTCACCTTCTACGCTATCTCTAGTCGTTCCTTTTATATGGGATACAATAGAACGGTCTTCCTGAATGATGTGATTAAATAACGTAGATTTTCCTACATTGGTATCTCCAATAATTACGACATAAACTCCTTTTTTCATAGCATTTCCTAATGAAAAAGATTTCATTAAATCTCTTAATGTTTTTTCTAATTCATTCAAAAATAAAAGAAGTTCTGATTTTTCTGTAAAAATTACATCTTCTTCAGAGAAATCCAATTTCAGTTCTAGTAGAGAAACAAAATCTAATAATTTTTTTTGCAAGTTCTTAATGGTGTCAGTTAGTGCTCCTTTGATCTGTTGAAAAGAGATTTCATGATAAGCTTTATTTTCTGAAAATATTAATTCTGCTATTGCTTCAGCTTGTGATAGATCTACTTTTTTATTTAAAAATGCACGAAATGTAAATTCTCCAGGACGAGCTAAACGCATTCCTTTATGGATAAGAAGTTGCAAAATTCTTTCTTGAAGATAAGAAGAACCATGACAAGATATCTCTACCATATTTTCTCCTGTATAAGAAAAAGGAGATTTAAATATAGAGATTAAAACTTGATCCAAAAAATTATTTTTATCTTCTATAAGATATCCTAAATGAATAGTATGTGTAGATTGATTTTCTAATTTTTTTCCAGATTTAATGGAAATAAAAATATTTTCAACAATGGATATAGAATTTTTTCCAGAAATACGAAAAACAGAGAGAGCACTGGAGCCAACAGGAGTAGCTAAAGCAACAATAGTGGTCTCATCCTCTAACTCTTCTAACATAGAAAAAAAATTATGATAAAAAATAAAGATTTTTTTTTTAATTTGTATTTATTTTTTTTGTGTTCTTGTGTTATGATGTCTATATGTATCTAGATGAATTTTATCATTTTTTTTGTAAAACTCTCCAAAAAGTATATCCAGAAAAAAAGGAGGTGGAAACTATATTTTTTATACTCACTACTCATTTTTTTAAGTGGGATCAAATAACAGTTCTTTTAAAATTAAGTAAAAAAGAACAAATAAACTCTTTTCAATACAAAAAATTGATAAGAAAATTATGGGAATTAAGAAAAAATAGACCCATTCAATATGTTATTGGAAAAACTTCCTTTTTTGGAATGGATTTCATGGTTAATGAAAAAGTATTCATTCCAAGACCAGAAACAGAAGAATTAGTCTCCTGGATAATACAAGATCACAAAAAAAATAATGAAAAAATTCAAATATTTGATCTTGGAACAGGAAGTGGATGTATTAGTATTGTTTTAAAAAAAAAACTACCTAAAATACAACAGATTCATGCTATAGATTTTTCTCATGAAATTTTGTCTATAGCAAAAAAGAATGCGATGTTTCATGACGTAAGAATTTTTTTCAAAACAGTTGATATTTTGAAAAATTTAACTTCAATTCCAATTGAAAAATATCCTATGACTATTATAGTCAGCAATCCTCCTTATGTAAGGTTCTCTGAAAAAAGATTACTTCATCCCAATATTTTTCAATATGAACCTTTTCAAGCATTATTTGTTTCTGATGAAGATCCCTTAATTTTCTATAAAAAAATAATTTTTTGGATCCAAAAAAAGTTTACTGGAAAAGTATGTATTTATTTTGAAATAAATCAGTTTATTTATTCAGATATTCTTGATCTTATGAAAAAAACAGGATTTCTAAATGTAGAAATTAGAAAAGATATTCAAGGTTTTTTCAGAATGATTCGCGTAATCAATTAAATATCACATCACATAAAATGGATAATCAAAAAAAAAACATAAAAGAAGAAATATACAAACTCAGAAAAGAATTATCAGAATATAATAATAAATACTACAATTTGGACACTTCGGATGTCTCCGATTACGACTTTGATAAAAAATTAAAAAAATTATCTTTTTTAGAAAAATCCCATCCAGAATTATATGATCCTACATCTCCTACAATAAGAATAGGAGAAGAAGTCAATCCATCGTTTTTTACAACAACCAATTATCACAAATATAAAATGTATTCTCTCCAAAATACTTATTCTAAAAAAGAATTAATAATTTGGAAACGAAAGATCAAGAAATTTATTTCTTCTTTATCATTTGTCTGTGAACTTAAATATGATGGAGTTTCTATTAATTTAATTTATAAAAACGGTTGTCTAACCCATGCATTGACTCGTGGAAATGGAAAAAAAGGAGAAGATGTTACAAAAAATGTACGAACAATAGAATCCATTCCTTTAAAATTAAAGGGAAACAATTATCCTAGTTATCTTGAAATACGTGGAGAAATTTTTCTTCCTATAAAAAAATTTATGGAAATCAATACAGAACGTATAAAAAGTGGAAAAACACCATATGCTAATCCAAGAAATACGGCGAGTGGAACACTCAAAATTCATGACAGTAAAGAAGTATATAAACGAACTTTATCTTGTATTGCATATGCAGTCATAGGAAAAGACTTACCTTTTGATACACAATATCAATCTTTAAAAGATATCCAAAAATGGGGGTTAAAAGTTCCAGAAACTGCACGTCATTGTAAAACAATGAAGGAGATTTTCCATTTTATAAACTATTGGAATCTATGGAAAAATAAATTACCATATCATATTGATGGAATAGTCATTAAAGTCAATGAATATAAAAAACAATCCATTTTAGGATACACAAACAAATATCCCCGTTGGGCTATTGCTTACAAATTCAGACAAAAATCATCGGAAACAAAATTATTAAATCTTACCTTTCAAGTAGGTCGTACTGGAATCATTACTCCCGTAGCCAATGTGTCTCCTATAGATATTTATGGAACAAGTGTCAAAAGAGTTGCGCTTTATAATGATCGTTTTATAAAGAAAATGGGAATTCATTATGGAGATTCACTTTTCTTAGAAAAAGGAGGAGGTGTCATTCCAAAAGTAACAAAGATAAATGTAAAAAAACGATTAGTCAATTCCTTTCCTGTATCATTTTTAAAAAAATGTCCATCATGTAATAGTCCTTTAATAAGAAAAAAGGAATTATTTTATTGTATGGATGACAATTGTTCTTCTAGAAAAATTGGAAAAATACAACACTTTGTAAGTGAACGAGGAATGAATATCAAAGGAATTGGAAATGAAATAGTTAAAAAACTATATAAAAAAGGGATTCTCTGTAAGATTTCTGATTTATATCGATTAAAAAAAGAAGATTTTATTCAAATAAATGGAGTAAAAGAAAAATTAGCAGAAACTCTAATAAAAAATATAGAAAAATCTAAATCAAATCCTTATCATAAAGTCTTATATTCATTAGGAATTCGTCATGTTGGAGAAGATATTTCAAAAAAATTGACAGAACATTTTTCTAATGTCAATTATTTAATACATGCTGATCATAATCATTTAACGTCTATTTTCGGAATAGGAAAAAAAACCGCAAAAAGTATAAAAAATTATTTTTCTATTCCAGAAAACAAAAATATGATTGAAACTCTTATCAAAGATGGGTTATGTTTCCAAAAATGTTTTTTGAAAACAAAAGATTCTTCTCTTCCTCTAAAAGGAAAATCTTTTGTTTTTACGGGAAAATTATCGAGTATGACCAGAAACAGAGCAAAAAATATAGTAGAATTTCTAGGGGGAAGAGTTTTTAATCAAGTTAATAATCAAATTAATTTTATAGTTGTTGGAAAAAATTTTGGTTCTAAACTAAAAAAATGTATGGAAAGTAATAATGTAAAAATATTAACTGAAAAGATTTTTATTGAGCTGATTGAGACGAAAAAAAAAACAAATTTTAAGAATTTCTTTTAATAAAAATAGGGAAGATTGATGGTTTTGTTTTTTCATATAGAAAACAGTATATTTAATTTTTAGGGATGATTTTTTATTATATACTTAAAAGTATATAATAATCATCATCATTTAAGTAAGAAATCTATTTTTTTATGTTACTAAAAAATATATTTACAGAATCTGGATTCGAGTCTGAAGCAGAGTTTATTCCTTTAATGAGTCAAGATGAAGAAGATCAGCTTCTTAAAGATGACATTCCTGAACAATTATGTATCTTAACAGTAAGAAATATGGTTTTGTATTCTGGAATTGTTTTTCCAATTATAGCAGGAAAAAGTGGATCTATCCAATTATTGCAAGATGCTTATGGATTCGATAAAACAGTCGGGGTTTTAACACAGAAAAATTCTGGAATAGAAAATTTGAGTGAAAAAGATTTATACTCTATTGGAACCGTTGCTAAAATATTGAAATTATTAAAAATGCCTGATGGAAATACTACTGTCATTCTACAGGGAAAAAGAAGATTTAAAGTCAACCGTTTTATTCAAAACGATCCATATTTTAAAGCGGAAATTATAGCTTTAGAAGAAAACAAACCTTCTTGTAAAGATAAGGAATATTTGGCTTTAGTTGAATCTATCAAAGAGATCGCTATAAAAATTATTCAGGATAATCCAAATATTCCATCAGAAGCTAGCATTGCTATTCGTAATATAGAAAGTCCTTCTTTTTTAATCAATTTTGTAGCCGCTAATATGAATTTAGCTACTAGAGATAAACAAAAATTATTAGAATACGATGATTTAAAAAAAAGAGCAATGGAGACATTGCGTTTTCTCAATGTAGAACATCAACAAATAAAATTAAAAAATGATATTCAATCACGTGTTCGTAGTGATATGGATCAGCAACAGAGAGAATATTTTCTACATCAACAAATTAAAGCTATACAAGAAGAATTAGGGGATATTTCTTATGAAAAAGAGATTGATGAAATGCGAGCCAAAGCTTCTAGAAAAAAATGGCCTAAGGAAGCAAAGAAACAATTTGATAGAGAACTCTTGAAAATGCAAAGAACTAATCCTCAAATGCCGGAATATACGGTACAAAGAAATTATCTAGAATTGATGATTGATCTTCCTTGGGGAAGATATTCAAAAGATAGTTTTGATTTAGAATTTGCCCAAAAAATATTAGATAGAGATCATTACGGACTAGAAAAAGTTAAAGAACGAATTATAGAATATTTAGCCGTTTTGAAATTAAGAGGAGATATGCGTTCTCCTATTCTATGTTTTTATGGACCTCCTGGAGTTGGGAAAACTTCTTTAGGGAGATCTATAGCAACTGCATTAAAAAGGAAATATGTGCGTATTTCTTTAGGAGGATTACACGATGAATCTGAAATACGTGGTCATAGAAGGACTTATATAGGAGCTATGCCAGGAAGATTGTTACAATCCATACGAAAAGTAGGAACATCCAATCCTGTTTTTGTGATTGATGAAATTGATAAAATGGGAATAGGGGCAAATGGGGATCCTTCTTCTGCCATGTTAGAAGTTTTAGATCCAGAACAAAATACCTCTTTTTACGATAATTTTTTGGAAATGGGGTATGATTTATCAAAAGTCTTGTTTATTGCTACAGCAAATTCTCTTTCAAACATACAACCAGCTCTTATAGATAGAATGGAGATTATAGAAATGAATGGATATACTGTAGAGGAAAAAACGCAAATAGTTAAGAAACATATTTTTCCTAAACAATTGAAAGAAAATGGGTTAAGAAAATCTGATTTAATACTTGGAACTAAACAAATAGAAAAGGTTATTGAGAGTTATACCAGAGAATCTGGATTGAGAACTTTAGAAAAACATATTGCCAAATTAGCACGCTATGTGGCTAAGCATATTGCTATGGATAAAAAATATGTGAAACATTTCAATATTGAAAAAATAGAAGAAATTCTTGGAATTCCAAACGATCCTGACCGTTATGAAGGAAATAATGTTCCAGGAGTAGTGACAGGTTTAGCTTGGACTAATTTTGGGGGAGATATTTTATATATTGAATCCAGTTTGTCAAAAGGAAAAGGAAATTTGAGTATTACTGGAAATTTAGGAGAAATTATGAAAGAATCTGCAACTATTGCTTTACAGTATATCAAAGCTCATTATGAAGAATTTAACATAGATCCTAAAATGTTTGAAGAAAAAAATGTACATGTTCATGTTCCCGAAGGATCTGTTCCTAAAGATGGTCCATCTGCAGGAATTACTATGTTAACTTCTTTAGTATCAATTTATACTAAAAGAAAATTAAAACCTTATTTAGCTATGACTGGAGAAATCACCTTAAGAGGAAAGGTCCTTCCTGTAGGAGGAATTAAAGAAAAAATTTTAGCGGCTAAACGGGCTAACATCAAAGAAATTATTCTTTCACAAGAGAATAAAAAAGATGTAGAAGAAATTAAACAAGATCACTTAAAAGGATTAACCTTTGATTATGTTAGAGATATGAACGACGTAATTCATTTAGCCCTATTATAAAACAGAAATTTTTCTATGGACTCTCTGTGTTTTTTTTTATTTGTGATTATTTATGTGTCATGAAATGAATGAATTAGAAAATATAAGTTCTCCAGTTTATAGAGAACAGTTAATTAGACTAGGTAAAAAATATGGGACTCCTCTTTATATATATGATTCTTTCAAAATAGAGAAACAATACATAAAAATGAAAAATGCTTTTAGTGGGGTCAAATGTTTTAGAATTAATTATGCTTGTAAAGCAAATACAAATCTGAATGTTTTAAAATTTTTACAAAAATTAGGAAGTGGATTAGATACAGTTTCTATTCAGGAAGTTGAACTAGGATTAAAAGCTGGATTTCCAGCAAAACATATTATATTTACCCCAAATTGTGTTTCTATACAAGAAATAAAAAAAGCGGTTAGTTTCGGAGTTCGAATCAACATAGATAATTTATCCATTTTAGAACAATTTGGGGAGGATCATACAGATTATCCTGTAGGAATCAGAATTAATCCACATATAATGGCTGGAGGAAATTCAAAGATATCAGTTGGACATGTAGATTCTAAATTCGGAATTTCTTATTATCAAATTCCTCATATGAAAAAAATATTAAAAAATACAGGTCTTAAAATAGAGGGATTTCATATGCATACAGGATCGGATATACATGATGTAGAATCCTTTTTACAAGGAGCAAAAGTATTATTTAAAATTGCTCTAGATTTTCCATATATTGATTATATTGATTTTGGAAGTGGATTTAAAGTTCCATATAGAAAAAATGATATAAAAACGGATTTGACTTATTTAAGTCATTCTATGACAGAAAAATTTAAAGATTTTTGTAAAGAGTACGGAAAAACCGTTACTTTGATTTTTGAACCAGGGAAATTCTTGGTAAGTGAATCTGGATATTTTTTAGTGAGTGTCAATGTGGTAAAACAAACTCCTTCAACAGTTTTTGCTGGGGTTGATTCAGGTTTTAATCATTTTCTTCGTCCTATGTTTTATGACGCTTATCACTGTATTGAAAATATTTCTAATCCTAATGGACGTTTTCGTTTTTACACAGTGGTCGGATATATTTGTGAATCGGATACTTTTGGATTAAATCGTAAAATTTCTGAAATCCGTGAAGGGGATTTTTTATGCATTAAAAATGCAGGAGCTTACTGTTTTTCTATGTCCTCTAATTACAATTCTCGTTATAGACCTTCTGAGGTGATGATTTTAAAGGGGAAAGATTTTCTTATCAGAAAAAGAGAAACGATGCAAGATCTTCTTAGAAATATTGTAGAAATACAAATCTAATAAGATAAGAATGGAGAGATGGCAGAGTGGTTAATTGCGGCGGTCTTGAAAACCGTTGAGGTTTGGGAACCTCCGAGGGTTCGAATCCCTCTCTCTCCGCTGCTAATAAGCTGCTAATAAATTGATTCTTTATATTTTTTTTTGATTTACTAATTTTTTGAGTTGTTTTTCAACGCTTTCATTTGTTATTTTGTTAAATAACAATATCGATTTTCCTAATAAATGTCCTGGACACAATATTTCTTCTCCATTTTCTATTTTGTTCCAAAAATAAGATTTCAAACGAAGCATTTCTAACAATTTTTTTGACGTATTTGGAAGAAATGGCTCTGCTAATTGCGCTAGCATTCCAACAATTTGCAAAGAAACATAAAGAATAGTTTTTAATCGTTTATTTTTTTGAGGATTTTTCATTTTCCAAGGTTCTTCTTTAGTTAAATATTTGTTTCCAATTCTAGCCAAATCCATAAAACAGATTAGAGCTTCACGAAATCTATAGGATTCAATAAAATCACTTATGCTATCTGGAGTTTTTTTTATTTTCTTTAAGATTTCTTTATCCTTAATAGAAAGAATGCCAGGATTTGGAATTATTCCATTGTTATATTTTTGAATTAAAGTTATACTACGATTAACGAAATTTCCTAATATAGATACCAACTCATTATTATTTTTTCTTTGAAAATCTTTCCAATTAAAATTATTATCTTTTTTATCGGGCATATTTGCTATAAGAATATAACGAAGAGTATCCTGTTGATTGGGAAAATCTTCTAAATATTCATGGACCCATACTGCCCAATTTCTAGAAGTCGATATTTTTTCATTTTCTAGATTAAGAAATTCATTAGCACGCACTTGATATGGAAATATATACCCCTCATTATATGCTTTGAGTATAACTGGAAAAATAATACAATGAAATACAATATTATCTTTTCCTATAAATTGAATTAATTTAGTGTTTTTATCTTTCCAATAAGGTTTCCAATCTATTTTTTTTCGTTTTGCCCATTCTATGGTAGAGGAAATATATCCTATAGGGGCTTCAAACCATACATATAGAACTTTTTTTTCTTTTTCTGATATAGATATAGGAACTCCCCAATTCAGATCTCTCGTTATCGCACGAGGTTGTAATCCTTGATTTAACCAAGACTTAGTTTGTCCATATACATTTGTTTTCCAATATTTTTTATTAGTTAGAATCCATTTTTCTAAAAAATTTTGATATTTATTTAAAGGTAAATACCAATGTTTGGTTTTTTTCAAAACTGGATCACTTCCACTTATAGTAGATTTTGCCCCGATTAATTCTTCAGGACTTAAAGAAGTCCCACAATTTTCGCATTGATCTCCATAAGATTTCTCATGTTTACAATGGGGACAGACTCCGAATATGTATCTATCTGGTAAAAATTGTTTAGCTTCGTTGTCATAATACTGTTCAGATATTTTTTCAAAAATTTTTCCTTTTTTACAAAGTTTTTTAAAAAAAGAAGTAGAAATTTTGTAATGAATCTCTGTAGAAGTTCTAGAATAATTATCGAAATGTATTCCAAAATTAGTAAAACAATTTTTAATCATGGAATGATACTTATTAACTATTTTTTGAGGAGTTGTCTTTTCTTTTCTTGCTTGAATTGTAATAGGAACACCATGTTCATCAGATCCACATATAAAGATAACATCTTTTTTTTTACGTCTAAGATAACGAACAAAAACATCTGCAGGCAAATAAACGCCGGCTAAATGTCCTATGTGAATAGGTCCATTTGCATATGGTAAGGCCGCTGTGACTGTATATTTATTACAACACTTTCTCATAAGAAGAAGAAATGAAATATTAATAATCACCAATCAGTATGATGAAATAAATTTATAAAATAAAATTATTTATAGTTGTATTTTCATAATTTCATAAGACCATAATATCATAAAAATATAATGAATAAAAAATTATTTTTAATAGATGCATACACGATTCTTTATCAAGGGTATTACGCGACTATAAAAAATCCTCTTTTTACTTCCAATGGAATCAATACTTCTCCTATCATGAATTTTACTCACTTGTTAATGAAAATATTGAATGACGAAAAACCCTCTTATATGGCCGCTATTTTTGACACAAATCAAGAAACTTTTCGTAAAAAAAAATACCATAAATATAAAGCTCATAGAAAAAAAACACCAAAAGATATTTTTCTTTCTATTCCTTATTTAATGAAAATTTTGAAAGCTTTTAGAATTTTTTTTATTCATGCAAAATGTGGATACGAAGCAGATGATGTTATTGGAACCATAGCAAAAAAAGCAGAAAAAAAAGGATATATTGTTTATATCACAACTTTGGACAAAGATTTTTGTCAACTTGTCACAAAAAACATAAAAATTTACAGACCTCCTTTTAAAGGAAACCCAAAAAAAGTATTAGGAATTAAGGAAATAAAAGAAAAATTTGGAGTTAAATATCCAGAACAAATTATAGATTTGTGGAGTATGATGGGAGATTCTTCTGATAATATTCCGGGATTGCCAGGAATAGGAGAAAAAAATGCAATAAAATTTATTCAAAAGTATGGAAGTATTGAAAAATTATTCAATTCTACTCATGACCTTCGTGGTAAGATGAAAATAAATGTTGAAACAAACAAAGAATTAGGTTTTTTATCCAAAAAATTAGCCACTATTGTGACGAATGTCCCCATTTTTTCTTTTCAAGAAAAAAGATTTTTTGTAAAAAAACCCAACTGGAACTCCATAGAAAAAACATTTTTGGAACTTGAATTTAAACGATTATTAAAAAGTGCCTACCAATATTTTCTTGAAAAGAATTGAAGAAGAATAAATCACTTGCCATTATAAAAAAAATTATATTTTTTCATATATTTCCAAACTTCTGGAAAAAGAAAAGATTTCATATTTTTACCTTTTTTAATAGAATCCCTAATAAAAGAAGAAGATATTTCAATTATTGGAGCTTTCAAAAGAGAAATATTATCATGTTTTAAAAAATAATTCGAGAAAAAACCAATTCTAGGATATACCAAAATATCATATTTATTTAAAATAACCTTATAATTTTTCCATCTTTTTATGGAAGAGAGAGAATCTCTTCCTAAAATGAGAATAAATTTGTATTTAGGATATTTTTTCTCTATCATATCGAGTGTATAAATGGTGTAAGAAGGATAAAATCCGGATTCTATATCCAAAACACTCATTTTTTTATATTCTGAAATGGCTATATGAACCATTTTTATTCTGTGTGAATAATCCAAAAGATTCGTTTTTTTTTTAGTGGATTTTGTGGAGAAACGACAAACCAAATAAAATCTATATCTTCTAAAAATTCTACTATATAATTAGCAATCATAACATGTCCTAAATGAATCGGATTAAATGATCCAAAATAAAGTCCTATTTTCATATACTACTACTCTATACTTTCAAAGTAACTGAATCTTATAATTCAAACCTAAAGATATTGAATGATCATTCTTATTTTCTTTTTGAATATAATCCAAATACAATACATTTTTTCTTGTATATAAGAAATACAAGAGAATATCTTGATTATTTATAGGGTATTTGTATTCTACTCCTACAGAATAAATATATGCTTTTTTGAATAATTGATTTCTTAATATCCAATGAGTTTCAAAAAATCCTTCTTTAGATCTTCCAAGATCATATACTCCTTTTACAAAAAAATTCCATTTTGGAACAACGTAATTCAATTTTGCTAAATAAGTAACATAAGTTACAGGAGAAATTTTTCTTCCCTTATTTTTAGGATAATTTTTGCTCAATAAATGAAAATTTCTTGTTAAAAATCCATTCCTCTCTATATCTTCATCACTAAAAATGTAATCTATATCTAGAGAAACAGGATTAAAATCTAATTTACTTCCTAAGGCTAATAATTTCCAAAATTTTTCCTTATGATTCTCTTGAAAAATAGAATAGGACCATCTATTTTGTATCTTTTTTTTAAGAAAGCTCCAATTCCAATTGAAAGAATATCCCATAGGATAACGTACTTTTCTCAAAGGAATTGGTTTTTCAGCCAATTGATTATTACTAACACTATTTACAATTTGTAATTGAAATTCATGATTTTTAATTGGAGTATAAATAAAATTTAATCCAATAGGATTATTGTCCTTATTTTTATGAAATAAATCAGAATACTTGTATTGTGAAGAAACAGGAACAAAATGATGTTCCATACTTCCAAAAGAAATTGGTTGCTTTCCTATCAAAAAAGATAGCTTTTCATTCCATTTATATTTTAAATTAGCTAAATGAATGATGGGATTGGAATCCCCTATTCTATTTCTATTTTTATTCTCCTCTTCTTCTTCTTCAACTTCATGATCCATTTTTTTATGAAAAAGTTTTTGTGATAAACAATAACTTATCTCATTCACATTTCCTCTCATTTCTAATTTTAAGTCATCTGCAGAAAAAGAGACTCCATCAAAAATATTTCTTTCCATAACATCTTTTTCAAAAGGATTTTTTTCAACTTTAAAATTCATACTACTCATAAAATCTATGTACATATTCAAGTTGTTGTTGTTTTTGTTACTTGTTGTTTTTTCTTTTATTTCACTGTGTAAAAAAGGATTAAAAAATCCTAAAAAAAGAAATAAGAAGATAATTTTTGATATTTTCATATTTGTATTTTATTATGATCCCTATCGTTTAACAACGATAATTTTTTTTTTAAATTAAATTTATATAAATATAAAAACAAATCAAATAAATAAAATTTTTTTCAATGTCCAAAAATATTGCAAAAAAAAATGATAAAAATATTATTGGAACTCTTTTTGGTTTTTTCCTATTAGGAAATAGTATTTTTTTATTCTTAAGTTTTTTTTCTTTTCTTTTTCATTGGAAAAATGATCAAAGTCAGATTAATCAATTTTTTGATAAAGATATAGTTGCAGAAAATTTACTTGGAAAAATGGGAGCTACTATCTCTCACTATTTTATACACTGTGGAATAGGAATTAGTGCCTTTTTTTTTCCATTATTGTTATTTTTTTCAGGTTTAAAAATTCTTTTTGGATTCAAAAAAAAACTATTGTCCAAATCCATAATTTATAAATTTATATTTTTCAGTATATGGCTTCCAATCACTTTTAATTTTATTGCTCCTCATCATGGAATATTAAGTGGAATATTTGGATTTGAAATAGGAAATTTTTTGATCAACTTATTTGGAAGAGTCGGAGTCGGAATATTAGTCATTACAAGTCTTCTT
Organism: Blattabacterium cuenoti; assembly: GCF_014251255.1. Classification (NCBI taxonomy): domain Bacteria; kingdom Pseudomonadati; phylum Bacteroidota; class Flavobacteriia; order Flavobacteriales; family Blattabacteriaceae; genus Blattabacterium; species Blattabacterium cuenoti. Next base: position 330,918 of record NZ_CP059182.1, read on the forward strand.
ATTTACAGTATTATTATATTTCGTATTTCTCCTCCTGAATTAAAAAATGGGATCCAAAAAATCCAATCATATAATTTTTTTTTCAAAAAAATTTTGAAAAAAAAAACGAAAAAAATTTTTGAAAAAAAAAAAAAGAAACCTATAAGTATAAATGAGATCCTCCATTTTTCTAATAACAAGAAAGAGATTTCTTTTTCTTTAGAAGAAAAAAATTTAGAGAATAATAAAAAAAAAATAATTCAAGTATTAACCCATTACAAAATAGGAGTTGATAAAATCAAATACACAATAGGTCCGACGATCACTTTATACGAAATATTTCCTAAAGTCGGCGTTAGAATTTCAAAAATAAAAAATTTAGAAAATGAGATTTCTTTAAATTTATCCGCTTTAAGGATAAGAATTATAGCTCCTATCCCTGGAAAAGGTTCTATTGGAATAGAAGTTCCAAATAATAAATGTTCTATTGTATATATGAAAAACATTCTTTTTTCTGAAGAAAGTTTCAATAAAAGTCATAAAATGGAACTCCCCATTTCTTTAGGAAAAACGGTTTTTAATGAAATTTTTATTTTAGATTTAGCAAAAATGCCGCATTTACTTATAGCAGGATCAACTGGACAAGGAAAATCTGTTGGATTAAATGCTATTATTATATTTTTGTTGTATAACAAAAATCCAGAAGATATAAAATTTGTTTTGATTGATCCAAAAAAAGTAGAATTATCTATTTACAAAAAAATTTCCAAATCTTATTTTGCTATCCTCCCTAATAATTGCGATGATCCTATTATTACAAATATATATAAAGTAAGGGATGTGTTAAATTCTTTATGCAAAGAAATGGATAAAAGATATGATTTTTTGGAAAAAAAAATGTATAGAAATATTCAAGAATACAATGAAAAGCATGAAAAAAAAGATCATATCCCTTATATCATCCTAATTATTGATGAATTTGCAGATTTAAGTTTATCTTTTAAAAAAAAAGAAATAGAAGGGTATATCACCCGGTTAGCACAACTAGCCCGTGCTGTAGGAATTCATTTAATTCTTTCTACACAACGTCCATCAGTAGATGTGATTACTGGATTAATTAAATCTAATTTTACAGCAAGAATTGCATTTAGAGTCAGTTCTAAAATAGATTCTAGAACAATTTTAGATTGTACAGGAGCTGAACAATTAATTGGAAAAGGAGATATGATCTTTTCTCATAAAAATGAATTAATACGATTACAATGTCCTTTTATTGAGATTTCAGACATTCAAAAAATTGTTGATTTTTACGGAAGAAAAAATCGGAAAAAAAACGAATACTTTTTTTTACCAAATCCGGATAAATAAAATAAGATTATTCATGATAATAGATAGATATAGATACAAAAAATTCTTTTCTAAAAAAGAGAAAAAAGAAAGTCTTAGTAAGACTGCTGCCGCTCCTATTTCTATCAGGCTATCAGAAGTAGTGTGTGTCATAGTAAAATTAAAATAAGAAATATAAAAAAGATGTTGATCAAACTAAAAAAGCTTGATAAATACATGATTCGTTTATTTATAACTCCTTTTTTAGTTATATTTTTTACAATATTTTTTGTATTTATTGTTCAATTTTTCTGGAGTAAAATTGATGAATTAACAGGAAAAAATATTAACATTTTAATAATCCTAAAATTTATATTTTACTTCGGTATTTCGGTCATCCCATTAGTTACGCCTATTTCAATTTTATTGACATCCATCATGACTTATGGAGGTATTTCAGAAAAACAAGAACTGAATGCCATAAAATCTTCTGGGATATCTCTTTTTAGGGTAATGAAACCTATTTTAGTAATTACATTTATACTATCTGTCTTATTATATTTTTTTTCTGATTATGCTATTCCAAAAGCAAAAAGGAAAACCAAAGAATTAGGATCTCAAATTTTAAGATCTTATCCCTCTTTAAAATTAAAGGAAGGAACCTTTGTAAACCTTTTTCCAGATTTTTTCATAAAAATAGATAAAAAATCTAAAAAAAATAGAAATCACTTAGAAAATATATTCATTTTTTTTTATGGAAAAAATTTATTAATCAATACTATTTTTTCTCAAAAAGGAATTTTAATTCCCAACCAAGAGAATGGATCTATTAAAATAAAACTAATTAATGGTGTTTTTTATAATGAAATTGATAATAAAAACCATTATAAAAAACAATATTCTTATTCTTACTCCTCTTCCTATCAAATCATAAAATTTGATACTTTAATTCAATCTTTTAAAGTTCCAACAGAAGGAATAAAAAATTTGGATGATTATTATTTTGATTCCTATCAAACCATGGATACAAAAAAATTGATCAATCAAATCAATCTTTTAAAAAAAGAAAAAAATCAGTTTTATAATAAATTTCAAAAAGAGAACTATGATTTTCTTAAGAAAAAATTGATACAAATTCAAAAAAAAAACTTGGCTAAGTATCAATTAGAACTACAAAAAAAATTAACGTTTCCAGTTACATGTATTCTGATGTTTCTTACTGGAGCTTCTTTAGGAGCTAAAATACGAAAAGGAGGCATAGGCCTTCCAACCATAATATCTCTAATTATATTCATCATCTATCATACTTTACTTACCATCACTCAAAATCAAGTAGAAAAATATGAAATATGTCCATGGATAGGAGCATGGATTCCAAATTTCATTTTGCTGACAATAAGCATATGGATTACTTATAAAACTGTAATTGATGATTTTTATAATGATTTTTTTTAAATAAAGAGGATTTATATTTATTCTATTAAAATAATATTATGGGTTGTTTTTATTCTAATAATCAATATTTGGTGAATTTTAATTGTATTGAAGAAGCTTTACAGGACATACAAGATGGGAAACTGATTATTGTCGTTGATGACAAAAATCGTGAAAACGAAGGAGATTTTATTGTTGCTGCAGAAAAAGTAACTCCTAAAATTGTTAATTTTTTAATTACTCATGGAAGAGGATTAGTTTGTGTTTCCTTAACAGGAGAAAGATGTGATAGACTAAAACTTCAAATGATGGTGAAAAATAACACAGATCCTAGAAAGACGGCTTTCACAGTATCCGTAGATGTGCGTGGAAATGGCGTTAGTACAGGAATTTCTGTTTCAGATAGAGCAAAGACCATCCTTGCATTAGTCAAAGAAGGAACCCCAGAATCTTTCAACAAACCCGGTCACATTTTTCCTCTTCGCGCAAAAAAAGGAGGAGTCTTAGAAAGACCAGGACACACAGAAGCTGCAATTGATATCACTAGGATGGCAGGATGTCTCCCCGGTGGGGTATTGGTAGAAATATTAAATAAAAATGGATCCATGGCACGTCTTCCCCAACTCATTCGAATTGCCAAAAAATTTCATATGAAAATTATTTCCATAGAAGATTTAATTAAATATAAAATTAAATATAATAGATAAGCGGTCTGGACGGGATTTGAACCCGCGACCCCATGCGTGACAGGCATGTATTCTAACCAACTGAACTACCAGACCAATAAATAAATTCGTTTTTTAAATTAAAGCATCTAATTTTTTTCTTATTTCTTCTTTAGAAGCAATTCCAATATGCATGTCTTTTTTTTCTCCATTTTTAAAAAAGAACATGGTAGGAATACTACGTATTCCATATTTATGAGAAATTTTTGGATTATTATCCACATTTAATTTGACGACTAATGCTTTTTCATGATATTCAGTCAATATTTCTTCCAATAGAGCAGACAAGGTCCTACATGGAGCACACCATGGAGCCCAAAAATCAACCAAAATTGGCTTATCCGATTCAGAAACAATTTTATCAAAATTTTCATCGTTTATTTCTTGTATCATATTTTTTCCATTTGTAACAGAACAAATTTACCTTTTTTGTTTTAAAAGTGAAAATCGTTTAACAAACGAATGTAAATGTCTATCCCATCCATAATTTCTGAAATCAAAATATACTCATTAGGAGTATGAGAACGGACGCTATCTCCTACACCCATTTTAATGGTAGGAAATGACATAAGACTTTGATCAGAAAGAGTAGGAGATCCATAAGTTTTTATTCCTATAAATTTAGCTTTCAATACAATAGGATGCATTGGGTTTATAAAAGATGAATTGGAATGATAAGTACGTGGTTTGATTTTAGAATCAATTCTTTTTTGTAAAATTTCAATCAATTCTTCATTTGAATATAATTCATTGGTTCTTATGTCTATAACAAAAGAGCAAAAATCAGGAATAACATTATGTTGTATCCCTCCTTGTATTTGAGTGACAGTCAATGTTGGAAATCCTAGCAGTTTTGATTTTCTATAGAACCGAAATTTTCTCAAATATTCTATGTCTCTTGTAGCAAGATAAATAGCATTAATTCCTATATCTCTTGCAGAATGTCCTGTTTTTCCTTCCGAAATGCAATCTAATACCATTAATCCTTTTTCAGCTATAGCAACTTGCATATTTGTTGGTTCTCCTACTATCCCTAAATCGATACATCCTAATTCAGGTAAAATGGATCTTACGCCTAGGGGACCAGAAATTTCTTCTTCTGCAGTAATCGCAAGTATTAATCTATAAGGTAATAGAGAGAAGCTACTTAAATATATAAAAGTAGAAATCAATGAAACAACGGAAGCTCCTGCATCATTACTTCCTAATCCAATTAATTTTTCTTCTTTTTTTGTTGCAGTAAAAGGATCCGTTTTCCAATTTTTACCTGGAGGGATTGTATCATAATGAGAATTTAATAAAATTGTACGTGTATTTTCTTTTTGATTATAATTTGTATTTTCTGTCCATATATTGTTAAATTTTCTTTTTATATGAAATCCATATCTAGAAAGATAGTCCTCTATCAAAAAAGAAACTTTCTTTTCTTTTTTGGAAATAGACGGTGTATTGATGAGTTGTATAAGAAGTTGTATAGCTTCTTTCTTAAGAACTTGCAAATTTACTAGAGACATAAAATAGTCTTATTATTAACGTCGTTTATTAAATAATAAGGAAGACCTATACTGACTTTAGAGACTCCATTATTTAATGCAAAAAAAGCATTTTCTAATTTTGGAACCATTCCATTCGAAATAGAATGGTTCTTTTTTATTTTTTGAAATAAACGAAAGTCTATTTTGGGATAATAAGATCCAGAATCATGTATGTTTCGTAATACTCCTTTTTTTTCGAAACAAAAATGTAATTCTACTTCTTCATAATATTTTTTTAAAGATATGGCTATGTATGCAGCTATGGTATCTGCATTAGTATTGAACAGATCTCCTTTTCCATTATGAGTTATAGGGCATAATACAGGAACTATATGATTTTCCATCATCAATTTTATTAGGGAGATATTAATACTTTGATTGGTGAGATCTCCTACATATCCATAATCAATATCAGTTTTTGTTTTTTTTAAACGTAAATATGATTTCATACAATTTCCATCAGCTCCACACAATCCTAATGCATTACAATTATAAGATTGTAATTTCGCAACAATGTTTTTGTTAATCAAACCTGCATAAGTCATAACAACGACATCAAGAGTTTTTTTATCCGTAATCCTTCTTCCTTGAAGAAATTTTTTCGTAATTCCCATTTGATCAGAAACAATATTTGCTTTTCTTCCTCCTCCATGAATCAAAACCTTATTGCCTTTTATCTGGCAAAATGCTTCTAAAGAAGAATCAAGGAATTTTTGATCATTGATTAAATTTCCTCCAATTTTGACTACATGTATTTTCATGATAAATATTGTAGAATTTTAAAAAAAATTATTTGAGAAGCATAAATTCTATTTTCTGCTTGTTTCAAAACAATAGAATATTCACTATCTAAAACAGCATCTTCTACTACTATATTTCTCCTTACAGGTAAACAGTGCATAAATTTAGCTTGATTAGTGAGTTTCATTTTTTTTTCAGTAATCATCCAATTAGAATTACGACAAAGTATTTTTCCATAATCTATATAACTGCTCCAGTTTTTAGCATAAATGAAATCTGCATTTAAAAATGCTTTATTTTGGTTATATATAATAGGAACTCCTTTAGAAAATTTTTTGCATAAATCGTACTTTTCTGGACAAGTAATGATAAAATCTATTTCCTCTATTTTAGAAATCCATTGAGAAAAGGAATTTGCCACAGAATGTGGCAATGGTTTTATATGAGGAGACCAACTTAACACCACTTTACATTTTTTTTTTGAAGAATTAGTAGTAGAATAAAAAGGAATAAATTCTGCAATAGTTATTATGTCCGCTAAAGATTGCAAAGGATGCAAAGTCGCACTTTCCATATTCACTACTGGAACTTGAGAATAATTCAATATTTTTTTAAAAAGAACTTCATGATAGTCATAATCTTTATCTAAAAGATTAGGAAAAGTTCTAACGGCAAGAATATCACAATATAGACTCATTACAGAAATAGCCTCTTTGAAATGTTCTTGAGTTTTTTTCATAATAACTCCATCATTCATTTCAATTTTCCATGAGTCTTTATGAATGTCTAAAACCCAAGTATTACATCCTAAATTGAAAGCGGCTTTCTGACAACTAATTCTTGTACGCAAACTTGGATTGAAAAAAACCAATCCAATTGTTTTATTTTTTCCAATATCTTGAAATTTATATGGATTTTTCTTCAAATGAATTGCTTCTTTAATGAGATCATACACGTTTCCAACATCTTCTACACTAAAAAAATTTTTCATAATTTATTTATATAATATATTCATTCCAAGCGGTTATAAATAATTGATTCATTGATCGCTTACAAAAAGCTTGGATGAAAGCTTTTGCAAGACGTGCATTAGTTAATAAAGGAATATTAAAATCTATGGCAGAACGTCTTATATTGTAATCGTTATCCAATTCTGATTGACTTAAATTTTTTGGAATATTAATAATCAAATCGAATTTCCTATTTTTGATTAAGTCAATCACATTTGGATTTTTTTTCACATTTGGCCAATGAACTCTTATTGATGGAATTCCATTATCGGATAAGAAACTATTTGTTCCTTTTGTCGCAAATAACATATATCCTTTTTTATATAAAAGTTTCACCATATCTAATAAATCTAATTTAGATTCAATAGGTCCACTAGATATAAGAATATTTTTTTTTGGAATAGTATATCCAACAGAAAGCATAGATTTTAAAAGGGCTTCATCAAAAGTATATCCTAAACATCCTACTTCTCCAGTAGAAGTCATATCCACCCCTAAAATAGGGTCCGCATCTTGTAAACGAGAAAAAGAAAATTGAGAAGCTTTGACCCCTAAAAAGTTTGTAGTAAAAAAATTAGGTTCTATTTTTTTTTTCTTTTTTCCAAGTAGAACTTGAGTCGCTAGTTCTATCATATTAAAATGAGATACTTTTGATACAAAAGGAAAACTACGGGAAGCTCTCAAATTACATTCAATGACTTTTATTTCATTATTCTTTGATAAAAATTGAATATTAAAAGGTCCAGATATATTAAAATATTTCGCTATTTTCTCTGATGTCCGTATTATTTCTTTTAATGTAGATAAATATAGATTATGCGGAGGATAGACTAATGTTGCATCTCCCGAATGGACTCCTGCAAATTCTACATGTTCTGATATAGAATAATATAAAATTTCTCCATTTTGAGAAACAGCATCTAATTCAATTTCTTTTGCATTTTGAATAAATTCTGTAATAACTAAAGGATATTCAGGAGAGACAGTGATCTTTTCACGAAGGTAATGCTGAAGTTCTTCATGATTAGAAATCACATTCATATCCGCTCCTGAAAGAACATAAGAAGGTCTGACTAACATAGGATATCCTACTTCTTCTACAAATTTAAAAATCGTATCTAAATCTGATAATTCTTTCCATCTCGGTTGTTCAATTCCCAAATCGTCCATTGCATTAGAAAACTTATATCTATTCTCTACTTTGTCTATAGAAATAGGAGATGTTCCTAGAACATGAACTTTATTTTCGTAAAGTTTTAAAACTAAATTATTAGGAATTTGTCCTCCCATAGATACAATTGTTCCTTTTGGCTTTTCTAATTCAATAATATCTAATACACGTTCTAAAGTGAGTTCTTCAAAATATAAACGATCACAAACATCAAAATCGGTACTTACTGTCTCCGGATTATAATTAATCATTATTGATCGATAATCTTCTTTATTAAGAGTATTTAATGCATTGACACAACACCAGTCAAATTCTACACTGCTTCCTATTCTATAAACACCAGATCCTAAAGTTATTACTGATTTTTCATCCTCTTCATAAATTACATCATGTTGAATTGCATGGTAGGTTAAATACAAATAATTTGTATGTGCTGGATATTCAGAGGCTAACGTATCTATTTGTCTCACATATGGAACTATGTTTTTTTCTTTTCTATATTTTCTAATTTTTTTTTCTATAAGAGGAAGACTCTTTTTATCTTTTTTACTCTTCTTAAGAAAAAAACTAGCTATTTGTATATCAGAAAAACCTTCTTTTTTCGCTTTTATAAATAATTCATCCGGAATATCCCTCCAATGATTATAAGAGGAAATCTTTTTTTTTGTTTGAAAAATGTTATCAAGTTGATATAAAAACCACAGATCTATCTTTGTTAGATGATGAATTTCTTTTATGGAAATTCCTTTTTCCAAAGCTTCTTCTAGTAAGAAAATTCTTTGATCTGTAGGTTTTTTAAGAGCGGATTGAATCAGATGAATGGATTCCAATTTTTTTGTATTTTTTTCATTTATAAATCCTTGCATTCCAATATCCAACATCCGAATTCCTTTTTGTAAAGCCTCTTCAAATGAACCTCCAATAGACATCACTTCTCCTACACTTTTCATACTACTTCCAATTCTATTGGAAACCCCATAAAATTTTTTTAAATCCCATCTTGGGATTTTACATACAACATAATCTAATGCTGGTTCAAAGAAAGCAGAAGTCGTTTTAGTAACAGAATTCTTTAATTCATGTAATCCGTATCCTATAGATAATTTTGCAGAAACAAATGCTAAAGGATAACCAGTTGCTTTAGAAGCAAGCGCACTAGAACGAGAAAGCCGTGCGTTTACTTCAATGACACGATAATCTTCCGATTTAGGATCTAATGCAAATTGCACATTACATTCTCCAACTATATCAAAATTTTTGGCTATGTGAATCGCTAATTTTCTTAAATTATAATATTCAGAATTGGTCAAAGTTTGCGACGGTGCGACCACAATACTTTCTCCAGTATGAATTCCTATAGGATCAAAATTTTCCATATTGCATACTGCAATACAATTATCATATTTATCTCTAACTATTTCATATTCTATTTCTTTCCATCCTTCTAAATATTCTTCTACAACAACTTGAGAGGAATAAGAAAAAGCTTTACGGACTATCTTTTTTAGATCATCAATATTGGTTGCAAAGCCACTTCCTAACCCTCCAAGAGTATAAGCAGATCTGATTATAATAGGAAAGCCTATTTTTAGAGAAGAAGTAACAGCATGATCTATCGAATGTACCACAAAACTTTTTGTTGTTTTTATATTAATACGGTTCAACTTTTTTTGAAAAAGACTTCTGTCTTCACTGTGTATAATAGATTGAATAGGAGTTCCTAAAACTTTAATTTTGTATTTTTCTAGAATTCCTTCTTTAAAAAGCTGAATTCCACAATTCAATGCCGTTTGTCCTCCAAAAGACAATAAAATTCCTTTTGGTTTTTCTTTAGAAATAACATTTTTTATAAAAAAAGATGTAAGAGGAAGAAAATAAACTTTATCCGCAATTTCTTTAGAAGTTTGAACAGTAGCAATATTCGGATTGATTAATATAGTAAAAATTCCCTCTTCTTTAAGCGCTTTTAATGCCTGTGTTCCAGAATAATCAAACTCACCTGCTTCTCCTATTTTTAATGCCCCTGATCCCAAAATCAGTACTTTATCTATTTTTTTATTCATATACTTTTATTGACTACAGAATTGAGAAAAAGATCGAACAAAAATTCGGTATCTGTAGGCCCACCTGATGCTTCTGGATGGAACTGTACCGAAAAAAAAGGTTTCTTTTCATGAATGATCCCTTCACAAGTATTATCATTTAAGTTTTTAAAAAATACTTCCCATTCCCTAGAAATATTTGTGATATCCAAAACATATCCATGATTTTGTGATGTTATAAAACTTTTTCCTGTTTTTAGTGATAAAACGGGTTGATTATGCCCTCTATGTGCATACGGAAGTTTATAGGTCTCTCCTCCTGCCGCAAGACCCAAAAGTTGATTTCCTAAACAAATACCAAATATAGGTTGTTCTTTTTTAAGAGCCATGCGAATATAAAAAATAGGTTTTTCATAAATTTTTGGATTTCCAGGTCCATTAGAAAGAACTAGCCCGTTATATTCTTCTTTTGTAAAATCATAATCCCATGGAACTCTTATTATAGTACAATCTCTTCGTAAAAAAGAACGTAAAATATTATTTTTTAATCCAAAATCAACAAGTAATATTTTATATTTTCCATTTCCATATACAATTTTTTCATGTGTAGAAACTTTTTCAGAAAGATTATCCTTATTTGGATCATAAAAAGGAATATTTTCTTTTTCCTTTTCCATTAAAATTTTCCCCAACATAGATCCTCCTCTTTTTCTAAGCCTTTGTGCAATGAATCTGGTATCTACACCATATAATCCAGTAACTTTATTTTCTTTCAACCAATCAGATAAGGAGGTTGACATATTCCAATGATTGGGACGATTAGAATAATATGAAATAATCAGACCAGATACTTGAACCTTATCAGATTCATAAAATTCTTGAACTGATTCTTTGTGAGAAGAAGATGGAATTCCATAATTTCCTATTATAGGATAAGTATAAGTTAAAATTTGACCTTTGTAAGAAGGATCTGTCAAACTTTCCGTGTATCCGGTCATAGCTGTGTTGAATACAACTTCTCCTGAAGAAGAAACTGGAGATCCAAAATGATAAGCTTCATATTTTGTTCCATCTTCCAATATCAACATAGCCGTTGTTCTATTATTATTTTTTTTCATTTTTCATCTAAATATGCTAAAGCATTTCTTAATTTTTTGAGGAATAATTTGATATGATTGACATTAATACTTAATGGAGGAAGTAATCGTAAAACACAGGAATTATTAGATATCCCAACAAATACTTTTTCCTTGTAAATTAAAATATTCTTCAAATCATGAATAGGAAAATCAAATTCTAAACCTAACATTAGCCCTCTTCCTCTTATTTTTTTGATTTTAGGAATCATACGTAATTCTTGAAATAAAATTTTCCCCATTTTTTTTGCATTTTCAATTAAATTTTCTTTTTTAATAATTTCTAATACAACAATTCCAGCAGTACAAGCCAAATGATTTCCACCAAATGTCGTTCCTAACATTCCGTGATATGGTTTAAATTTAGGATGAATAAGAACTCCTCCTATGGGAAATCCATTTCCCATTCCTTTAGCAACAGTAATCAAATCTGGTTTTATAGGATATAATTGATGAGAAAAAAAAGATCCAGTTCTTCCATATCCACTTTGAACTTCATCTATTATAAAAACTGTGTGATATTTTTTACAAAGAGACCAAGCTTTACAAAAAAAATCAAAGCCAGGATCTATGATCCCAGAGACTCCTTGGATTCCTTCCGTAATTACAGCGCAAATGTCTCCCTGTTTTAATTTTTTTTCTAACATTTCAATATCCTTATAATCTATAAATAGAGTCTCATGTTGAGCATCAAAAGGAGATACAAATTTGTAATTATCCGTAACGGATACACTTCCGCTTGTTCTTCCATGAAAAGCCCCTTTGAAAGCAATAATCTTTTTTTTTCCTGTATAAAAAGAGGCAATTTTTAATGCATTTTCATTAGATTCAGTTCCAGAATTACAAAGAAATAACGAATAATTTTTATATCCTGAAATACAACCAAGTAAATGGGCCAATTTTTTTTTTTGAAAAATAAAAACACTATTTGAATAATAAGGAATTTTATGAATTTGTTCTGTTAAAGATTGAACATAATTTGGATGCGCATGTCCAATGGAAATTACTGCATGACCACCATAAAAATCCAAATACATATGTCCTTGTTTATCAAAAACATATACTCCTTTACTTTTAGTTAATTCTATATCTAGAATAGGGTATACGTCAAATAATTCCATTTTTTACTTTTTACTTTTTTTTTTTAAAAACGAACAGATTTTAATTTCAAACCACAAGTTTCATCTAAATTAAATAGAAGATTCATATTCTGGACAGCTTGACCTGAAGCGCCTTTGATAAGATTATCTATAATACTTGTAATTATTAGTTGATCCTTCTCTTTCATAAGAGACAAAATACATTTATTAGTATTAATCACTTGTTTTAGATCAATGTTTATATTTATATCAGATATTTCCACAAACGGGTGATTTTTATAGTATTCTTTATAAAATTCTCTATTTTCTTCCAAAGAAAAACTGGAATAAGTATATAAAGTTGCTATAATTCCTCTGGAAAAATTTCCCCTATAAGGAATAAAATAAATTTCATAAGGAAAATGATTTTGGACTTTTTGAATCTCCTGTTTTATTTCTTTTAGATGCTGATGTTTAAAAATTTGATAAGTAGAAATATTGTTATTTCTCCAACTGAATTGATTGGTTTCACTAACTTTTTTACCAGATCCTGTGGATCCAGTTATAGCACTGATATGAATATGTTGTTTTAATAGCTTTTTTTTAGCTAAAGGTAAAATAGCTAAAAGAATAGCTGTAGCAAAACATCCTGGATTAGCTATACTATTGGATATTTTTATATTATCTTTTTGTAACTCTGGTAATCCATACACAAAACTTCTCCCTTTAAAAATAGATTGATCCATCAATCTGAAATCTTGACTAAGATCAATAACTTTTACATTTTCTGATATTTCCTTTAATTCTTTTCTAGACTGTCCATGTCCTGAACAAAGAAAGACTATATCTATTTTTTCATTTAAAGAATCAACAAACTTCATCTCTATTTCCCCCAGTAGATCTTGATGTGTCCAGTGAATCCATTTGTTTGGATGACTTCTACTTACTACACTATTAATTTTTGCTTTTGGATGATGAATTATTAATCTAATTAATTCTCCAGCAGTATATCCAGTTCCTCCTATAATCCCTATTTCAATCATTATTTATTTTTTTCTTTTTTATTTAAATTATGATACATTTTCATTTGATTACTTAATATTTTTGTGAATCCTTTCACATCTTCTGCAGTCCAAGCATGATTCATTTCTCCATACTGAGCCATATTAGATTTCATTAAATCGAATTCAGATTTAATACCAACTAAATGAAATCTGTAAGGAGATAAAATGAGATGGACAGTTCCAGTTAATCTTTTTTGTGTACTATTTAAAAACATCTCAATATCACGCATAACAGGATCTAAATATTGTGCTTCATGAAGTAACATTCCGTACCAATTGGATAATTGCTCTTTCCAATAGAGTTGCCATTTTGTAAGAATATGTTTTTCTAACAAATGATGAGCTTTAATAATAATAATAGCAGCTGAAGCTTCAAATGCAACTCTCCCTTTTATTCCTAAAATAGTATCTCCTATGTGAATTCCTCTTCCTATGGCAAATTCTGATGCTATTTTTTCAAGTTTTATGATATTCTTTATCGCTTTTCCCTTTTCTTTATTAATGCTTACTAATTCTCCTTTCTCAAATTCTAATTCTATATTTTCGCTTTTTTTTCTTTTTAACTTTGTTGTATAGGCCTTTTCCGGAAAATCGTGAGAAGAAGTGAGAGTCTCTTTTCCACTTATACTTGTTCCCCAAATTCCCTTATTAATGGAATATTTCGCTTTGTCCCAACAAATGGATACTCCACTATTTCGTAAGTATTCAATTTCTTCTTTTCTAGAAATTTTATTCTCCCTTATAGGAGATAAGGTCATTTTTTCTGGACAAATAATTTGAAAAGCGATATCGAATCTAATTTGATCATTTCCTGCTCCAGTACTTCCATGAGCAATTGCTTTTGCATTAATAAAAGTTGCATATTGTGCAATTTTAATGGCCTGAAAAATTCTTTCGGAACTAACTGAAAGTGGATAAGTATTATTTTTAAGAATATTTCCGAATATAAGATATTTTATGCAATTTTGATAAAATTCTTCTATGGAATCAATAGTTTTATGTGATTTTGCTCCAATGTGAAAAGCTCTTTCTTCAATTTTCTTTAATTCTTTTTTTTGAAACCCACCTGTGTTAATAATAACTGTGTGGACCTCGTATCCTTCTTCTTGGATAAGATATTTTAAACAATAAGACGTATCTAATCCACCACTATAAGCCAAAACGATTCTATCTCCATGAATTAAATAATTTTTTTTTTCGTTTTTATTTTGATGATGATGAATCATAAAATCCGATGAATTTTTTTCGTATAAAAGACCTGTACAAAGACACATTTTTCTTTTATTTCTAGTTAAAATATCGAAATTTGTACAACTTTGACATCCTTTCCAAAATTCTTCCGATTGAGGAAGTTCACTAAAAGTAACTGGTTTAAACCCCAATTCTGTATTCATTTTTATCACGGAATTACTTGTTGTAATACTAAAAATTTTAGAGTTTGGAAATTTTTTTCTGGAAAGTTGAAATATTTCAACTTTTATAATTCTTGCTAATCCTTTTTTTCTAAATTCAGGAAAAACAATCAAACCGGAATTAACAACAAATTCTTCTTTTTGAAAAACTTCAAGATAACTAAATCCTGCTATCTTTCCATCATAAAAGGCAATAACGGCATTTCCATTAATCATTTTTGATTTAATATATTCCGGATCTTTTTTAGCGATACCAGTTCCTCTACTTTTTGCTGATTCCTGTATTTTTTTGCAAATTAAGGAAGCATATTTTGTATCCTCATCATGAGATACTCTAACTTTTATTTTCATATTTGTATGAACACAAAAACACTAAGCACTAAGAAAAATAAATAAATTGTATCTTAATCTTATAGTAGGAGTAATAATAATAGAATAATAATAGGATGAATGATTCCTCATATAATACATTTTTTGTAGAACTAACTGCAAGTGCAAATTTAATAAAATAATAAAGTATTTTTAATAAATTTGAGTATTTATTGTCTATTTTCAAGTTTTAATTAAAAGAAAAATCTAAACCCTTTATTTTTTCTAATTCTTTTAAAAAATTTGAGTTTATATCAATTCCATACTTTTTAGATTCAAAATTTAAAGAGATTTGATTCTCCTTATCATAAAGAAGAATATGAAGTTTTTTATTTCCTTTTTGTTGAGAAAAGAGTTTTTCTATTTCATGAACAACTATGCTATCTAAGTCATTTATATGAATCTTTACTGTCAGTTTCTGAGTCAATTTTTTTAAAACATTTTGTAAACTTTCTATATGTAAAATATTAATTTTATGTTCTTTTTCTTTTTTATCTATAGATAAATACAAGTATAACAAACTATTATTAAATAAAAGATGCTCATACTTTAAATACTCTTTTCCATAAATTCTAAATTCCTTAGAAGAATGATAATCTTCTAATAAAAATATCCCATATTCTTTCCTACTTTTTAGATAGATTTTTTTTTCTATTTTTGACAAAATTCCACATATTTTGATATTTTTTCCTGTGAGTTTGTATTCATTTTTATTTAATTGATCTAAGGAAAGATTAGTAAAATATTTTCTTTCATAATAAAAGGCATCCAAAGGATGTGAAGTGGCATAAATTCCTAATACTTCTTTTTCTTTGGATAATTTATATATATTACTCCATGGTTTTCTCTCTTTTTCTTCTATTATAAAAGTTGGTTTTTCTATTTCAATTTTTTTTTTAAGAGAAATGTCATCTTCATCTTCTTTTTTCATTTTTTTATATTTTGATCCAAATCGAATTATTTTTTCTATAAAATGAAAATATTGTTCTCTTTTGACATGAAATCTATCCAAGGATCCAGACAAAATTAAACTTTCCAAAGTTTTTTTATTGACTATACGTAAGTCAATTCTTTTTACTAGATCAAATATGGAAGTATATGGTCCATTTTTTTCTCTTTCACTAAGAATTGTTTTTACAGCATTTTTTCCAACTCCCTTGATCCCTCTCATTCCAAATCTAATGCTTCTATTATCTTTTACTTTAAAAAAAGAATCACTTTCGTTTATATCTGGCCCTATTACAGATATTTTCATTCTTTTACATTCTTTAATAAAAGAGGTTAGTTGTTTTATATCTTGCATGTTATTACTTAATACAGAAGACATATATTCATGCGGAAAATGAGTTTTAAGATAAGCAGTTTGAAATGCTATATAAGCATAACATGTCGCATGAGATTTATTAAAAGCATAGCAAGAAAAAAATTCCCAGTCTTTCCATATTTTTTCCAATATTTTTTTTGGATATCCTTTTTTAATAGCTTTATAAATAAATTGGCTTTTCATTTTATTTAACACATTTTTTTGTTTTTTTCCCATAGCCTTTCTAAGAAAATCTGCATCCCCTTTGCTAAATCCAGCTATTTTTTGTGAAATCAACATAACCTGTTCTTGATATATTGTTATTCCATAAGTTTCCTTCAAAAATTCTTCCATTTCTGGCAAATCATAGGTAATAGCTTCTTTTCCATGTTTCCTTAAGATAAAATTGGGAATATATTGTAATGGACCAGGTCTATATAATGCCATCATTGCAATTAAATCATCAAACTTATCAGGTTTAAGAAGACGTAAGTATTTTTGCATTCCTGGAGATTCATATTGAAAAACGGCGATGGTTTCTCCTTTCTGAAAAAGAGAATAAGTTTTTTTATCCTCTAGAGGAAATGATAATTCTGTGATATTTTTACGTCTTTTTATAATGTTTAAAGTATCTTTGATGATAGTGAGAGTTTTTAATCCTAAAAAATCCATTTTTAATAATCCAGCATCTTCTACTACATCATTGTCAAATTGTGTTAATAATAAATCAGATTCTTTAGAAATAGAAATAGGAACATATTCTTTAATATCATATGGGCTTATGATAATTCCACAAGCATGAATTCCCGTACTTCTTATGGATCCCTCTAAAATTTTTGCTTGTTGCAGAATTTTTCCTTCTAAAGTTTCTTTTTTTTCTGAAATTTTTCTAATTCTCTTCACATTCTCCATTTTATCTTTACTTATTCTTCCTAGAACTAGAACAGGATTTTCTGATAAAATTTCTTTCAAAGAAAAAAAATTAGGAATCATTTTTGCGATACGATCTGTTTCCGTTAAAGATAAATTTAACACACGAGCCGTATCTCTAATGGCAGATTTTGCTCCCATAGTTGCATATGTTATGATTTGTGCTACTTGATTTTTTCCATATTTTTCTACAACCCATTTAATAATTTTTTCTCGTCCACGATCATCAAAATCTATATCAATATCTGGAAGAGATATTCTATCTGGATTTAAAAATCTTTCAAAAAGAAGACGATATTTTATTGGGTCTATATCCGTTATTCCTATACAATAAGCCACAACAGATCCTGCAACAGAACCTCTTCCAGGTCCTACTGAAATATTCATTTTTTTAGCTTGAGAAATAAAATTATGAACGATAAGGAAATAACCAGGATACCCAATTTTTTCAATTGTTTTCAATTCAAAAGAAATTCTTTCTTTTATTGCTTTTGTTAAATTTTTATAACGCTTTTTAGCCCCTTCATAAGTAATATTCTTTAGAAAATAATTTTCTCCTCTATTTCCTCCATCTATTTTATCCATAGGATCTTGAAAAGATTCTGGAATTTTAAATTTTGGAAGTAATATTTTCTGTGAAATATGATAAGATTCAATCTTATTAATTAATTCATCTAAAAAATCAAAAGCTTCTGGAAGATCAGAAAATATTTTTTTCATATCTTCTTGGCTTTTAAAATAAAATTCTTGATTCGGGAATCCGAACCTATATCCTTTTCCTTTTCCTATGGGAGTCGATTGTTTTTCTCCATTTTTTACGCAAAGTAAAATGTCATGTGCATCTGCCTCTTTTTTATTTAAGTAAAAAGTATTATTCTGTACAATATATTTAACATGATATTTTTCTGAAAATTGAAGAAGAACTTCATTCACATAATCTTCTTCTTCTAATCCATGACGTAATAATTCTATATAAAAATCTTCATTAAAAAGTTCTTTCCACCACAAGAATATATTTTCTGCTTTTCTTTTTCCATGATTGAGAATAGTTTGAGGAATTTCTCCATTGAGATCTCCAGTGAGTGCTATTAGATTTTCTTTGTATTTTTCAATCAAATTTTTTCCTACTCTAGGAATTCCAGAATAAATCCCTTCTGTAAAGCCAAGAGAACAAAGTTTGGATAAATTATGATAACCATTTTTGTTCTTGGATAAAAGAACTTGTTGATATTTTTTATCCGGTTTTTCTTTAGTGAACTTTTTTTGTAAATAATATTCAGAAATAAAAACTTCACATCCAATAATTCCTTTAATGGATTTTTTTAAAGAAGAATATTTTTTATTCGCTGAATGAATTGCATTCAAAAAGTGAAAAGCCCCCATCATATTTCCATAATCCGTTATTCCTACAGCAGGCATATTTAAGGATATAGATTTTTCTATTAAAGATTGAATATTTATAGTAGAACAAAGGATGGAAAAAGAAGTGTGATTATGAATATGAGAATACCTTTTTTTTTTTAATAAAGAAGGAGTTTCTTCTTCTTTTTCTTTTTCTGATGAAAAAGACGTTTTTTTTTCTTCTTTATAAGAAGGATAAGGAGATTCAAAAAAGACCATGGAAGAAGAAATAGGATGACGGAATAATTCTCTGAATTTTACCAAAATATTTTTTTCTATTCCAAGATCATGGAATGATATAACTCCAATACGCATAAGTTCTAAGAAACAACGAGCTGTAGCTTTTACATCATTTGCAGCATTATGAATATTAGAAAAATTAACTCCAAATAGTTTATGATATAGTTCGTTTAATGTAGGCCATTTAAATCTTTTTTTACTAATGCCAACAGGTAATTTGCAATAAGAAACAGAAACTTCTTTAGTATCTAGAAATTTTTTTTTATTTAAATTTATTTCTTTTTTTTTTCTAAAAAACTCACATGAAATAACTTTTATGTCAAATTCTAAGTTATGTCCAATTAAACATTGAGATTTTTCTAAGGATTTTTTAAATTCTTCTAGAACAAAACTTAGATCTTTTCCATATTTTTCTGCTTTATCATTAGTTATTCCATGAATTTTGAAAGAATTAAAAGGAATATCATAATGATCCGGTTTGATGATGAAATTTTTAAATTCTATAAATTTTCCTAAAGAATCATGACATTGCCATGCTATTTGAACAACTCTTGGCCAATGATCTATATTAGTGACTGGAACATTGTAAGATGTGGGCAATCCTGTAGTTTCTGTATCAACAATAAGGTACATGTTATTCTTATTTTTTTTTACAATTTACATTATCAAAAATATTTATCACAGTAATAATTTTTTATCTTTACTTTATTTGTCTGCATATGGATACAACAGTATTTTATGAAATAAAAAATAGTTTTTTGTATCAAGAGGAAAAGTTTATGAAAAATTATTAGTTTTGTATTCTCTAGTTTTTTTCTTGTTTTCATTAAACAAGAGCAAGAGTCTTAGTTGTTAATATCTTAAAAAATTAAGGAAGAAAAAATGAAAATGAATAAGAATATCTATTCCTTTTTGGAGTTGGAGGATAAATTCTTTAATGGAGGTGTGTTGTATGTATGTGTATGTTCTATTTACTAAGAAATATGTGTATGTTCTATTTACTAAGAAATATGTGTATGTTCTATTTACTAAGAAATATGTGTATGTTCTATTTACTAAGAAATATGTGTATGTTCTATTTACTAAGAAATATGTGTATGTTCTATTTACTAAGAAATATGTGTATGTTCTATTTACTAAGAAATATGTGTATGTTCTATTTACTAAGAAATATGTGTATGTTCTATTTACTAAGAAATATGTGTATGTTCTATTTACTAAGAAATATGTGTATGTTCTATTTACTAAGAAATATGTGTATGTTCTATTTACTAAGAAATATGTGTATGTTCTATTTACTAAGAAATATGTGTATGTTCTATTTACTAAGAAATATGTGTATGTTCTATTTACTAAGAAATATGTGTATGTTCTATTTACTAAGAAATATGTGTATGTTCTATTTACTAAGAAATATGTGTATGTTCTATTTACTAAGAAATATGTGTATGTTCTATTTACTAAGAAATATGTGTATGTTCTATTTACTAAGAAATATGTGTATGTTCTATTTACTAAGAAATATGTGTATGTTCTATTTACTAAGAAATATGTGTATGTTCTATTTACTAAGAAATATGTGTATGTTCTATTTACTAAGAAATATGTGTATGTTCTATTTACTAAGAAATATGTGTATGTTCTATTTACTAAGAAATATGTGTATGTTCTATTTACTAAGAATATGTGTATGTTCTATTTACTAAGAAAAAAAAGAAAAAAAAAGAAAAAATAAAATAATATGTCTAATCAAACCGAAGAAACCGAAGAAATTAAAAAGGATGTGACCCATTCATCTTCTGATGGAAGAAAGAGTGAAAATTTCAAATTGAATGATACGGAGACGGAGACGGATGATCAGGAAAAAATGAAAAGTTTCGATTGGACGAAATATGAAACTCATCTAAATAATGAGATCCAAAGAAAAAGAAAAGAGTTTGAAAAAATATATACGAAAACTTTACCATATATACAAGAATTAGAAATTTATAAAGGTGTTGTTACACATATTACAGAAAAAAATGTCATTGTAGATATTGGATTTAAAGCAGAAGGAGTTATTCCTATGAGTGAATTCCATAAAGATAATTTTAATTTAGAAGTAGGAAATCATATGGAAGTCATGGTTGTGAAAATAGATTATAAAGGACAATGCATTCTTTCGTATCAAAAAGCAAAAACATTAAGAAATTGGCAACGTATTAATGAAGCATATGAAAAAGGAGAAATCATTTTAGGTTATGTTGTTGCTCGAACAAAAGGAGGACTCATAGTGGAAATTTTTGAGATTGAATGTTTTCTTCCAGGTTCTCATATCAATGTCAAGCCTGTTAGAGATTATGATGTCTATGTGGGAAAAACTATGGAAGTAAAAGTCGTTAAAATCAATCAAAAAACAAAAAATGTTGTTGTTTCTCATAAAGTTTTAATAGAAAGAGATATTGAAGAACAAAGAAAAGAAATGATTTCCAAACTAGATAAAGGCCAAGTTTTAGAAGGAAAAATAAAAAATATTCTTCCTTATGGAGCTTTTGTAGATCTAGGAGGAGTAGATGCTTTGTTACATATTACAGATATGAGTTGGCCTCATATTAGTCACCCTACAGAAGTTGTTCAATTAGAACAAGAGTTAAAATTTGTAGTTTTAGGGGTAGATAAAGATAAAAATCGTGTGCAATTGGGATTAAAACAATTGCAACCTCATCCTTGGAGTTCTCTGGATAAAAATTTAAAAGTAGGGAGCAAAGTTAAGGGGAAAGTAAGTGTAATAGCTGATTATGGAGCTTTTGTAGAAATCATTCCGGGTGTAGAAGCTTTATTACATATAAGCGAAATGTCTTGGTCTTCTGATTTGTCTTCTCCACAAGATTTTGTACAAATAGGAGATGAGTTAGAAGCAATAATTCTGACTATAGATCGTCAGGAAAGAAAAATGTCATTAAGTGTCAAACAACTAACTACAGATCCTTGGATAGATATCCAAAAAAAGTATCCTGTAGGATCAAAACATGTTGGTGTAGTACGAAAATTTACTAATTTTGGTGTTTTTTTGGAATTGGAAAAAGGAATATCTGGAATTATTTATACAAATGATCTTTCATGGTTGAAAAAGATAAAACATTCTTCTGAATTTTGCAATTTAAACGATAAATTAGAAGTAATTGTTTTATCTTCAGATCCTAAGACAAGAAGATTAAATTTAGGACATAAACAATTGACAGAGAATCCATGGGATAAATATGGAAAAATTTTCCATGTGGGAAGCATTCATAATGGAGTAATAACTAATATTTTTGATAAGGGTGCTACAATTAGACTTTATAATAAAGAAAAAGAACAGGAATTGGAAGCATTTTCTCCATTACGTTTTTTGGAAAAAAAAGATGGAAACATTGTTGAAAAAGGAGAAAAAACTAATTTTAAAATTTTAGAGTTTAATAAAGAAACCAAAAAAATTGTAGTTTCTCATACTTCAGTTTATCGTGATAAAGATCAAAAAAAAGAGCAGCGTATTAGTAGAAACAGAAAATTAGAAAAATCTACTTTGGGAGATATTGCTGGATTAGCTAAGTTAAAAGAACAAATAGAGAAAGAAAAAAAATAAAAGAATTCTCAGTATCAGTTTTAGTTTTAATATGGAAACACACCCTATTGCAGAAAAAGAAGGATGGAAAGTTGGAAAAGATATTCCAATATGGGCCAACAACGAATTGTATTTAACTACTATTAAAGGGGGATATTTATTAGATGGAGAAACTCCTTTTGAAGCGTATAAAAGATTATCTAAAAATGCTTCTAAAATTCTAAAAAAACCAAAAATAGAAAGAGAATTTTTTAATATTTTATGGAAAGGATGGCTTATTCCTTCTACTCCAGTTATGGTGAATTTAGGAACAGAAAAAGGATTGCCTATCAGTTGTTTTTCAGGTAAAATTGGAGATAGTATGTATGAAATATATAGGAAAAATTTAGAAATGGCTATGTTGAGTAAACACGGAGGAGGAACTTCTTATGATTTTAGTCTCGTAAGACCTGTAGGAAGTTTTATAAAAAATGGGGCGTTGGGAACTTCTGATGGAATAATTCCTTTTATTAAATCATATGATAGTGCTATTGTCGCTAGCAAACAAGGAAGAACAAGAAGAGGTGCAGTTGCTATTTATTTAAATATAGAACACGAGGAATATCCAGAGTTTTTAAAAATAAGAGAACCTAAAGGAGATATTAATCGTCAATGTCATAATATTCATCAAGGTGTAATAATTTCTAATTCTTTTATGGAAAAAGTATTGAAAAATAATGGAAAAGAAAGAAAATTGTGGATCAATACCTTGAAAGAACGTGTAAAAACTGGAGAACCTTATCTTTTTTTTAAAGATAATGCCAATAAAAATCTTCCAGAAAACTGGAAAAAACATGGATTAAAAATCTATCATAGTAATCTTTGTTCAGAAATTATGTTGCCAACAGATGAAAATCACACTCTCGTATGTTGTCTTTCCTCATTAAACTTATTCAAATATATGGAATGGAAAAATACAAATACTGTGTTTTATGCTATTTTATTTTTAGATGCTGTTTTACAAGAATTTATAGACAAAGGAAAAAATATACAAGGAATAGAGGATGCTGTTCGTTTTGCGGAAAAAAGTAGAGCATTAGGATTAGGTGCTTTAGGTTGGCATTCCTATTTACAAGAAAAAATGATTCCATTCATATCTGTAGAATCTGAAATATTAACTCACAATATATTTAGATATATACAATTAGAGTCTCAAAAAGCAACTAAATATTTGGCTAAAGAATATGGAGAACCAGAATGGAATAGAGGAACAGGAAGAAGGAATTTGACTTTAATGGCTATGGCTCCGAATAGAAGTTCGGCCAAATTAGCAGGAGGACTTTCACAAGGGATAGAACCTTTAGCTGCAAATATTTATGTAGATGATGATGCAAAAGGAATGCATATTCGAAAAAATCCTCATTTAGAAAAAATTCTTATCCAAAATGGATATAACTTACCAGAAGTTTGGGAACAAATAGCTAATGAAAAAGGGTCTTGTTTGAATTTGACGACTCTTAATGAAAAAGAGAAAAATGTATTTAAATGTTTTAAGGAAATAAATCAATTAGGATTAATAAAACAAGCGAGCATACGACAAAAATATATTGATCAGGGTCAAAGTATCAATTTATCTTTTCATCAAAAGACTCCTGCAAAATTTATAAACAAAGTTCATGTTGAAGCTTGGAAAATAGGATTAAAAAGTCTTTATTATTATAGAAGTGAGAGTATTCTTCGTGCAGATAGTGGTGGTGCAAAAAATAGAGACTTATATTCAGAGTGTTTGTTATAATTCTCTACATTACAAGAAAAAAGGGCGGTGACTTACTCTCCCGGAATAACCAGTACCATCAGCGCTAATGTGTTTAACTTCTCTGTTCGGAATGGAAAGAGGTGGAGCCACATTGCTATAACCACCCATTTATATTTATTTTATATATTTATTTTCTATAGTCTATAAAAAATAGACATAACATACAATTATACACAATTCTTTTCGTTAAAAACGAAATAAAAGCTTATGGGTAATTAGTACTACTTAGCTATTCTCAGTATCAGTTTTAGTTTTAATATGGAAACACACCCTATTGCAGAAAAAGAAGGATGGAAAGTTGGAAAAGATATTCCAATATGGGCCAACAACGAATTGTATTTAACTACTATTAAAGGGGGATATTTATTAGATGGAGAAACTCCTTTTGAAGCGTATAAAAGATTATCTAAAAATGCTTCTAAAATTCTAAAAAAACCAAAAATAGAAAGAGAATTTTTTAATATTTTATGGAAAGGATGGCTTATTCCTTCTACTCCAGTTATGGTGAATTTAGGAACAGAAAAAGGATTGCCTATCAGTTGTTTTTCAGGTAAAATTGGAGATAGTATGTATGAAATATATAGGAAAAATTTAGAAATGGCTATGTTGAGTAAACACGGAGGAGGAACTTCTTATGATTTTAGTCTCGTAAGACCTGTAGGAAGTTTTATAAAAAATGGGGCGTTGGGAACTTCTGATGGAATAATTCCTTTTATTAAATCATATGATAGTGCTATTGTCGCTAGCAAACAAGGAAGAACAAGAAGAGGTGCAGTTGCTATTTATTTAAATATAGAACACGAGGAATATCCAGAGTTTTTAAAAATAAGAGAACCTAAAGGAGATATTAATCGTCAATGTCATAATATTCATCAAGGTGTAATAATTTCTAATTCTTTTATGGAAAAAGTATTGAAAAATAATGGAAAAGAAAGAAAATTGTGGATCAATACCTTGAAAGAACGTGTAAAAACTGGAGAACCTTATCTTTTTTTTAAAGATAATGCCAATAAAAATCTTCCAGAAAACTGGAAAAAACATGGATTAAAAATCTATCATAGTAATCTTTGTTCAGAAATTATGTTGCCAACAGATGAAAATCACACTCTCGTATGTTGTCTTTCCTCATTAAACTTATTCAAATATATGGAATGGAAAAATACAAATACTGTGTTTTATGCTATTTTATTTTTAGATGCTGTTTTACAAGAATTTATAGACAAAGGAAAAAATATACAAGGAATAGAGGATGCTGTTCGTTTTGCGGAAAAAAGTAGAGCATTAGGATTAGGTGCTTTAGGTTGGCATTCCTATTTACAAGAAAAAATGATTCCATTCATATCTGTAGAATCTGAAATATTAACTCACAATATATTTAGATATATACAATTAGAGTCTCAAAAAGCAACTAAATATTTGGCTAAAGAATATGGAGAACCAGAATGGAATAGAGGAACAGGAAGAAGGAATTTGACTTTAATGGCTATGGCTCCGAATAGAAGTTCGGCCAAATTAGCAGGAGGACTTTCACAAGGGATAGAACCTTTAGCTGCAAATATTTATGTAGATGATGATGCAAAAGGAATGCATATTCGAAAAAATCCTCATTTAGAAAAAATTCTTATCCAAAATGGATATAACTTACCAGAAGTTTGGGAACAAATAGCTAATGAAAAAGGGTCTTGTTTGAATTTGACGACTCTTAATGAAAAAGAGAAAAATGTATTTAAATGTTTTAAGGAAATAAATCAATTAGGATTAATAAAACAAGCGAGCATACGACAAAAATATATTGATCAGGGTCAAAGTATCAATTTATCTTTTCATCAAAAGACTCCTGCAAAATTTATAAACAAAGTTCATGTTGAAGCTTGGAAAATAGGATTAAAAAGTCTTTATTATTATAGAAGTGAGAGTATTCTTCGTGCAGATAGTGGTGGTGCAAAAAATAGAGACTTATATTCAGAGTGTTTGTTATAATTCTCTACATTACAAGAAAAAAGGGCGGTGACTTACTCTCCCGGAATAACCAGTACCATCAGCGCTAATGTGTTTAACTTCTCTGTTCGGAATGGAAAGAGGTGGAGCCACATTGCTATAACCACCCATTTATATTTATTTTATATATTTATTTTCTATAGTCTATAAAAAATAGACATAACATACAATTATACACAATTCTTTTCGTTAAAAACGAAATAAAAGCTTATGGGTAATTAGTACTACTTAGCTATGACATTACTGTCTTTACACTTATAGCCTATCAACGTTGTCATCTTCAACGACCCTTAAAAGAAGCCTAATCTTGTGGTGAGTTTCGCACTTATATGCTTTCAGTGCTTATCTCTTCCGAACGTAGCTACTCAGCAATGCACCTGGCGATACAACTGATACACCATAGGTTCGTCCAATTCGGTCCTCTCGTACTAGAATCAGGTCCACTCAAGCTTCTAACGCTCGCAATAGATAGAGACCGAACTGTCTCACGACGTTCTGAACCCAGCTCGCGTGCCACTTTAATGGGCGAACAGCCCAACCCTTGGGACCTTCTCCAGCCCCAGGATGTGACGAGCCGACATCGAGGTGCCGAACCTCCCCGTCGATGTGAGCTCTTGGGGGAGACTAGCCTGTTATCCCCGGAGTACCTTTTATCCTTTGAGCGATGGCCCTTCCATGCGGAACCACCGGATCACTATGCCCTACTTTCGTACCTGATTGACTTGTAAGTCTCACAGTCAAGCACCCTTATGCCATTACACTCTACACACGATTACCAAACGTGTTGAGGGTACCTTTGGGAGCCTCCGTTACCTTTTTGGAGGCGACCACCCCAGTCAAACTACCCACCACGCAATGTCCTTAATAGTTAATTATCAAGTTAGATTTCAACTAAAAAAAGGGTGGTATTTCAAGGATGACTCCATACTACCTGACGATAATACTTCAAGGTCTCCCACCTATCCTACACATTTCTCAATCAAAACCAATACGAAGCTATAGTAAAGGTTCACAGGGTCTTTTCGTCCCATTGCGAGTAATCGGCATCTTCACCGATATTACAATTTCACCGAGCTCACGGCTGAGACAGTTTCCAGATCGTTACACCATTCGTGCAGGTCGGAACTTACCCGACAAGGAATTTCGCTACCTTAGGACCGTTATAGTTACGGCCGCCGTTTACTGGGGCTTCAGTCAAAAGCTTTGCTTAAAAGCTAACCTTTTCCTTTAACCTTCCAGTACTGGGCAGGTGTCAGACCCTATACATCATTTTTCAATTTAGCAGAGTCCTATGTTTTTGATAAACAGTCGCCTGGATATTTTCACTGCGGCCTTCCTATAGGAAGGCAACCTTTCTCCCGAAGTTACAGGTTTATTTTGCCTAGTTCCTTAGCCGTGAATCACTCGAGCACCTTAGGATACTCTCCTCAACTACCTGTGTCGGTTTTGGTACGGATCACTTTTATCTGAAGCTTAGAGGCTTTTCTTGGAAGCTCTTACCTGTGCTATCCACTCCCCCGAAGGTTTGTGGTACTATCATAGATCAGTAAAAACATACGGATTTTCCTATATATTTTATGCCTAACTATTTCAACGTACACTTCCGTCCGTACGCGACAGTTTCATAACTTCGTCCCCCCATCGCAATAAAAGCAAGTACCGGAATATTAACCGGTTTCCCATCGACTACACCTTTCGATTACATCTTAGGCCCCGACTAACCCTCAGTTGATTAACATAGCTGAGGAATCCTTAGTTTTTCGGTGTGCGGATTTCTCATCCGCATTATCGTTACTTATACCTACATTTTCTTTTGCAAAAACTCCACTATATTTCACAATATAGCTTCAACGTTATTGCAATGCTCCCCTACCGATTTTTCAATCCCATAGTTTCGGCGATATATTTATGCCCGATTATTATCCACGCTCAATCACTCGACTAGTGAGCTGTTACGCACTCTTTAAATGAATAGCTGCTTCCAAGCTAACATCCTAGCTGTCTGTGCAATTAAACCTCGTTTTTTCTACAACTTAATATATACTTAGGGGCCTTAACTGATGATCTGGGTTGTTTCCCTCTTGGACATGGACCTTAGCACCCATGCCCTCACTACCGTGAAACATAATAACAGCATTCGGAGTTTGTCAGGAATTAGTAGGCGATGAAACCCCTTCATCCAATCAGTAGCTCTACCTCTGTATTATTTAACACGATGCTGCACCTAAATGCATTTCGGGGAGTACGAGCTATCTCCGAGTTTGATTGGCCTTTCACCCCTACCCACAAGTCATCCGAAGACTTTTCAACGTCAACCGGTTCGGTCCTCCACTATGTGTTACCACAGCTTCAACCTGCTCATGGGTAGATCACTCGGTTTCGCGTCTAATTCTTCCGACTAAACGCCCTATTCAGACTCGCTTTCGCTACGGCTCCATAGCTGAACTACTTAACCTTGCCGAAAAAATTAACTCGTAGGTTCATTATGCAAAAGGCACGTCGTCACCTCACTAAAAGGCTCCGACAGATTGTAAGCATATGGTTTCAGGATCTATTTCACTCTTCTATTCGAAGTACTTTTCACCTTTCCCTCACGGTACTAGTTCACTATCGGTCTCTGAGTAGTATTTAGCCTTACCGGATGGTCCCGGTAGATTCAGACAAGATTTCCCGTGTCCCGTCCTAATCAGGTTCCTACTAGATGATTTCTTACATTTCGCATACAGGATTATCACCTTCTATGATTGGATTTTCCAAACCATTCTGCTATATAAAATATCTATCTTATTGTAGACCTACAACCCCATTGAAGATAAAACGACAATGGTTTAGGCTTTTCCGATTTCGCTCGCCACTACTAACGGAATCACTTTTGTTTTCTTTTCCTCTAGATACTTAGATGTTTCAGTTCTCTAGGTTTGCATTACTTTATTAAAAGTAACATCATACTATTAATATGATAGGTTCCCCCATTCGGACATCTGCGGATCAATTCGTATGTGCCAATTCCCGCAGCTTATCGCAGCTTATCACGTCCTTCTTCGCCTCTCAGAGCCAAGGCATCCACCATACGCCCTTATTTAGCTTTTTTCTTATTTCGTAAATAACGACCTCAATTGTTTCATTGTATGTTATGTCAAAGAACAAATCAAAAATGGAGAATATCGGAGTTGAACCGATGACCTCCTGCGTGCAAAGCAGGCGCTCTAGCCAGCTGAGCTAATTCCCCTAATAACACAAAAATAGTCTCGCGCGGAATTGAACCGCGGACCTCTACATTATCAGTGTAGCGCTCTAACCGTCTGAGCTACGAGACTGATACTGAAAAAAAATAGATATCAATCTCATCTCTACTTCTACTTTATCTTACATCTTCTTATACTTAAAGAAAATATTTATACTTAAATTAAAATTAGAAAAACTTCTAGCCTAATTCCTTGAAATCTTTAATAAGAAGAAAAATCCTCTAAAAAAAGAGATGTTCCAGCCGCACCTTCCGGTACGGCTACCTTGTTACGACTTAGCCCCAGTTATCGATTCTACCTTAAGCAGTTCCTTTTACGGTCACCGATTTCAGGTCTCCCCGACTTCCATGGCTTGACGGGCGGTGTGTACAAGGCCCGGGAACGTATTCACCGCATCATGGCTGATATGCGATTACTAGCGATTCCAACTTCATGGAGTCGAGTTGCAGACTCCAATCCGAACTGAGATCGGCTTTTAGAGATTGGCTTCTGATTACCCAGTAGCAACCCTTTGTACCGACCATTGTAGCACGTGTGTAGCCCAAGGTATAAGAGCCGTGATGATTTGACGTCATCCCCACCTTCCTCTCGACTTACGTCGGCAGTCTTGTTAGAGTCCCCGACTTAACTCGCTGGCAACTAACAATGAGGGTTGCGCTCGTTGAGGGACTTAACCCAACACCTCACGGCACGAGCTGACGACAACCATGCAGCATCTTGTACTCCGTCCGAAGACTAAACTATTTCTAGCTTATTCGTAGTCCATTTAAACCTTGGTAAGGTTCCTCGCGTATCATCGAATTAAACCACATGCTCCACCGCTTGTGCGGGCCCCCGTCAATTCCTTTGAGTTTCAGCCTTGCGGCCGTACTCCCCAGGTGGATCACTTATCACTTTCGCTTGGCCACTGAATATTAAAATCCAACAACTAGTGATCATCGTTTACGGCGTGGACTACCAGGGTATCTAATCCTGTTTGCTCCCCACGCTTTCGTGCCTCAGCGTCAGTATAGACTTAGTAACCTGCTTTCGCGATCGGTGTTCTGTGTGATATCTATGCATTTCACCGCTACACCACACATTCCAGCTACTCCAATCTCACTCAAAGTCTACCAGTATCAATAGCCATTTTAACAGTTAAGCTGCAATATTTCACTACTGACTTAATAAACCGCCTACGCACCCTTTAAACCCAATAAATCCGGATAACGCTTGTGTCCTCCGTATTACCGCGGCTGCTGGCACGGAGTTTGCCGACACTTATTCGTACAGTACATTCACAATCTCTATCTCGTAGAAATCTTTATTCCTATACAAAAGCAGTTTACAACCCATAAGGCATTCTTCCTGCACGCGACGTGGCTGGTTCAGAGTTTCCTCCATTGACCAATATTCCTCACTGCTGCCTCCCGTAGGAGTCTGGTCCGTGTCTCAGTACCAGTGTGGGGGATCACCCTCTCAGGCCCCCTACCGATCATCGTCTTGGTAGGCCTTTACCCTAACCAACTAACTAATCGGACGCACGCCCATCTTTTGCCACATTTCTGTTTTAATAATTTCATCATGCGATAAAATTATATTATAGAATATTAATCCAAGTTTCCTCAGGCTATTTTCTAGCAAAAGGTAGGTTGCATACGTGTTACGCACCCGTTCGCCGGTCGCCATCAAAATCTACATAACATAGATTTCATGTTGCCCCTCGACTTGCATGTGTTAAGCCCGCCGCTAGCGTTCATCCTGAGCCAGGATCAAACTCTTCGTTGTAAAAAAATAATAATATCAAAATACGCAAAAACCTTATTAAAAACCCTTAGAATCAGGTCTAGAAGCGATTTCCATTATACTAAAGAACAATAAATACAAGTATACACTTTTTTAAAAAAAAAAAAAAATTTCACACAAGTAAAAGAACAAATATATATATTTTTTATAAAAAAAAACGGACCTTATATTTGATAATTCAATATTAATAATATTATTTATAACATGAGAACTTCAGATTTTGACTTTATATTTCCATCAAATCTTTTAGCCTACCAACCAACTAGAGAAAGAGATGAATCCAAATTAATGGTTATTCATAGAATAAATAATAAAATTGAACACAAATTATTTAAAGATTTACATCAGTACTTTGAAGAAGGAGATACTTTAATACTTAACAATACAAAAGTTTTTCCAGCAAGATTATTTGGAAATAAAGAAAAAACAGAAGCAAAAATAGAAGTTTTTTTGCTCAGAGAATTAGATTCTCAAGATAGAACTTGGGATGTTTTAGTAGATCCTGCAAGAAAAGTCAGAGTGGGAAACAAATTAAATTTTGGAAATGGATTAACTGGAGAAGTTATAGATAATACAACTTCTAGAGGAAGAATTATACAACTTCATTTTAATGGAAATCATGAAGAACTTATAAAAAAAATAAAAGAATTAGGAAAAACTCCTTTACCTAAATATATTAACAGACCACCAGACAAAAACGATAAAGAAAGATATCAAACTGTTTATGCAAAAAAAGAAGGATCCGTAGCAGCTCCTACGGCAGGACTTCATTTTTCAAAACATTTATTGAAAATATTAGAAATAAAAGGAGTAAACTTAGTTGAAGTGACTTTGCATCTCGGATTGGGAAGCTTCTTACCAGTAGAAGTAGAAGATATATCTAAACACAAAATGGATTCTGAAAAATGTTTTATAAACAAAAACATATGCGATATAGTGAATCAAGCAATATGTAAAAAAAAACGGATATGTGCAGTAGGAACTTCATCTATGCGTGCTATTGAAAGTTCAGTGTCTTCCAGTAAATTTTTAAATCCTTTTTCTGGATGGACCAATAAATTTATATTTCCTCCCTATAATTTTAGTATAGCGAATTCTATGATTACAAATTTTCATATGCCTAAATCAACATTACTTATGATGACAGTAGCTTTTGCAGAATATGATTTAATTATGAAAGCATATCAAACAGCTATACAAGAAAAATATAGATTTTATTCTTATGGAGATGTAATGTTAATTCTGTAATTAAAATTAATCAACTAACATAACTATAAAGTTAAGAATAATAATATTTTAATTCATAAAAATGACAAAAAAAATACTTGAAAAAATAAAAATCTCTATAAAAGAAGAAATGGAAATTTTTGAAAAACAATTCATTTCTATTTTGATAGAAAGTAAAGTTTCTCTTATAAATCAAATGTCTCATTATATTCTTCACAGAAAAGGAAAACAAATTCGTCCTATGTTTGTTTTTTTAATTGCTAAAATGTTAGGAGGAAAAACACAAAAAAAAACATATCATACTGCATCTTTGATAGAACTAATTCACACAGCAACTTTAGTACATGATGATGTTATAGATAATAGTAAACTTAGACGTGGTTTTTTTTCTATCAATGCAATATGGAAAAATAAAATAGCTGTATTATTCGGAGATTATTTACTCTCTCAAAGTCTTTTGATAGCTACAAATAATAATTACCATGACCTTCTTAAAATTATTTGTAAAACCATAAAACACATGAGCGAAGGGGAATTACTACAAATGGAAAAATCTAAAAAATTAGATATAACTGAAAACAGTTACAACAAAATCATTTATCATAAAACTGCTAGTTTAATTGCAGCTTCCTGTGAAGGAGGAGCACGTTCAATTAATGCAGATGAAAATACAGCATTAAAAATGAGGAAATTTGGAGTATTAATTGGAATTGCTTTCCAAATAAAAGATGATTTATTTGATTATACAGAAGATATATCTCAAAAAAATATAATAGGAAAACCTATAGGAATTGATTTAAAAGAAAAAAAAATAACACTTCCACTTATTTATGCCATTAAAAATGCTTCTCAAGAAGAAAAAAAATGGATACTAAATTCCATAAAAAATTATGATGAAAAAAAAAAAATAAAATTATTGCTTATGTTAAAAAATCTGGAGGATTGGAATATGCTTATAAAAAAATGATAAAATTTCGGAACAATGCATTAAAAATATTAGAACTTTATCCAGAAAGCAAAATTAAAAATGCTTTAAAAACAATGGTTAATTTTATTGTTGAAAGAAATAAATAATTTCAAATTCGTTTTGAAAAATGAAAGAAAATTTAGTAATTGTAGAATCCCCTACAAAAGCAAATACTATACAAATATTCTTAGGAAAAAATTTTCACGTAGTTCCTAGTTATGGACATCTTATTGATTTACCAGAAAAAGAAATAGGAATTAACATACTTGAAAATTTTCATCCTAATTATGTTGTACTTCCTAAAAAAAAGAAAATAGTTAGAAATCTTAAATCTTTAATTAAAGATTATAAATTAGTTTGGTTAGCTTCTGATGAAGATCGCGAAGGAGAAGCGATTGCATATCAAATATACAAAATATTAAATATTCCTAATGAAAAATTTAGAAGGATAGTTTTTCACGAAATTACAAAAAAAGCTATTCTTCATGCTATAGAAAATCCTAGATTAATAAATTACAATTTGGTTTATGCTCAACAAGCAAGACGTATTTTAGATAGATTAGTAGGATTCCAATTATCTCCTATTTTATGGAAAAAAATTAATACGGGACTTTCCGCAGGAAGAGTTCAATCTGCAGCAGTCAGACTCATAGTAGAACGTGAACAAAAGATTCAAAATTTTATCCCTACTCCAGTTTACCAAATCCACGGAATTTTTACAGATCTAAAAAAGAAAACAATTTTAAATGCAAAATTAGAAAAAAAGATAGAAAGTAAAGAGGAAATGAAAAATATTCTAATGTCATGTAAAAATGCTTTCTTTTTAGTAAAAAATATTATTACTAAATATGAAAAAAAAACTCCTTCTCCTCCATTTACTACATCTTCTTTACAGCAAGAGGCTAGTCAAAAACTAAACTTTTCTATATCAAAAACCATGTTTCTTGCACAAAAATTGTATGAAAAAGGATATATCACATATATTCGCACTGATAGTACAAATCTATCAAAAGATATTCTATCCAATATTAAAGATTATATCCTTTTATTATATGGAAAACAATATTTAAATTCAAAAGAATTTCCATCTAAAAACAAATTTTCTCAAGAAGCTCACGAAGCTATTCATCCTACAGATATCAAAAGAAATTTTTTAGATACTTTGGATGTTTTTCAAAAACATCTTTATCAACTTATATGGGAAAGAACTATAATAGGACAAATGTCAGATGCACATATAGAAATTAAAAATTTCTATATTCAATCTTCCAATTTCAACTTGAAATATCCTTTTGTGTATTCAGAAAAGAATATAATATTTGATGGGTTTATGAAAATAAAAAAAAAAGATATCAAAAATAAACTCTTTTTATCCTTATCAGAAGGAACTCCATTGCAAAAAAATGAAATCATAGCAAAACAAATTTTTACAAAACATTTGCCTAGATATAATGAAGCTACTTTAGTAAAAAATTTAGAAAAATTAGGAATAGGAAGACCATCCACTTATGTTCCTATTATTTCCACTATTCAAAAAAGAAACTATGTTAGTAAACAAAAAATTCTAAAAAAAACAGAAGTTCGTGAAACTTTTTTACTTAAAAAAAATATTCTAACAGAAAAAAAAGATCAAATTACTGAAATAGAAAAAAATAAGTTTGTTCCTACAGACATGGGAATTTTAACCACTAATTTTTTAAAAGAAAATTTTCAAGTAATTGTAGATTACAGCTTCACAGCAAACTTAGAAAAAGATTTTGATGATATAGCCAGAGGAGAAAAATCTTGGAATAAAATCATTCAAAAATTTTATGATGAATTCCATAAAAAAATAGAATATGTAAAAAAAAATGTAGAAAAAATTCATAAAAAACGTTTTCTTGGAATAGATCCAATATCAAATAAAAAAATTTTTGCAAAAATTGGAAGATTTGGTCCCATTATTCAAATGGGAGAATTTACAGATAAGAAAAAACCAAAATTTTCTCCTTTGTTAAGGAATCAAAAAATTGATACTATTTCTTTGAAAACCGCATTAAAACTTCTTGAATTACCTAAATCACTAGGAACTTTTGAAAATAAAGAAATTTTTTTGAAAATTAACAAATATAATATTTTTATAAAACATAAAAATAAATCAGTTTCAATTGATGAAAATATATTTTTCAATTCTGTTTCTTTTAATAGAGAACAAGCGATTAACATTCTGTTAAAAAATAGAGAAAAAGAAAACAAAAGTGAATAAAGTTTTTTTTGAAATTAACTATCAAAATATCTTTGATTTAAATAAGTTGTAGGATATGCTTGATCATGTCCTGTTCTTCGGATATGATCTAAATATTTAGGAATATATGACAAAGCTTTGACTCTATCAGACAAAGACATTCTATTCCATATATTTTCTGCCATTTTTTTTTTACCTACCTTGTAACTATAATCTGTCCAAAAACGATTAAAAGATAAATCTGCAGGAATTTCTTCTATAGAGAATGAAGATTTTGTATTTTTCATTCTATTGATAATAGACTCACTATAAGGCAAATACTTTCCAATCCATATGTAATGTGATAAAGAAAGACTTTCAGGAAATATTACCTCTCTTAAAAAACCATTCAAATCATATTTAAATATGATATCTCCAGATACTGAACGACTTTTAAATATATATTGTTTACCTTTCATATTTAAATATGATATCTCCAGATACTAAACGACTTCTAAATATATATTGTTTACCTTTCATTCTTTTTTTATTTCATCAGCATTAATTTATTTTCTTTAATACATTTTATAAATCATTTACTTTAAGTATATTTTTTTTCAATTAATAACGCATAATTGAATGATAAAAATCATCTTATTTGAATCTCATTTCGTTTTTTTTTCTTAATATATTAAGACATGAAAGTTATGGAATTTTCTTCTATAAAAAAGACGAGATTTACAATCTATTTTCTTTAGAAAAAAAAAAAAAAAATGTCATTATATATTGTTCCTACTCCTATAGGAAATCTTGAAGATTTCACATTTAGAAGTCTACGAATATTGAAAGAAGTAGATCTTATTTTAGTAGAAAATAACAAATTTTCAAAAAAATTATTAAACTTTTATAATATTAAAACTAATACAAAAACTTATCACATTTACAATGAGCATAGAATAATTCCTTCTATTTTAGAAAAAATAAAAAGAGGAAAAAAAATAGCATTAATTTCCAATGCAGGAACTCCAAATATATCAGATCCAGGGTTTTTACTCATTAAATCCTGTATCAATGCTTCTATAGATATAGAATGTTTACCAGGACCAACTGCTTTTGTTCCAGCATTAGTTTGCTCTGGATTTCCTATTCATGAATTTACATTTATTGGTTTTTTACCCAAAAAAAAAAGAAGGAAAAAATTAGAAAATTTATCCAAAGAAAATAGAACTTTCATATTCTACGAATCTCCTCATAGATTAATCAGAACATTAAATGATTTCAAATTTTTTTTTGGATTGAAAAGAGATATTGTCATATGTAAAGAAATATCAAAAGTTTTTCAAAAAACGCTAAGAGGAAATATTGAAGATATGATTTTGTATTATACAAATAAAAATAATAAAAAAATATTAGGAGAATATACTTTAATTATTAACAAACAAAAAAAATAACTAAACATATTTCTTTTCTATCAATAGTTCCGCAATTTGTATTGTATTGGTTGCTGCTCCTTTTCTTAAATTATCTGCAACGATCCAAAGATTCAATGAATTGATACAAGAATAATCTTTTCGAATGCGTCCAACAAATACTTCATCTTTTCCATGAGAAAAAAATGGCATAGGATAAATATTTTCTTTTGGAGAATCTTGAACAATAACTCCTTTTGTTTTCGAAAGAATTTCATAAATTCTATTGATATCTGGTTCTTTTTTAAATGTTATATTAACACTTTCTGAATGTCCTCCTATCACAGGAACTCTTGCAGAAGTTGCTGTGATAGATATCTTTTTATCATTCATTATTTTTTTTGTTTCTTTCATTAATTTAATTTCTTCTATTGTATAACCATTGTCTAAAAAGGAATCACAATGCGGTAACACATTTTGAAAAATAGGATATGGATATATTTTTTCATATTCATCTTCATAATAAGAAAAACCTTCCTTTTCTTTATTAAATTGATTTAAAGCTTTTTGTCCAGTACCTGTAATCGATTGGTATGTAGATACTACTACACGATCTATACAATATTCTAAATGTAAAGGATACAAAATCATAACTAATTGTATTGTGGAACAATTTGGATTAGCAATAATTTTATCTGTTTTTTTTAAACAAAAACCATTTATTTCAGGAACAATTAATTTTTTATTAGGATCCATTCTCCATGCAGAAGAATTATCAATAACAGTTACTCCCATTTCTGCAAATTTAGGCGCCCATTGTTTTGAAACATCTGATCCAGCTGAAAATAAGACAATATGAAGAGATTTAGACAACAATTCATTTATACTAAGAATAGTATATTTTTTTTTTCTGAAAAAAAACTCTTTCCCTATTGATTTTTCAGATGCAGATAAATACAATTCATCTGATGGAAAGTTTAGATTTTCCAGTTGATCTATCATCACACGTCCAACCATTCCTGTGGCTCCTACTATTCCTAATTTCATAATTATAATTGAATAAAATAAAAAGAGAATTTTAAAAAACATTAAAAAACATATAAATATATATAAAGAAAATAATATTTAATATCTGAGTTTTGAGTTTTATTTATCATCTTTTATTTTATTATGATATGATTTTAAATATATTATTAAACAATAATAATGGAAATAGGAAAAATGATTATTTTATCGGGACCTTCTGGATCCGGAAAAACGACAATTTCTCGTTATCTTCTTTCAAAAATTCCAAAATTAAAATTTTCTGTTTCTTGCACAACACGAACAATACGTAATTATGAAAAATACGGAAAAGACTATTATTTTATTTCTGAAGATAAATTCATTTCAAAAATAAAAAAATATCAATTCGCAGAGTGGGAAGAAGTTTATCCTAAACTATTTTATGGAACTTTAAAAAGTGAAATTTCCAATCTTTGGAAAAAAAATAAACATGTTTTGTTTGATGTAGATGTCAAAGGAGGATTATGTTTAAAAAAACAATATCCAAACAATTCTTTATCTATATTTATAATGGTTCATTTAGAAATTTTAAAGAAAAGACTTTTTGTAAGAAATTATGAAGAATTATCAAAAATAAAAATACGTTTAAACAAAGCAAAAATAGAATATAATTATGCAAAATCATTCGATATTATCTTACCGAATATTAATTTAATTCAAACAAAAAAAAAAGCAATGAAATTAGTCTCTGATTTCATTAAAAATTAATCCGGGGGGACTGGATTTGAACCAGAGACCACACGCCCCCCAGACGTGTACTCTTAACCAATCTGAGCTACCCCCCCGAAAAAAAAACAAGCTCCTCAGGCTGGATTCGAACCAGCGACACCCTGATTAACAGTCAAGTGCTCTAACCAACTGAGCTACTGAGGATTATCATTATTTTTCAATGGAATTTTTTCTATTCTTATTTTATGTCTTCCTCCTTCAAAACCTGTTTTCAAAAACATTTCTACTATTTCTATAACTTTATCTTTATCTATAAAACGTGCTGGAATACTAATTATATTAGCATTATTATGTCTTCTTGCTAAAAAAGCAATCTCTTTTTTCCATACTAATGCAGCACGAATTTTTTGATACTTATTAGCAGTCATAGCAGCACCATTTCCACTTCCACAAATAATAATTCCAAAATCGGCTTTCCCTATTTCTACAAATTTAGCTGTAGGATGAACAAAATCAGGATAATCTACTTGATCTTCATAACGTGAAAATCCAAAATCTTTTATTTGATGTCCTTTACTAATTAAAAAATCAATAATTAAACATTTATAATCTATTCCTGTATGATCAGATCCTATTGCTATTTTAAATTTCATCAAAAAAAAACTAAATCCGACAAAATTACATTAAAAATCTGTATTTTTTTTTAACTTATAAAAAAAAAATTATGTGCTATTATGCCATTATTTGTATTTGTAATGATTTTTTTATAAAAAAATATGATAGAAATCAATAAAAATAAAATAAAAACTGTAAACGATTTTAATTTTAAAAATAAAATAGCTATAGTTAGAGTTGATTTTAATGTCCCCGTTGATCATTCCTCTCTTCAAATCACAGATGACACCAGAATTCAATATAGTCTTCCTACTATTCAAAAAATTATTTCTGATCATGGAAGAGTTGTTCTCCTTTCTCATTTTGGAAGACCAAAAGGAAGACGTTGTAAATATGATTCTCTAAAAATTATAGTTCCTTTATTATCCAATAAATTACAAATTCCTATAAAATTTTATGAAGATTGTATAGGAGAAAATACAAAAAAAAATATTCGTGAACTAAAAAATAAAGAAGTTTTATTATTGGAAAATCTTCGTTTTTACAAAGAAGAAGAAGAAGGAAATGAAAACTTTGCTTCTAAATTAGCGAGTTTAGGAGATATTTATGTTAATGAAGCTTTTAGTGTTTCACATCGTTCACATGCTTCTATAAGTGTTCTTCCAAAATTTTTCAAAGAAAAAAAATGCATTGGATTTTTAATGAAAAAAGAAATCCAATCTTTGGAAAAGATATTGGGGAAAAAAGGAAAAAAACCTATTACTATTTTATTAGGAGGAGCAAAAATATCTTCTAAAATTGACATTATAGAATCAATCATTCGTTTTTCAGATTTTATATTGATAGGTGGAGGAATGGTGTATCCTTTTATCAAAATACAAGGAGGAAAAATAGGGGATTCCCTAATAGAAAATATCAGTGATAATACTAAAAAAATAATCAAAAATATTCTTTGTAAAAATGAAAATAAAAAAAAATTACATTTTCCAAAAAATGTTACTATAGCAAATTCATTTGATAATGATGCTAAAAAGAAAATCGTCCCTATTCACTCTATCCCAGATGGATGGAAAGGTCTAGATATAGCTTCAGAATCTATAAAATATTTTTGTGATATAATTAATAAATCAAATACCATTTTTTGGAATGGACCTGTAGGTGTTTTTGAATTTTATAATTTTTCGTTAGGAACTAGATCCATAGCAAGAGCAATTGTTAATGCAACTGAAAAAGGAGCTTTCTCTTTAGTAGGTGGCGGAGATACTATTGCTTCATTAAAAATGGAAAAATTAGAAAAAAAAATCAGTTATTTATCTACTGGAGGAGGAGCTATGTTAGAAAGTTTAAAAAATGAAATTCTTCCAGGAATAAAAGCTCTAATATTGTAAGATTTGTTTCTTAATCTTTTGTTATATTTATTATATTTGTTTTCAAAATAAAAAACTATGTTATTTAAACTTCCAAAATTATCTTATTCTTATAAGGATTTTGAACCTTATATAGATCGAAAAACTATGGAAATTCATTATACTAAACATCATGCTGGATATACCAACAATTTAAATAAAGCTATTGAAGGAACAGATATGATCAATCTTTCTATTAAAGAAATACTAAGAAGGGCAAATATTGAAACTCCTATCATAAGAAATAATAGCGGTGGATTTTATAATCATAATTTATTTTGGGAAATATTAATTCCTCATTCAGAAAACATTTCTCCAAGTATAGAGCTAAATGAAATTATTGAAAAATATTTCAAATCTTTTGATTCTTTTAAAGAAAAATTCTCTGAAATTGCGGCAAACCATTTTGGTTCTGGATGGGCTTGGCTATGTGTAAAAAATAAAAAAGAATTAACTATTTGTTCTACAAGAAATCAGGATAACCCATTAATGTTAGGAATAGGTTGTAAAGGAATACCAATTTTAGGATTAGATGTTTGGGAACACGCTTACTACCTTCAATATCAAAATCGTAGAATTGATTATATTTCTTCTTTTTGGAAAATTATAAATTGGAAAAAAGTTGAAGAAAATTATAAAATAGCCATAAATATGAATTTATAATTGACTATGCTTCTTCATTCCTTATTCCTTAATTAAGATTAAAAGATAAAAGTGGGAAAAATTATCTTAGAAAACATAAAACTATTTGGTTTTCACGGATGTATGCCTGAGGAAGCATATGTAGGTTCTTACTATACAATAAATCTAGAAATAGAATTAGATTTTTATAAAGCATCTATAAATGATGATTTATCAAAAACCATAAATTATGTAGATTTATATCGTATTATAAAAGAAGAAATGGCTATTAATTCCAAGTTATTAGAACATTTAGCTCAAAGAATAATTCAAAGAATAAAAAAATATAGAACAGACTTGATAAAACACACCAAAATAAAAATTTGTAAAGAAAATCCTCCATTGCAAAGTAGTGTAGACAGAGTCTGTATTTTTTTAGAAGACAAAAATATCATTAATTAATTACTGTAGTATGGCACTGTGGCCGAGTGGAAAGGCAGAGGTCTGCAAAACCTTTTATAGCGGTTCGATTCCGCTCTGTGCCTTTATTTTTTTTCCTTCTTAAATTTGTTTTTATCACAATTTTTTTTATATATTTTCTGTAAATTTGCAAATTTAATAATTATTAATTTTTTTGTTAAAAAAAATCAAAAGATGAAATAAATGATAAAGATAAATAATATTCTCATTTCACATCCTTTAACGGGTTTAGATTCTCCATACTTAAAATTAAGTAAAAATAAAAATGTAAAAATAGATTTTAGATCTTTCATAGAAGTAAAAGGAGCATCATCTAGTGATGTTAGAAAACAAAAAATTAATTTTTCTGATTTTACAGTGGTTCTTTTCATAAGCAAAAATTCCGTAGACCACTATTTCAGACTTGCAAAATCTATGCGTTTCAAGGTTCCTCCTTCTATGAAATACGTATGTCAAACAGAAGCAATAGCTTACTATCTTCAAAAATATATCATCTATAGAAAAAGAAAAATCCATATTGGAAAAAAATCTTTTAAAGACTTGCTTCCCTATATAAAAAAACATTCAAAAGAAAAATTCCTTTTGCCTTCTTCAGACATATTGAAACCAGAAATACCAAATATGTTATTGAAATTAAATATTTCATGGAAAAGAGCTATTTTATACAAAACTTCTTCTAGTGATCTTTCTGATTTGAAACATATTATATATTACGATATATTAGTTTTTTTTAGTCCAGCATGTATCAAATCTTTATTTGAAAATTTTCCAAATTTTGATCAAAATAATATAAAAATTGCAACTTTTGGAAAAAATACTTTGGACGCTGCTGCTAAAGCAGGATTGAAAATTGCTATCAAAGTCCCCACTCCAGAATTCCCTTCTATGTCTATGGCTCTAGAAAAATATATAAAAGAATATAATTAACCTGAATATGATTGATTGATTACTCTACTGTTACGGATTTAGCTAAATTTCTTGGTTGATCTATATTTTCTCCTCTTATAAAAGCTATTTGATATGCCAACAATTGAAGAGGAATTACAGTTACTAATGGACTAAGTTCTTCTGAAATATTTGGAACCTTTATCACATGATCCGCTAACATACTTGCTTGAATATCTCCCTCATTGACTATGGCTATAATTTTCCCCTTTCTTGCTTTAATTTCCTGAATATTTCCTATTATTTTTTCATAACATCCTTTTTTTGTTGCAATAATAACTACTGGCATATTTTCATCTATTAAAGCAATAGGACCATGTTTCATTTCAGCGGCAGGATATCCTTCTGCATGAATATATGAAATTTCTTTTAATTTTAAGGCTCCTTCCAAAGCTACTGGAAAATTGATTCCTCTTCCTAAATAAAGAAAATTATTTACATTGGAATATATTTTAGATATTTCTTTTATAGAATCTTCATCTATTTTCAACGTTTTATTAACTTTTTCTGGAATAGATCTAAGTTCTTGACACAAAGAATTATAACGACTTTCTGTAATAGACAATCTTTCTTTTCCTATTTTCAAGGCTAATAAAACAAGAACTGTTATTTGCGCAGTAAAAGCTTTTGTAGAAGCAACTCCAATCTCTGGTCCTGCATGTGTATAGGCTCCTGCATCTACATTTCTTGCAATAGATGATCCCACAACATTACAAATTCCAAAAACAAAAGCTCCTTTTTTTTTTGCTAAATTCAAAGCGGCCAAAGTATCTGCAGTCTCCCCAGACTGAGAAATAACAATAACAATGTCTTCTTTTTCTAAAATAGGATTTCTATATCTAAATTCAGAAGCATATTCTACTTCCACAGGAATACGTGTAAGTTCTTCCAATAAATATTCCCCAATTAAACTGGCATGCCATGAAGTTCCACATGCAACTATAGTAATACATTTTGCATTAACAAAAATATCTTTGTTAAACTCAATTCCATTAATGCAAATAAATCCATCTGTTATGGATAATCTTCCACGTAAAGTATCCAAAATAGTTCTTGGTTGTTCATAAATTTCTTTTAACATAAAATATTTATATTCTCCTTTTTCAATTTCTTTTAAATTGATTTGAAGTTCTTTAATAATTGGACTAAGTTTATGATTATCCAAAATCTTACGAAGATCTAATTCTTTATTCTTACTAAGAATTGCCATTTCTCCATCTTTTAAATAAAGAACATTTTTTGTGTAATCCAAAAAAGGAATAGGATCAGATGCAATAAAAAATTCTCTTTCATTAATCCCTAATGCAAGAGGACTTCCTAATTTTGCAATAACAATTCTTTCTGGATGAGATTTTTCTACTACAGCAATAGAATATGCTCCAACTATTTCAGTTAAAGAAATTCGAACTGCTTCTTCTAAAGATAACTTATTTTTTTTCTGAATATATTCAATTAAATTGACAAGAACTTCTGTATCTGTTTTACTTTTAAAAGTAAAACCATTTTTTAGTAAAATAATTTTGATTGCATGATAATTTTCTATAATTCCATTGTGAATTAAAATAAGTTCATTAGAATTAGAAACATGAGGATGTGCATTAACATCATCTGGAATTCCATGTGTCGCCCATCTAGTATGTCCTATTCCTGTTGTTCCTTTAATTTTGTGAGGAGAAAAAATTTTTTTCTTCAATTCATTAACTTTTCCCTTCGATTTATATAATCGATAT
Organism: Blattabacterium cuenoti; assembly: GCF_014251255.1. NCBI lineage: Bacteria > Pseudomonadati > Bacteroidota > Flavobacteriia > Flavobacteriales > Blattabacteriaceae > Blattabacterium > Blattabacterium cuenoti. The sequence continues at coordinate 375,558 of NZ_CP059182.1, forward strand.
CCATTTTTACAAAAAATGGCTATTCCAGAACTATCATATCCACGATACTCCAATTTTTTTAATCCATTGATCAGAATAGGATATGCTTCTCTATATCCCAAATAACCAATTATACCACACATTCTTCTAACTGATAATTATTAAAAAAAAAAGAAAAAATAAATTTAGAATTGAATATTAATCAATTTTCTCTAAAACAGTTTCTTTATAAAATTGTTGATAAACAGTTTCTATTTTTTCTACAGGATAATATTTTAACACTAACAACTTGTTATTTTTTATATAATCTTCTATTTCTTTTGGAAAAAAAAGATCTCCTTTTATTATAGCATCGGAAAAATCCATACATAATTTAATCAAATTGAAATAATTTGGATTCTCTAATAATTTTATTTTTTTAGATTTAATTCCATCAAATTTAATCTTTTTAATAAGATCTTCATTCAAAGATCCTTTAAAAGGTTTATTGTATATAGATACAACTATTTTTGCATTATGATAAATAGGATCATTTTTGTAAAATTTTTTAATATATAGTGGAATCAAAGAACTAATCCATCCATATATATGAATAATGTCAGGAATCCAATTTAATTTTTTTACAGCTTCTAAAACTCCTTTAGTAAAAAATAAAGCTCTTTCATCATTATCATGAAAAAAAATTCCATTTTCATCTTCATATATTGCCTTTCTTTTAAAATATTCTTCGTTATCTATAAAATAAACTTGCAATTTAGCATCAGGAATAGATGCCACTTTAATCAATAAAGGTTGATCTATATCATTAATAATTAAATTCATTCCTGATAAACGAATCACTTCATGTAGTTGATGTCTTCGTTCGTTTATTACTCCAAATCTTGGCATAAAAATACGTACATCATTTCCAATAGTTTGCATAAACTTGGTTACCTTAAAAACGGATAAAGAAATTGCATTTTCTGAAGAAAAAGGAAATAAATCTGAAGAAACATATAATATACGTTTACCTGTCATCTTAGGGTTATTTTTTTTATATTTTGATATATATATAGCAAAAAAACGGATCGTTGCAAATATAATAAATAATATCCAATACTGTATTGAATAATATATGAGTAAAATGTCTTTATCATTTCTTTTATTTATTATATATAAATTCTTGTATACTAAATATTTTTTTGATATTTGATAATACAAAAAAAAAACGAATCGTTTACTACATTTACTAATTATTGATATGCATTTTTATTAAAAACATGAAATATAAAAAGAAAAAAATTCATAATAATTTCACTACTGGATTTATAAATATAACTAGCTATGGATATGCTTTTGTAAATGTCAATGAATTCCAAAAAGATATTTTTATTCCTAAAAAAAAAACAAATAGAGCTTTAGAAGGAGATTTAGTGAAAATAAAATTCAAAAATCATTTTGGTTATTTTAAAAATAAAAAGAAAAAAAGAATAGAAGGAGAAGTCTTAAAAGTTATCAAAAGAAAAAGAAAAAATTTTATTGGAATATTGAAAATTAAACCATATTCTAAATATGGATCAGTCATAATTTATAATAAAACTATTCACGTCAACATTCATATTCCAAATAATAAATTAAAAGGACATTTTCATAATGAAAAAGTATTAGTGAGAATAGTCTCATGGCCAAAAGATTACAATAATCCTTTGGGAGAAATAATAAAAGTTTTTGGATTCTCAGGAGAACATAAAACAGAACTTGATTCTTTACTAGAAGAACATGAAATTCCAGATAAATTCCCTAAAAAAATAGAAAAAGAAGCAAAAAAAATTCTTTCAACAAAAGATTCAGATTTCAATACAAGAAAAGATATGCGTAATGTCAATACTTTTACTATAGATCCTATTGATGCAAAAGATTTCGATGATGCACTTTCCATTAAAAAATTAGAACCCAATATTTGGGAAATAGGAATCCATATTGCGGATGTATCACATTATGTAAAAGAAGGCAGTTTGTTAGATAAAGAAGCATATACACGTGCTACATCTATTTATTTTGTAGGTGGAGTCATTCCCATGCTTCCAAAAATATTATCCAATGATATTTGTTCTTTACATCCAGAAAAAGAAAAACTCAGTTTTTCATTCATTTTTAACATAAATAGAAAAGGGAAAATATTAAAAAGCTGGATTGGAAAAACAATTATACGATCTAATAGAAGATTTACATATGAAGAAGTACAAAAAATTATAGATAATAAAAAAGGAGATTTTTATGAGGAAATTTCTACTTTATTATTTTTCTCTAAAATTTTTACTAAAAAAAGATTAAATAATGGAGCTATTTTTTTAGATAAAATAGAAATAAAATTCCATCTAGATGAAAAAAAAAATCCAACTAAATTATGTTTAGAAAAAAACAATGAAGCTCATTCTTTAATAGAAGAATTCATGTTGCTAGCTAATAAAAAAATTTCAGAATTCGTCAGTTTAAATTCTGATGGAACCCCTTCTCAAAAAACATATATTTATAGAGTCCACGATAAACCAGACTCTAAAAAAATTTTTCTTCTAAAAAAAATAATAGAGCCTTTAGGCTACATATTAGATGTAAAAAACCTAAAAACGTCTATTAATCATATTTTGAAAAAAATTAAAGAAAAACCAGAAAAAAATATAATTGAAAATTTGATTTTACGTTCCATGAGTAAAGCAAAATACTCCACAAAAAACATAGGACATTATGGTTTATCTTTCCTTTATTACACTCATTTTACTTCGCCTATAAGAAGGTATTCAGATATAATAGCACATCGTCTATTACATTATTATTTAAATAAAAAAAAATGCAAATCAAAATCTGTAGATTTTTATGAAGAGCAATCTAAACATTGTAGTTATAAAGAACGTATAGCAATCGATATTGAAAGAGAATTTTCTAAATTTTTACAAGTAAAATACTTAAAAAAATATCACATAGGTAAAGAATTTTACGGGATTATTACAGGATTTACAGATTGGAGTGTTTATATTGATTTATTATTATTTCAAACTGAAGGGATGGTACGATTGCGTGATATTAAAGAGGATACATATATTCTTAATCAAAAGAATTGTACCATAATAGGTAAAAAAAAAAGGAAAATTTACTCTTTAGGAGATAAAGTGAAAGTCAAACTAATTGATGCAAATATAGAAAAAAAACAAATAACTCTTGATTGGATATAAAAGAAATTTAAATTCTTACGGAAGGAGGAACAAAAACAGTATAATCACCACCATTTCTTATGATATCTCTTACAATACAAGAACTAATATGAGATTTGCTATAAGAAGAAAGAATAAACACTGTTTCAATACAATTCTTTCTCTCTTTCTCTAATTCCCTATTAGCATAATACATATTTTTTTCAAATTCAAAATCTAATTGATTTCTAATTCCTCTTAACAAAAATTTAGCCTGTTTTTTTTTACAAAAAGAAATCATAAGACCTTGACATGTATCTATTTCTATTTTAGAAACTCCTATAAAAGTTTTTTGAATCCATTCTTTTCTTTTTTTAAAAGAAAACATATTTTTTTTTTCATAATTCTTTCCAATAACTATAATTATTTTATCAAATAAATTTAAAGATCTAATAATAATATCATAATGCCCTAAAGTTATAGGATCAAAAGAACCAGGAAAAACAGCAATTTTTTTCTCCATAAAATGAAAATGATCGATTAGACATAATATAAATTATTCTCATAAAATAAGAAGCAGAAGAAAAGTTTTATTTTTGTTTTTGTAAACTCAATAATAATGGAAAAATTATGTTATAGTTGTTTAAAAAAAAATGGATGTAGTGACAAAAAAAATAAAAGGAAACAATGTTTTATAAAATTTGACGTAATGGATTGGTTATCTAATATACAAAGTCCTTTTGGTTTTTTAGATCATAATCATAATCTAGTGGAAGTTCAATTTAAAAATGATAGAAAAGAATTCTTTTATAAGAAACAAAATCTCCTCCTTAGAAAAGGAGATTTTGTTACTGTAGAATCTAAATTTGGTGGATATGATGTTGGAGTGGTAACCATAACTGGAGAATTGGTAAAATTACAAATACGTAATAAAAATATTTCTTTAAATTCCTTAAAAAAAAAAATATATAGAAAATCAACAGATAAAGAAATAGATATATGGAATTTTTACAAAAAAAAAGAGTTAAAAAGTCTTTTTCAGGCTAGAAAAATTGCAAAAAATTTAAATCTTTCTATGAAAATTTGTGATGTCGAGTATCAAGGGGATGGAAAAAAAGTTACATTTTATTATACAGCAGAAAACAGAATTGATTTCAGAAAATTGATTAAAAAATTCGCTTCAACATTTCGTATACGTATAGAAATGCGTCAGATAGGATATAGACAAGAAGCAGCGAAAATTGGAGAAATAGGATCTTGCGGTCGTGAACTTTGCTGTTCTACTTGGTTGAAAACTTTTAAAAGTGTCAATACTAATTCAGCAAGATATCAACAACTTTCAATCAATATGGAAAAATTAACTGGACAATGTAACAAATTAAAATGTTGTCTTAACTATGAATTGGATGTCTATTTATCCGAAATAAAAGATTTTCCAGATATTAACGAAAAAATATACACAGAAAAAGGGATAGCACAATGTATGAAAATTGATGTTTTCAAAAAAAAAATGTGGTACTCTTACATTAAAAATCCAAATACCTGGTTTAAAATAGAAAAAAAAAAAATAAAGGATATTTTAAAAAAAAATAAAAACAATCAAATAGCTCCTTCATTGGAGAAATTATCAACAATTAATGATTCTATTCATCAAACAGAATTAACATATTATAACAACATATAAATATAACTTTATTATTTGATAAATAAATATGCAAAATAAAATATAAATAATTTTTATACGTGTATAAAAAAAATCCAAAAATCAGTTTTTATTTTCGTATGCTTCTTTTTTATTTTTGGTTATTCTTCTTTTTAGGGATTAGTATCCTTTTTACAATTTTTTATGCTGCATCTAAAGGATACTTAGGTTCTTTGCCCAGTACTAAAGATATAGAAAAACCTACAATGGCAGTGGGATCAGAAGTCTATGATACCAATGGGCTCTTACTTGGAAAATTTTTCTCGGAAAATAGAACATTAATTACTTATAAACAACTTCCAAAAGATCTTGTTAATGCTCTTATAGCAAAAGAAGATATTCGTTTCAAATCTCATTCTGGAATAGATGTAAAGTCAATTCTTAGAGCTATTATTTCTTTTGGAAAAAGAGGAGGAGGAAGTACCATATCTCAACAATTAGCAAAACTTCTTTTTACAAGAACATCTGCAAAAAATAAATTGCAAAGAATCCATCAAAAACTTTTAGAATGGGTCATGGCAGTTGAATTAGAAAAACGTTATACAAAAGAAGAGATTATTACTATGTATTGTAATAAATTTGATTTTTTATATAATGCCAAAGGGATTGAAACCGCAGCTCATACTTATTTTAATAAAACTACTTCTGAATTAAACTTAGGAGAATGCGCCACATTAGTTGGAATGTTAGAAAATCCTTCTTTGTATAATCCGAAAATGTATCCTAATAGAGCTAAAAAACAAAGAAACTTGGTTTTGCATCAAATGAATAAATATGATTTTTTAAACATGTATAGATACAAAAAAGAGTTAAAAAAACCTATAAAAATAAATTTTAAAATACAAAAAAAAGATTTTGAGTTATTGACTTATTATGGAGATTTTTTGAAAAAGGAAATTCAAGATGCATTAGATGACTATGAAAAAAAAACTGGAAAAAAACTAGATCTTTATTCTAGTGGATTAAAAATATATACATCTATTGATGCAAAAATGCAAGATTATGCAGAAAAAGCTGTTAAAAAACATCTTAGTCAACTACAAATTTTATTTAATAGTTTTCAAAAAAAAAATAAAAATGCTCCATTTTTAAATATTTCTCCAGAAAAAACAAAAAGAATTCTTACATCTGCTATGCATAGAACACAATTTTATCAAGATCTCAAACAAAAAGGAATAACGGAAGAAAAAATTAGAGAAGAATTTAAAAAAAAAAAATATATAAAACTGTTTACTTGGAATGGAGAAAAAAAAGTTTTAATGTCTACATGGGATTTCATCCGTTATCAAAAAAGTATTATTCAAGCTGGTTTGTTGTCTATAGAATCTTCCACTGGTTATATTAAAGCATGGGTCGGGGGAATAGATTTTAATTATTTTCAATATGATCATGTTGCAAAAACGCAACGTCAAATTGGTTCTGTTTTCAAACCTATTTTGTATGCTACAGCTATTAATGAATTACATTATACTCCTTGTACAAAAATTTCAAATGAAAAATTCCATTTAGGAAAATGGTGTCCTAGAAATTCAAATGGAAAATATGGAGGATTTCTCACATTAAAAGATGGATTAGCACAATCTGTCAATACTATTTCTGCTAGACTTATATCACAAATGACACCTGTGCCAGTTATTAGGTTAGCACGAAAAATGGGAATAGAATCTATGATCCCTAAAAATCCATCAATTGCTCTTGGATCTGCAGATTTAACATTATATGAAATGACAGGAGCTTTTAATACATTTACCAATTATGGAGTTTACGTAAAACCTAGTATTTTAGTTAAAATAGAAGATGGATACGGAAAATTGATAAAAGATCATATAGATATTAGTAGAAGACAAGTCTTTAGTGAAGAAGTTGCATATATAATGTTAAAATTAATGCAAGGAGTAGTACAATATGGAACCGCTAGAAGATTATTAAATAAATATAATCTTTTTGGAGTGGATATAGCGGGAAAAACTGGAACAAGTAATGATAATTCAGATGGATGGTTTATAGGAATGATTCCTAATTTAACTACAGGAATTTGGGTTGGATGGGAAGATAGATTTGCTCATTTTGAGAGTATTAAACTCGGACAAGGAGCGAATATGGCATTACCTATATGGGCCTATTATATGAAAAGCTTATATAAAAATAAGAGTTTCATTTATCATGAAAAATTATTTTTTCATAAACCAAAAAATTATCAATATCATTGGGATCATTGCAATGAAAATTTTTCTGATGAAAAAGAAAATGAAAAAGAAAATGAAAAAGAAAATGAAAAAGAAAATGAAAAAGAAAATGAAAAAGAAAATGAAAAAGAAAATGAAAAAGAAGAAATTATAAATTTTGATGAAAATTTAAATACTGAAAAAAATAAAGATTACGATAAATAAAATCTCTATTTAATTAGATTATATTGTTCTTATGATAAAAAGAATATTGATTTTAGACAAAAATCATCCTTTTATTGTCTCTAAACTAAGGAAGGAAGAATTTATTTGTGATGAAAACTATTATGATCCTATAGAAAAAATTATGAATAATATCTATTTATATGATGGGATTATTTTAAGAAGTCGTTTAATAATAGATAATAAATTTATTGAAAAAGCTATAAATTTAAAATTTATAGCTAGAGTTGGATCCGGGATAGAAAACATAGATAAAGATTATGCTTTAAAAAAAGGAATCACATTAATTTCATCTCCAGAAGGAAACAAAGATTCTGTAGCAGAACATGCTATAGCCATGCTTTTATGTCTAATGAATAATGTTATTCGTTCTAATCAAGAAATTAGAATGGGAAAATGGAATAGAGAATCTAATATAGGAAAAGAGATAATGGGAAAAACAATAGGAATTATTGGATATGGAAATACGGGAAAAGCTTTTGCTAAAAAACTTTCAGGATTTGAAACTATAACTTTATGTTACGATATTCTTCCAAAAGTAGGAGATGGTTATGCAAAGCAAGTAGATATGAAAACAATTTTTACAAAATCTGATATAATTAGTCTACATGTTCCTTATACAAGGAAGACAAAGGGAATGATAAACAAAAATTTTATAAAAAATTTTTGTAAGCCTTTTTATTTTGTGAACACTTCTCGTGGAGGATGTGTTCTTACTGATCATTTAATTAGTGCATTAAAAAATGGAAAAATATATGGAGCATGTTTAGATGTATTAGAATATGAAAAATCTTCTTTTGAAGATTTTTTTAGAGATAGAAAACTTCCTAAAAATTTTTTACAACTTATTCTTTCTGAAAAAGTGATATTAACACCACACATTGCTGGATGGACAAAAGAATCAAAATATAAAATAGCTAAGAATATTGTTGATAAAATTCTTTTTATTCAAAAAAAATTCAATTGAATTTTTTTTGAATAAAATTTCAATATACATCTTTTAAATAACGTCCATCTTTTTTAATTTTTTTTATAAATACTTTTGAATCAAATTCTCCTAATTTTTCTTTTGTTATACGGAATAGTGTTTTTTCTACATCAATACTCATAGGATTTTTTTTTCCACAAATATATATATATGCACCATTTTTTATCCATGAAAATAATTTTTCACGATTTTCCCATATTTTATCTTGCACATAAACTTTTGTCTCTTGATCTCTTGAAAAAGAAAGATTCACATAATTGAGTACTCCATTTTTTTTCCAATTTTGAATTTCTTTTTTATAAAGAAAATCAGTTTCAAAATGTTGATTTCCAAAAAAAAGCCAATTTTTTCCAGAATTTTTATGAACTTCTCTTTCATATAAAAAAGAACGAAAAGGAGCGATCCCTGTTCCAGAACAAATGAGGATTATATCCTTATTTGATTCTTTTGGTAATTTAAATACGCGATTGTTGCAAACAAAAAAAGATAATGGATCTCCTTTTTTTAGTTTAGAAAGAAAATTGGAACAAAATCCATATTTTCTTTTTCCATTTTTTTGAAAAAAACGATGACGTAACACTGTAATATGTATTTCATCATTGTGAACAATAGGAGAGGAAGAAATAGAATACAATCTAGGTTTTATAGGATCCATAATTTGAATCAAATCTCTCAAATGAATTTTTTTTTTGATAGGAAATTTTTTTAAAAGATCAATAAGATTCCATTTTCTATTTCTATCGTCATTATTAAGAGGAACAACAATTTTTTCTGATAAAAAAGAATATTTTTTCAGCATGTTTAGAGATAGAGAAACTATATTCAATTGTTTTTGAAATAAATTCAACATCACATCTTTTTCATTTTTTTCAAAAAAAAAATTTTTTTTTTGAAAAAAATCCATAAGATCAAAAACTTCATCTAAAGAATTTTCAGCAATTATTGCTATAGAATCTCCCGGAGAATAATCCAATTTTTTATCCATTGATATTTCAATATGATGGTATTCTTTAGAATATTTTTTTCTCTTTTCTTTTTCTTTATTTAAAAGAATATTATTTAAAATTATTCCATTTACTTTTTCACTATTTTTTTCTTTTCCCTTGTAAAAAAACATTTTTTATTTATTCTAAACTTCAAAAAGATTTTCCACTGATAAATACCTTTCTCCAGTATCATAATTAAATGTAAGAATTATAGAATTATTAGAAATATTAGGAAGTTGTTTTTCTATAGCGGAAAGAGAAGCTCCTGTAGAAATTCCTACAAAAATTCCTTCCTTTATCGCTATTTTTCTCACAAAATTAAATGCTTCTTCTTTAGATACTAAAAGAGATCCATCTAAAATTTTAACATTTAGAATAGAAGGAATAAATCCAGCTCCTAACCCTTGTAAAGAATGAGTTCCACTTTTTCCTCCAAATATAACTGGAGATTCCACTGGTTCTACAGAAAAAATTTTTATAGTTGGAAATTTTTTTTTCAATACTTCTGCTACTCCAGTTATATGTCCTCCAGTTCCGACTCCCGTAATCAAATAATCTATTCCTTCTGGAAAAGAATTAATAATTTCCTTCGCAGTTGTATCCTTATGAATATTTGGATTAGAAATATTGTCAAACTGTCTTGGCATCCAAGAATTAGGAATAGAGTTGATCAACTCTTCTGCTTTTTTAATAGCTCCTCTCATTCCTTCTTCTCTCGGAGTAAGAACAAATTTTGCTCCAAAAATAGAAAAAAGTTTTCTTCTTTCAAGACTCATAGACTCCGGCATCACTAAAATAAGACGATAACCTTTCACAGCAGAGACCATCGCTAATCCCACTCCTGTATTTCCAGAAGTAGGTTCTATGATAAGATCTCCTTTTCTAATAATTCCTTTATTTTCTGCATCTTCAATCATAGATAATGCAATTCTATCTTTAATGCTCCCTCCAGGATTATTTTTTTCCAATTTTATCCATACCTTATGAGTAGGAAATAAACGATGAAGATGGACATGAGGTGTATTCCCAATAGTTTTTAATATGCTTTCTACTCTCATTTTTATTTTTTTATATCATAAAATTAATAGGATCAGGAAAAGGACTATTATTCCTCATTTTTATTTCACTTTTTTGATATACTATGGAAAAAGGAGGAATACTTCGCGTAACCCATACATTTCCTCCAAGAACACTATCATGACCAATAACGGTTTCTCCTCCTAAAATTGTTGCTCCAGCATAAATAGTTACTTTATCTTCTATAGTAGGATGACGTTTTTGATTTGCTAATTTTTTATCTACATATATAGCTCCTAAAGTAACTCCTTGATATATTTTCACTTTATTTCCTATTTTCGTACTGGATCCAATTACAATTCCAGTTCCATGATCTATGACAAAAGCTTTTCCTATTTTTGCAGAAGCATGAATGTCCACTCCTGTTTTACTATGAGCATATTCTGTTATTATTCTAGGTAAAATAGGAATTTTTTGAATCCAAAATTGATGAGCAATTCTATATAATGCTGTAGCAAAAAACCCAGGATAAGATAAAAATATTTCTTCTATAACAGTTGCGGCAGGATCAAATTCTAATATTGCATTAGCATCCATAATCAATGTTTGATAAATATGTGGAATTTCTTTGAAAAAGATTTTCGAAAGTTTTTCAGCATTTTTTTCTTCAAAATTTAATTCTAAAAAAATAGAACCTAATTTCTTTTGTAAAATTTTGTATTTTTCTTTAAAAAAAGAAACATTTTCTAAAAGATTTTTATCAGGTGTAAAAAGAATATGAAATAAGTCTTCTACAAACTTTTCGGATATTTTTTTTTTGGGAAAAAAAAATTTTCCTTTTTTATTATTTTCAAATAATTTTGTTGCAAAATTTTTATTTGACATTGACATTTTTACTTAACTAATTTTTGACAAAAAATCACTTTTCATGTTGTGATAAATTAAAAAAAACAAATTATATCACATTTCCTTTCCTATTAATAGTGAAAACGTATTTTTTTTTCAAAAAAACAAATATAAGAATTTATTCACTTAATATTTTAAAAAAAAACATGTAATATTAATAGATTATTTTTATTATTTGTAATGATGAAAAAAATAAAGGTAAATAGTCCTATAGTGGAAATAGATGGAGATGAAATGGCTAAAGTTATATGGAAATATATAAAAAAATATTTCATATTTCCTTATTTAGATATAAAAATTATCTACTTTGATCTAGGAATAAAAAATAGAGATTTGACAAATGATCAAGTCACTATAGATGCTGCTCATGCAATAAAAAAATATAATGTAGGAATAAAATGTGCGACTATTACCCCTGATAAAGAAAGAATGAAAGAATTTCATCTAAAAAAAATATGGAAATCTCCAAATGGAACTATTCGAAACATGATAGATGGAACTCTATTTAGAGAACCTATCATTGTAAAAAATATTCCTCGTTTGATTCCAAATTGGATAAAACCTATATGCATAGCACGTCATGCACATGCGGATCAATATAATGCAATAGATTTTCTTGTTAAAGAAAAAGGAAAATTGTATATCTCTTTTGTTCCAGATAACAAAAAAAATAAAATTCAAAAATATGAAATACACCGTTTTTTAGGACCAGGAATAGCCATGGGAATATACAATACGGAAAAGTCTATCTGTGAATTTGCTCGTTCTTGTTTTAACTATTCTATTTATAAAAAATGGCCTCTATTTCTTTCCACAAAGAATACTATTCTAAAAACATATGACGGAAGATATAAAGATATTTTTCAATATTTGTATGAAAAAGAATTTCAATCAAAATTTAAAGATCTTAAAATTACTTATGAACATCGTTTAATTGACGATATGGTAGCAAATGTAATTAAATCAAATGGAGGATTTGTATGGGCATGCAAAAATTATGATGGGGATGTACAATCGGATGCAATCGCTCAAGGATTTGGTTCATTAGGAATGATGACTTCAACATTATTAGCTACAGATGGAAAAACATTAGAAACAGAAGCGGCTCATGGAACTATAACAAAACATTACAGATTGTATAAAAAAGGAGAAAAAACATCAACAAATCCTATAGCTTCTATTTTTTCTTGGACACGAGGATTGAAACATCGTGCGTTTTTAGATAAAAATCAAAATTTAAAAATTTTTTCTGAAAAAATAGAACAAACATGTATAGAAGTGATAGAATCTGGAAAAATGACTAAAGATTTATTTAAACTTGTTCATAAAAGAATTTCCAACGACATTAAGAAAGAAAAAGAAAATAATTTTTTAGATACAAAATCTTTTCTTCATTTATTAAAATTTCATTTCGAAAAAAAAATCAAAAAAATTTAAATTTCTTTTTTTTTATGAATTAGTTCATTTATTATTTTCTTTCTATCAAATTTATCAAATGAATTTTCTGAAAATTTTTTTACGAAAAAGATATGTTTTGGCTTAAAAAATTTTTTTTTACCTATAAAAAGATATTTTGGAATCTGAATAGAAAAAGGAAAGCTTTCAATAACTAATACAATTCTTTCCCCTAGTTTCTTATCAGGAATTGAAGAGACAAAAAATCTTTTATAATAAGGAATTAATGGAAAAAGATCTTTTTCTATTAATTCAGGAAAAACTTTTATTCCTCCACTATTAATAATATTATCATATCTCCCAATCCAATTGAATTTATGTTTAGATATTATATGAACAATATCATTTGTTTGAATAAAAGAATCCATACAATATGGAGAAAATATTTTTAAACAGTTTCTTTTATCTATACTAATAGAAATATCTTTGAATGCTTGATAACAATTAGATTTATCTAATCCATTAATTTTTTTTAAAGCAATATGACCTAATGTCTCTGTCATTCCATAAGTAGAATAACAAACAGTTGAAATATTTTGTAATTTTTTTTCTAAATCGATAGAAACAGGTCCTCCCCCTATTAAAAGAATCTTTATTTTTTCTATTTTTAATTTTGTTAAAGATGAATAAACTTGTATTGGAACCATTGAGGAAATATCAAAAGATTCTTCAATATTTTTTAACGGATTAGATGATGGAGGAATACAATACACATTCCACTTAAATATCAGTGAACGGACTAAGAACATTTTTGCTGCTATATAATCTAAAGACAAACATAATAATCCTTTAATTTTATTTTTTTTTAAATCTAAAAAATCTACTGTTGCTTTTGCACATTCTACCATATATTTTTTTCTTAAAAAAATTTTCTTAGGAATTCCTGTTGTTCCAGAAGTAAATCCAATTAAGACTGGATTACAGTCATACCAATTTTTTAAAAAAGAAAGAATTGATTTTTGAAAAAAAAACAAAGGATGATTACTAGAAACCAAATGGGGGAACATGTTTCTTGAAGAAAAATCAATCCATATTCCTCCTAAATCATCTGAATAAGATTTTTTATCTTCCATTTTCGCAAAGGATCATACCAAATATATCCTTTTTCCACTTTTAAAGGAGAATCAAAATTATTAATATAAAAATATCCTGTATTTAATCCATGAACAATGGAATAATGATTTTTTTTTCTAAAAAAAATATTAAAGGTCCATTGAGAAATAGCATTGATTCCTATATTACTTTCCAAAGAAGAACTAATACAGTAACCTATTTTTCTTTTTTCAGCTTCTGATATCCATTCTTTTGTCCCTACAAAACCTCCACATATATTTGGCTTTATAACAATATAATGAGGACGAATAATATCTAATAACTTTTTTTTTAATTCTAAATTAAAAACTGTTACTAATTCTTCATCTAATGCCACAGGCAATTTTGAATTCTTACATAAAAAAGACATCTCATTCCAATTTCCAGATAAAATAGGTTGCTCTATATAATGAACGATATCTAAATCGAATAATTTATTGATACAATATAAAGCATTTTCTTTACTTATAAAAGTACCATTTGCATCTACACGTATTTTTACATTTGGATATTTTTTTTTTATCTCCTTTAAAAGAGAATATTTATGATCAAAAGATTTTGAATCTATTTTCATTTTAATAAACGAAAATCCTTTAAAAATTTCTTTTTCAATTTTTTTGAATAAAAGTTTAGTTTCTGATTCTTTTGAAGAATCTAACCAAATTAAACTATTTATAGGAAGTCCTAATTTACCATTAGTAAAATCAGAATTATATAAAATTGGAAATTTATTTTTTAAACTTAAAAAAACTTGTTCTAATCCGAAAAAAATAGATGAATATGAAATAAATTGAGAATAATAATAAGACTCTGTTTTTTTTAAAAAATTTATCTTTTCAGAAAGAAACTGCAATTCTTTTTCGTAATTTCTTAAGTCATAAAACGCAAATTGATCCAATAATGGATTACATTCTCCAATTCCTATTTTATTTTCTTTTTTTACAACTAAAAACCAAATAACGTTATATTCAAAAATTCTACTTGAATTTTTGACTTTTCTTTTAAAAAAAAATTTACATTTTTTTAATGTAGATTTTATATGCATATGGTTTCTCCCATATTTAATAAAAATAGTTCTTTTTTAGTCTCAAAAAATTTATTTTTTGCTATTTTTTTATCTATTTGAATTGTTTCAAAAGTATTATAATGAACTCCTAAAATCTTATTACATTGCAAAAAATCAGAAGCGATTATGGCTTCTTCTACATCCATTGTATAAACTCCTCCTATGGGGAGGACAGAAATTTTCAAATTTCCAAAACTAGGAATAAGTTTCATTTCATATGTAAGAGAAGTATCTCCTGATAAATAAACATTTCCTTGATCCGTATGTAAAAGAAAACCTCCAGGATTTCCTCCATAAGTTCCATCATTGAAAACACTAGAATGAGATGCCCAAACATATTTTAATTTTCCAAATGGAAAAGAAATAAAAGATCCGTAATTGATTCCATACGTTTTTAATCCTTTATTATCAAAAAAATTAGATATTTCATAATTTGAAATGACTAAAGATTCAAATTTTTTAGCGAAAAATTCTGTATCACAAACATGATCATAATGAGCATGTGTTAATAAAATATAATCTATTTTTTTAAAAAAATTTATCCATTTATTACAATTAATATTATGTTTCTTAAACATAGGATTTTCGGAAAAAAAAGGATCTACTAATAAAAAAATTCCATGTATTTCTAATAAATATGTACTATGAGTAAAAAAAGTTATTTTCATGTTTCCTTTGTATTTTAAATAAATAATTTATAATTAATAAGAAAGAATTCCAAACCCTATACTCATAGAGTAAAATAAAATTATTATAACTAATTTTTTTAATTCTAAATTAAAATCTTTCGAATTTGAAATACAAATAACTTTATTAATATGTTTTATAAAAAAAGGAAAAATAGAGATAAAATAAATCCATTGAAAACAACTTTTATAATTTAAATAAGTAAAACATCCTCCAAAAAATAAAGAAATTAAAATAGAAAAAATATGGTATTTTTTTGCATATTTAATTCCCAATACTCCTGCTATTGTATATTTTCCATTTTCACAATCATTATCTATATCTCTCATGTTGTTAATATTTAATACAGCAACACTTAATAATCCTATAGATAAAGATAGAAATAAGATATCTATATTATGCAAAGTCAAAGTATGAGTATATAAAAAATAACTTCCCATTACAGAAACAATTCCAAAAAATATTAAAACAAACAAATCTCCCATTCCTACTATATATCCATAAGGATTTTTACCAAGAGAATATTTTAATGAACTATATATACAAATTAAAATTCCTATTAAATAAAACAAAAAAACGAAAATATTAATTTTATTAATGGCCTGAAAAATTAACAATATACCAGAAAGAAAAGATAAAATCGAAAAAAAACTTACTGCTTTTTTCATCTCTAATAATGAAATAAAACCACTTTGAATTGTATGAATTGGACCTATTCTTTTACAATTATCAACACCTTTTATAAAATCTCCATAATCATTTGAAATATTTGCTAATATTTGTAAAAATAATGCAGTTATAACACACAAAAAATAAGTTAAAAAACTACTTGTATATCCTCTAGATATAGAAATTAAAAAACTTAAAGTTATTCCAGAAAAAGATAAAGGTAAAGTATGAATACGAGCCGCTTGACACCAGTGTTTTAATTTCATAACTATAACTTTTTTTTTTCTAAAAGTTTAGAAAATTTTTTGAAATTCGGATTTCTTTTTTCTAAAAATGCATTTTTTCCTTCTTGAGATTCATCCATTAAATAAAACATAAAAGTAGCATCTCCTGCTAATTGCATCAATCCATGTTGTCCATCTAATTCTGCATTTAAACAACGTTTAATCATTCTTAAAGACATAGGACTTCTTTTTTGTATTATCTGACACCATTCTATGGTAACTTTTTCTAATTGTTTTTTAGGAACAACTTTATTTATCAACCCCATATTTAATGCTTCTTTAGCAGAATATTCTTTACATAAAAACCACATTTCTCTTGTTTTTTTTTGACCAATATGACGTGCTAAATAAGAACATCCAAACCCACCATCAAAAGATCCAACTTTAGGACCAACTTGACTAAAAATTGAATTTTCTGATGCAATAGTCAAATCACAAACTACATGTAAAACATGTCCTCCTCCTACAGCAAAACCATTTACCATAGCAATAACAGGTTTTGGTAACTCTCGTATTCTTTTATAGAAATCTAAAATATTTAATCTTGGAATCCCATCTTTTCCTAAATAACCTCCTAATCCTCTTGTTTTTTGATCTCCTCCAGAACAAAAAGATTTCTCTCCAGATCCTGTTATAATCAACACATCAATATCTCTTCTATCACGACATATATCTATAGCATCAATCATTTCTTTAACTGTTTCTACACGAAAAGCATTATGACAATGAGGTCTATTTATTTCTATTTTGGAAATTCCTTTCCAAAATAGAAATAAAATATCTTCATATTCTTTAATCGGAATCCAATTTACTGTACAATAATGCATAACTTGACAAATTATTAATTGAAATTAAAATTCATAACAAAGTAACAAAAAAAATACTTTTTTTAATCATGTAATGTTCAGAAACATATTTTCAGTATTCATAGGAATAATAGTCAGCATAACTGAAATTATTATTGCTACTAAATTAGTAAAAAAATGGTTTATAAATAATATCCAATTGATTCCATTAAAAAACTTGCAAGATGTTTTTATTCATGCACCAACTAAATTTTTTATAATTCTAATTTTTTTCTATACATTAAGTCCTTTTTTAGGAGGAATAATAACAGCTTTTTTTGTACGGAAAGCTAAGAAAGCTTATGCAGTATTAAATGGATTTATTTTGTTTTTTATTGTATTAATTCATATTTATTTTTGTTCATTTCCATTTTGGTTTAAAATTATTATTTTTCCCATTTTTTTACCCCTTTCATATCTAGGAGGAGAATTGATAGAAAATTTTTATAAAAAAAAGTTTTTTACTAATAAGAAAAAAAATCCTGATAAATAACCTATCAAAGCTAACCAACTAATTTTTTTTAGATACCATAAAAAATCTATTTTTTCCATTCCCATAGCTGCAACTCCAGAAGCAGATCCTATAATAAAAAGACTTCCTCCCGCTCCAGAAACATATGCGATAAAATGCCAAAATTCATGATCAATAGGGTAAGAAAACATAGCTATAGTCGCTGCTACCAATGGAACGTTATCTATAATAGAAGAAATAAAACCAAATATAAATGTTGTTAATTTCCATGTAAAAACTATTTTTTTAATCCATTGAGATAAATTATATAAAACTCCTAAAGATTCCAATGCTGAAACGGAAAGCAATATTCCTAAAAAAAATAAAACACTAGATATGTCTATTTTTCTAAAAACTTCATCTATAGAAAAACCTTTATTCAGAATAGTTATTACTATACAAAATATTCCAAGAGAAAACATCATTCCCATATATGGTGGAACTCCTGTTATAGTTTTAAAAAGAGGAACCAATAACATTAGTAGCAAACCTATATTTAACATAAGAAAACCTTTCTTCAAATCTGATTTAGATAAATCAGATTTTTTCACTTGAACAAATCCATTAAAAATAGACATTTGAGAACCTATTATAGTAGAGGAAAACATACATAAAAAAGATGGAATAAATATTTCTTTGATAAGTCTTACAGTAGTAACTTTATTAGAAATCCACAACATTGTTGTAGTGATATCTCCAATAGGAGACCATACTCCTCCTGCATTAGCAGATATAATAACAAAACCCAAATAATATAAACGATCTTTATAATCAGAAATAATTTTTCGTAAAAGAGAAACCATTACAATGGTTGCTGTAAGATTATCTATTATTGCAGATAATACAAAGGATAAAAAAGTCATTATCCACAAAAATTTTCTTTTTGTATTATTTGAAAATAATTCTTTCAAAGATTCAAATCCAGAAAAAACATCTATTATAGAAATAATAGACATTGCTCCAATAAGAAAAAAAATAATTTCAGATGCTTTTCCTAAATGAAGTAATAATAAATGATTTTTAGAATTGTTCCAAGGAATCAAATTTTTATGGTTCAATTCAAAAACAGGAAGATTACAAAACATGATTAAAGACCAACAAACAGAAGCCATAATAAGAGATGGAACAACCTTATTTAAGAATAAGATATTCTCAAGAGTAATAAATAAATATCCAATGATAAAAACTAATATTAACATTATTTCATTGGTTCCTTGTAACAAAATTTATCCTCCATTTTTTTTATAAAAAATGTCAATTAATAATTAAATAAATTTCAATTTTTTTTTCATGGAAAAATCCATCCTGGATAATAAGAATTATTTCCAAGCATTTCTTCAATACGAAATAGTTGATTATATTTTGAAGTACGTTCAGAACGGCTGATAGAACCTGTTTTAATTTGTCCAGTATTAAAAGCTACTGAAAGATCTGCTATAAAAGGGTCTTCTGTCTCACCTGAACGGTGAGAAATAATGCTGTTATATTTATTTTTTTTAGCTAAGTTTATAGTATTTATTGTTTCTGTAAGCGTTCCTACTTGATTTACTTTTATCAGAATTGAATTTGCAATCTTTTCTTTTATTCCTCTATTTAATTTTTCTACTTGTGTTACAAAAAGATCATCTCCTACTAATTGAATTTCTTTTCCAATTTCATGAGTTAATAATTTCCATCCTTCCCAATCATTTTGATCCATTCCATCTTCAATAGATAGAATTGGATATCTTTTGATTAAATATGATAAGTAATTTACATGCTCTTCCTTAGATTTCTTTATTTTCCTTTCTTTTTTTTTTTCAAATTTGGAATAATTGTACTGGTTATCTTGATAGAATTCAGAAGCTGCACAATCTAAAGCTAATCCTATATGATCATATGGTTCATAGCCTGATTTATGTATAGCCTCTAAAATATTGTCTAAAATATCTTCTATCTTACTAAAATTTGGAGAAAATCCTCCTTCATCACCAAGATTCGTAGATAATCCTTTTTTATACAAAATGTCCTTTAAAGAATAAAAAACTTTATGACTCATTTGAATAGCTTCAAAAAAATTTTTTGCTTTTATAGGAATAATCATAAATTCTTGAAAAGGAATAGAAGAGTCCGAATGTTTTCCTCCATTTATAATATTTATTAAAGGAACTGGTAAAATATTTGAAGAAATTCCTCCCATATATTTGTAAAGGGGAAGTTTTAATTCTTCTGAAGCTGCTTTTGTTACAGCTAAAGAGATTCCTAAAAGAGCATTAGCTCCTAATCTTTTTTTATTTTTAGTCCCATCCAAATCTAACATTAGACGATCAATATCTTCTTGGTTTAGAACAGATTTTCCAATTAATTCAGGTGCAATAATTTTATTAACATTTTGAACAGCTTTAAAAACTCCTTTTCCTAAAAAAAAAGACTCTCCTTCATCACGTAATTCAACTGCCTCTTCTTTTCCTTTTGAAATACCAGATGGAACAGACGCACGTCCCAATATATTATTATGAGTAATAACATCGACTTCTACAGTAGGATTTCCTCTTGAATCTAATATTTGTCTCGCTTTAATACTTTTAATTTTGCTCATGATTATTTTTATTCTTCTTATTATTTTTTTTATTTCTACTACGTCTTACAGATTTTATTATATTTTTTTTATCATTATCACGATAAAAATTATTAAAATCTACTAATTCAATCATAGAATATTTAGACATATCTCCCAAACGAAATCCAACTTTTATAATTCTTGTATATCCACCAGAACGTGCTCGTACTTTTTCAAAAGTATTTTTAAAAAGTTCCGATACAGCTATTTTATCTCTTAATAATGAAAAGATATTTCTTTTTGAATGAGTTGTATTTATTTTAGATTTAGTGATAATTGGTTCTATATATTTTCTTAATGCTTTAGCTTTGGCTAAAGTTGTAAAAATTCTTTTCTTTTTAATTAAAGAAGAAGACATATTAGAAAGCATAGATTTTCTATGTCCAAACTTTCTACTTAAATGATTATTTCTTTTTTTATGATTCATTGTTATCGAATTAATTGGACAACAAATACAATCTATTTTTTTAATTTAAAATTAGATATATCCATTCCAAATGATAATCCTTTTTCTTTCATTTGAGTTTCTAACTCTTCTAATGATTTTTTTCCAAAATTCCTCATTTTTAACATATTACTTCTTGTACAACGAACCAAATCAGCTATAGTTTTTATAGAGGCAGATTTTAAACAATTTTTTGTACGAACAGATAAATTCATTTCACTCAATTTGGATTTTAATAAAGTACGCATTCTCAAATATTCCTCATCATATTTCTTTTCTTTATGAATTTTTTCATTTTCTTTTTTTCCGATTTTTTCGTAAGAAAAAATAGAGAAATACTGTATTAATATTTTAGAAGCTTCCATTAAAGCATATTTAGGACAAATAGATCCATCTGTTTTTATTTCCAATAAAAGATTTTCAAAATCCGTTTTTTGACCTACACGACAATTTTCTATTGTATATTTTACATTTTTAATAGGAGTATAAATAGAATCTATAGGAATAGTATCAATTAAATCATTATTTTTTTTGTTTTCTTCTGCGGGAACATATCCTCTTCCTTCTTCTATAGTAAAACTTATTTCTAATGGAATATTATTATTTTTATTACAAATTATTAAATCAGTATTCAAAATTTGAAAACTAGAAATAAATTCGTTTAGCATTTTTCCAGTTACTTGTTCACAAAAACTATCAATATTCGCGTTAACTATTTCTTTAGAAATACCAGAAACTTTTCGTTTCAAACGAATTTTTTTAAAATTTAAAACAATTTCAGTAACGTCTTCAACGACTCCTTCTATAGTAGTAAATTCATATTTCACTCCTTTGATCCTAATAGAAGTAACTGCTAATCCTTTTAAGGAACCTAAAAGGACTCTTCTTAATGCATTTCCTAATGTGAGTCCGTAACCAGGCTCTAAAGGTTTTAAGTGAAAAATACCTTTATAATCAGAAAATTCGGATGTTGTAATCCGATCAGGTTTAACAAAATCTAGAATAGCCATAAAAATTTATATTATTTTGAATACAATTCAACAATTAGCTGTTCTTTGATATTTTCTGGAATTTGAGATCTTTTTGGAATCATTCTAAATATTCCAAACAGATTTTTCTCATCTAAAACTAACCATTCTACTAACGTTCCTTCCACCTTTTTTTTTATTGATTCTAATATAACGGGATGTTTTTTCGACTTTTCTGAAATTTCAATTTTATCTCCAGGTTTTAATCTAAAAGATGGAATATTAACAATTTTTCCATTTACCATAACATGTCTATGAGAGATGATTTGACGTGCAGAAGATCTAGAAGGAGCAAATTTCAATCTGAAAAAAACATTATCAAGACGAGATTCACATGCTTGTAACAATAATTCCCCTGTGACTCCTTTTTTTCTTGAAGCTTCTAAAAATAATTTTTCAAACTGACGTTCTAATATTCCATAAGTATATTTTGCTTTTTGTTTTTCTAATAATTGTATAAAATATTCAGAACGTTTTCCTCTTCTTCTATTATTTCCATGTTCACCAGATGGATATTTTCTCCTTTCAAAATATTTGTCTTCTCCATATATACATTCTCCAAATTTTCTGGATATTTTAGTTTTTGGTCCTATATATCTTGCCATAAAGAAATAAAAAAAAATTGAATTAAACTCTTCTCCTTTTAGGAGGACGACATCCATTATGGGGTAATGGAGTAATATCTTTTATTAATGTTACTACAAGACCAGAATTACTTAATGCCCTTATTGCCGCATCTCTACCAGATCCTGGCCCTTTAACTTTAACTTCTACTTTCTTTATTCCAGCATTTAGTCCTTCCTTTGCTACATTTTCTGCTGCCATTTGAGCTGCATAAGGAGTATTTTTTTTGGATCCTTTAAAATTCATTTTTCCAGCAGAAGACCAAGTAATAACATCACCTTTTTTGTTTGTTAAAGTAATAATAATATTATTAAATGTAGATTGGATATGAGCTTCTCCAAATGAATCTACTACAACTGATTTCTTTTTTTTTACAAATGATGATGATTTTCCCATTAAAAATTATTTTACTGATTTCTTTTTATTAGCTACAGTTTTTCTTTTTCCTTTTCTAGTTCTACAATTATTTTTAGTTTTTTGACCTCTTAAGGGTAAACACTTTCTATGTCTAATTCCTATATAACATCCAATATCTGTTAATCTTTTAATATTTAACTGAGTTTCTGACCTTAATTCTCCTTCAATTGTGATATTAGTTGATATATATTTTCTAAGATTACTAATCTCTTCATCCGACCAATCCATTACTTTTTTATTTTCATCAATTCCAACATGAGACAGTATTTTTTTTGATAAACTCCTCCCTATTCCATATAAATAGGTAAGACCTATAACACCTCTTTTGTATTTTGGAATATCTACACCAGAAATTCTAGCCATAGGAAAAAACTATGTTAAAATATTTTTTAAATCATAAAACATAAAATCCTTTCAATTTTCAAATAAAAAATAAAAATTATATTTCTACTTTACTTATTATCCTTGTTTTTGTTTAAATCTTGGATTTTTTTTATTGATAATACGCAAACGTCCTTTACGAAGAATAATTTTACAATTATCAGTTCTTTTTTTTAAAGAAGCTCTTACTTTCATAATTATTTTTTTTTATATTGATTTAATATCTATATGTAATTCTTCCTCTTTCTAAATCATAGGAAGACATTTCCAATCTTACTTTATCTCCTGGCAATATTTTAATATAATGCATTCTCATTTTTCCAGAAATATGAGCTTTTACAATACATCCATTTTCTAATTCAACACGAAACATTGCATTTGGTGATGATTCAATAATAGTTCCATCCACTTCAATATGCTTCTGTTTAGCCATAAACAAAAAAGTTTTTGAATTTTTTTTCTATCAAACAATAAATATAAAAAAAAAACAAATAAAAATTAACAATTTTTAATTATTTTTATTTTATATTATATAGATATTAGTAGTATGATTATTACTGCTATTTATTATATATAAATTTATTGTTGTTTCTATTTTTAATTCTCATCATCATCAGTCCATCATAATAATAATTCAATAAATATATATCAACTTGTTGTATAAGATCTAAAATAACTCCTACTACAATTAGTAATGAAGTTCCTCCATAAAATAATGCAAAACTTTGAGTAATTCCTATACTACGATAAGCTATCGATGGTAATATTGCAATAATGGCTAAAAGAACAGATCCAGGAATGGTTATATTAGATAAAACATGATCTATATATTCTGCAGTTTCTTTTCCAGGTTTTATTTTTGGAATATGTCCTCCATTTCTTTTTAAATCATCCGCCATTTGATTTACTGGAATAGTAATAGCTGTATAAAAAAAAGTGAAAATTATTACTAATAAAAAAAAAGCTAAGTTATACCAAAATCCATAAATATCTTTAAAAAGATGAAAAAAATTTCTTATTTTTTCATTTTGAAAATAATCAGAAAAAGTTAATGGAAAAAGAATAATTGCCTGAGAAAATATTATAGGCATAACTCCTGCAGCAGTCATTTTTAATGGAATATACTGATGTCTTTTTTGAATAGAATTAGAAAAACTAGAACTAAAAGATTTATAATGTGAAACATATTGTACAGGAATTTTTCTAATTGCTTGTATAATAAGAATAGAAAAAAGAATAACCAATAACCATAATAAAAACTCAAAAAACAAAATAACAAATCCTCTATTTCCAATTTTTACTTTAGAAAGTATTTCTTTGGAAATAGCATCTGGAAAACGAGCTACAATTCCAGACATAATAATTAAAGAAACTCCATTTCCTATTCCTTTATCTGTGATTTTATCACCTAGCCACATAGTAAATAAAGTTCCAGATGTTAATACTATAATTCCAATTGACCAAAATAAAGTTTTTCCATAAAAAGTACTTATGTTAATAAGATAAGTATTTAATAAAACAGAATATGAAAATGGAATAAATTGTTGTGTTAGAGAAATAAGATAAACAGGAGCTTGTATTAAACATAAACCTAAAGTTAACCATCTTGTCATAAGACCAATCTGTTTTCTCCCACTTTCTCCATCTTTTTGTAACCTTTGTAAATAAGGAATTACAATACACATTAGTTGAATGATAATAGAAGCTGATATATAAGGCATAATTCCAAGTGATAAAACAGAAGCACGATTGAAAGCTCCTCCAGTAAAAGAAGAAAGAATTTGCATAAGACCTTTAGATCCTGAATTAAAATTTTTTAAAAAATCACTAATTCCTAAAGGATTAATTCCAGGAATAGGAATATATGCTCCAAAACGATATATTAATAGAAAACTTAAAGTTATTATTATTTTTTTACGTAATTCTTTTGCATTCCAAATATTATAAAACGTAATTAAAAAATTGTTCATATTTTATTTTTACTTGCATAGTAAAACATCTCCACCTACTTTCTTTATAGAAAGAATAGCTTTCTTACTAAATTTAGACGCGCGAATTTTTAGTGGAGATAACAACTTTCCTTTTCCTAAAATTTTCAGAGATTCATTCTTACGAAGAAAATTCTTTTTTACTAAAATTTCTTTATCTATAATATTTTTTTCAGATATTTTTTTTCTATCTACCAAATTTTGCAACGTTTCCAAATTAATACAAGAATATTTTTTTTTCTTTTTCTTTTTATTAAATCCGTATTTAGGAATACGTCTTTGTAGAGGCATCTGACCTCCTTCAAATCCAAATTTTCTAGAATAACCAGAACGAGATTTTGCTCCTTTATGTCCCCTTCCACAAGTTCCTCCTTTTCCAGATCCTTGTCCTCTTCCTAATCTTAACTTCTTTTTCTTTGATTTTTTATTTGGTTTTAAAGAATTTAACATCATAAAAAAATAAAATTTTATCCATTATATACTTTTTTAATAGAAATTCCTCTTTGCTTTGCAATTGTTTGTACATTTCTTATAAGACTTAACGCTTTAATTGTTGCTTTAATAACATTATGAGGATTAGACGATCCCTTAGATTTTGATAAAATATTTTTTATCCCTGCAGCTTCAAGAACAGCTCTTAAAGTCCCTCCTGCAATAATTCCAGTTCCATCAGAAGCTGGTTTTATCAATATATGTGCCCCTCCATATTTGGCTTCTTGTTCATGAGAAATAGTTCCATTTGATACACAAACCTTACATAAACTTTTTCTTGCTTTTTCTCCTGCTTTATGAATAGCATCAGGAGCTTCTTTAGATTTTCCAAATCCGTATCCAACCATTCCTTTTTCATTTCCTTTAATTACAATAGCACTAAAACTAAAATACCTTCTTCCTTTTGTTACTTTACAAACTCTAGTAACTCCCACTAATTTTTCTCTTAATTCTGCTGCTATATTTTTTATTTTTTTTTTCCTTTCCATAAATAAAATAAAAAAAATAATATTTTTTTTAAAACTTTAATCCCATTTTTCTAATTCCTTCTGCTAAAGATTTGATTCTTCCATGATAAAAATATCTTCCTCTGTCAAAAACAGCTTTTCTTATATTTAAGATTTTTGCTTTTTCCCCTAAAAGTTTTCCTACTTCATAAGATAATTCCATTTTTGTTTTTTTTTCTTTTTGAAAAATTTTTTCTTTTGAAGAAGATGAAACTAAAGTTTTTCCATAGTTATCATCTATCATTTGCACATATATAGATTTATTACTTCTAAAAACGGATATTCTAGGAATATTAGAATTCCCAAAAACCTTTCTGAATTTTTTTTCCTTAATTTTTTTATTTTTTTTCATCAGAATATAAATATGATTATTAAATTCATAAAATTTAAGCAGATTTCCCTGTTTTTCTACGAATATCTTCTTTTAAATATCGAACTCCTTTTCCTTTATAAGGTTCTGGTTTTCTAAATGATTTAATTTTAGCCGCAATCATTCCTAAAAGTTGTTTATCATAAGATTTTAAAATAAGAATAGGGTTTTTTCCTTTTTCTATTTTTGTTTCTATAAGAATTTCTTTAGGAATCTTCATCATAATGTTATGAGAAAATCCTAAATTTAATTCTAATATTCCTCCATTACTAGAAACTCTATATCCAATTCCTACTAATTCTAATTCTTTTTTAAATCCTTTAGAAACACCTATTACCATATTATTAATTAATACACGATATAAACCATGTAAAGATTTAGATTTTTTATCTTCTTTTTTTCTAGTTAAAACTAATTTTCTATTTTTCTCATGAAAAACTAATTTGATTTTATCAGAAATTTTTAAATCTAAAGATCCTAATTTTCCTTTAATAAAAATTTCATTATTTAAAATTTTTATTTCTACATTTTCAGGAAAATGTATTGGATTATTTCCAATTCTAGACATATATTTTTTTTTATCATTTCAATATACATAACACAATACTTCTCCTCCTAATTTTTTTATTCTTGCTTGTTTATCCGTCATTATTCCATAAGATGTAGAAATAATGGCTATTCCCAACCCATTTAATACACGAGGAAAATTTTTGCATTTAGAATATTTTCTTAATCCTGGTTTGCTTATTCTAATTATTTGTTGTATAACAGACACTTTTTTTTGGTAATATTTTAAAGCGATCTTTATAAACTCTCTATTTTTTTTTGTTTCTAATTTATAATCCAATATATATCCATTTTCAAATAAAACTTTAGTAATTTCCTTTTTCAATTTAGAAGATGGACTTTCTAAAAGCTTATGTTTTGCAAAACAAGCATTTCTAATGCTAGTTAAAAAATCAGAAACAGGATCTCTATTCATAGAAAAAAAATTCTAATAATTATCATAAATCACCAACTTGCTTTTTTTACTCCAGGAATAAGCCCTTGAGAAACCATATCCCTAAAAACAATTCTAGATATTCCAAACTGACGCATGTACCCTCTACATCTTCCCGTAATAGAACATCTGTTTCTTAGACGTACTGGAGATGCATCCCTAGGTAACTTTTGAAGAAGTTCATAATTTTTGGAATCCTTTAGAAACTTACGTTTATTTGCATATTTCAAAACTATTTTTTCTCTTTTTTTTTGTCTTGCTTTTACAGATTCTTTAGCCATTTTATTTATGTTTTTTTTATAAACGGTATTCCAAAATAAGATAAAAGATATTTAGCTTCCATATCACTTTTGGCAGATGTTACAAATGTAATATTCATCCCCATATTTTTTTTTATTTGATCAATATCAATTTCAGGAAAAATCACTTGTTCATAAATTCCCATGTTATAATTTCCATATCCATCAAAACTACTTATTTTCACTCCAATAAAATCTCTTACTCTAGGTAAAGAAATGTTAATCAACCTTTCTAAAAATTCATACATTCTTGTTCTTCGCAAAGTAACTTTCACTCCTATAGGCATTCCTTTTCTAAGTTTAAATCCAGATTCATCATGTTTTGAATAACAAAAAATAGCTTTTTGTCCTACAATAGTAGTTATTTCATTCATAGAATGATCTATCATTTTCTTATCAAATGAAACAGAAGATCCAACTCCTTGATGAAGAACAATTTTCTTTAACCTAGGAACTTCCATAATAGAACGATATCCAAATTTTTTAACCAAAGAAGGAATAATTTCATTTTTATACAATTTTTTTAATTTATTTAGAAACTTCATTCTTTTTCTTTTTTCAATTTGGATAAATGAATAGGCAATTCTTTTTTTAAAATACCTCCTTTAGGTTTTTCTACAGTAGGTTTTGTATGTTTTTTAATTATGTTTATTCCTTGGACAATAGCTTTGTTTTTTTTAGGAAAAACTTTTAATACAATTCCTGTATTCCCCTTATAATTTCCCGATAAAATAGAAACTTTATCTCCTTTTTTTATCATAAAAAAAAAATTAATATTTCATAAAACTTCTTGTGCTAAAGAAATAATTTTCATATACTCTTTATCTCTCAATTCTCTAGCAACTGGCCCGAAAACTCTAGTTCCCATCATTTCTCCTGAAGGATTAATAAGAACACAAGCATTATCATCAAAACTGATATATGATCCATCTTTCCTCCTTACCTTTTTTTTTGTTCTTATAACTACAGCTTTAAAAACTTGACCTTTTTTTACAATATTTCCGCCTGAAATAGCCGATTTAACAGTAACAACTATAGAATCTCCTAATGAAGCATATCTTTTTTTTGTACCACCTAATACTCTAATAACTAATACTTCTTTGGCTCCTGTATTATCTGATACTTTACACATAGATTCTTGTTGTAACATACAAATTAAAAATTTTTATTCATAAAATTGAAACTAATCTCCAACATTTTTTTTTGCTTATAGGACGTGTTTCCATAATACTCACATAATCTCCTTTTTTAGAAATGTTTTTTTCATCATGAACCATATATTTTTTTTTCTTCAAAATACTTTTTCCATAATATTTATGTTTTACTTTTTTTATTTCATAAACAACAATAGTTTTGTTCATTTTATCACTTAATACTATTCCTTTTCTTTGTTTTCTAACATTTCTACTGCTAAAATCTTCTTTATTATTTTTTTTTATCATTATCTATTTTTCTTTTATTAAATTCTGTTTTTAATCTCGCAATATCTCTTCTTAACATTCTAATTTCTATAGGATTTTTTTTTTTTTCTATTATAGGATGATACATTTTCATTTTTTGAAGATTATTTTCTTTAATTTTTATATTTTTTATAATTTCTTCTAAAGAAAATTCTGAATATTTCATATTTTCATCTTAATTTAATTTCTATTGTTTATAAAAAACAAATTTCATTTTTATAGGAAGTTTTTGAGCAGCTAATCTTAATGCTTCTTTAGCTACTTCCATAGAAACTCCATCTACTTCAAATAAAATCCTTCCAGGTTTCACTACAGAAACCCAAAATTCAACAGGACCTTTTCCTTTTCCCATACGAACTTCTTGTGGTTTTTTTGTAGCAGGTTTATCTGGAAAAACATTTATCCATAATTTTCCTTCCCTTTTCATATATCTTGTAGCAGCCACACGAGCTGACTCCAATTGTCTAGACGTAATCCATGCTCCTTCCAAAGCTTTTATTCCATATAATCCTCTTGAAAGAAAAATTCCTTTTGTAGAATTTCCACGTATACGTCCTTTTTGTTTTTTTTTATACTTTGTTTTTTTTGGTTGTAACATAATAATTTAGAATCTTTTTTTTCTATTACTATTGCTACTATTCTTATGATAAGAAGATCTACTACGTTGTTTTTTTTGTATTCCTAATAATAACGGAAACAATTCTCTTTTTCCATAAATTTCTCCTTTCATAATCCAAACTTTAACTCCTATACTTCCATAAACAGTATGAGCTACTTCCATATGATAATCCACATCTGCACGAAAAGTTCCGAGAGAAATTCTACCTTCTTTATAAGATTCACATCTTGCCATTTCTACTCCATTTAAACGACCAGACATTTGTATTTTTATTCCTTGAGCATTCATTCTTATTGCAGAAAGAATTGATAATTTTATTGCTTTTTTATAAGAAATTCTATTTTCTAATTGTCTAACTAATCCTTTAGCAACTAAGGGAGCATCTAATTCAGGACGTTTGACTTCAGATATATTTATCTGAACTTCTTTTTTAGTCAATTTTTTTAATTCTTTTCTAACTGTATCCACTTCATCTCCTCTCTTTCCTATAACAAGAGCAGGTCTTGAAGTTCTAATAGTAATGGTTATAAACTTTAAAGTTCTTTCTATAAAAATTCTAGAAATAATTCCTTTTGGAAACCGTGCTTCTATATATCTCCTTACCTTAAAGTCTTCTTGTATTCTATCTTTATAATTGTTACACCAACTAGATTGCCATCCCATAATAATCCCCAAACGATTCACAATTGGATTTGTTTTTTGCCCCATATCATTTTTTTTATTTAATCTATTTATCTTTTTATAAATTTAAGATCATTTATCTTAGTTTTCTATTTTTTTATCTAAATAAATAACAACATTACTTGATCTTTTTCTAATTCTATGACCTCTCCCTTGAGGAACAGGTCTCAATCTTTTCAACGTTTTTCCTTGATTAACTCTAATATCTTTGATATACAAAGAAGACAACAAATTCTTAGGAACATCTCTCATAGATTTTTCTATGTATTTCTTATTCCAATTGGATAACAAAGAAAGAATTAATTTTATTATATAAATAGAAATTTTACATTTAGAACTGTATCTCAACAAATCTAAAGCTTCTTGTACATTTTTATATCTAATTAGATTTATCACCAATCTTATTTTTCTTGGAGAGTTACGAATTCCATTTAAAGAAGCAGAAACAATATTATTTTTTGTGTTCTTCATTAAAACAAAACTAAAACTTAATTTTTTACTTTTAATTTATTTTTAGATCCAGAATGTCCTCTAAAAGTACGTGTAGGAGCAAATTCACCTAATTTATGTCCAATCATGTTCTCTGTAATATAGACGTTAATAAATTGTTTTCCATTATGAACTGCAAAAGTTTGTCCAACAAAATCTGGTAAAATAGTTGATGGTCTTGACCATGTTTTAATAACAGTTTTTTTTTCAGATTTTATATTTTTTAAAACTTTACTATATAATTTATGAGATACATATGGACCTTTTTTTAAAGATCTAGCCATAACAATATTATTTTTTTCTTCTTTGTAAAATATATTTATTTGAATACTTTTTTCTAGAACGTGTTCTAAATCCTTTAGAAGGAAACCCTTTTCTACTTCTAGGAATTCCTCCAGATGCTTTTCCTTCACCTCCTCCCATTGGATGATCTACAGGATTCATCGCAACTCCTCTAGTTCTAGGCCTTCTTCCTAAATGACGGTTTTTACCTGCTTTTCCATATATCTCCAATTGATGATCAGGATTAGAAACAATTCCAATAGTTGCCATACAATTAATCAGAACCATTTTTATTTCTCCAGAAGGAAATTTTATAGTTGCATATTTTCCATCTTTTGCAAATAATTGAGCATAAGATCCTGCACTTCTAGCTATTTTAGCACCTTGTCCAGGTTTAGTTTCTATACAAGAAATGTTAGTTCCTAAAGGAATTTCACTTAAAAAAGTGGAATTTCCTATTTTAAAGGGAATTTTAGATCCAGAAATAATTTCTTGTCCTATTTTGAATCCATTCATAGCAATAATATAGCTTTTTTCTCCATTTTTATAATGAATTAAAGAAATAAAAGAAGATCTATTAGGATCATACTCTATAGATTTTACAATAGCAGATATTCCAAATTTTCTTCTTTTAAAATCAATAATTCTATATTTTTTTTTATGTCCACCTCCAAAATAACGCATAGTCATTTTTCCATAATTATTTCTTCCTCCAGATTTGCATTTTCCTTTTGACAAATATTTTTCAGGAGAAGAAACAGTAATTTGATCAAATTTATTTACAATTTTAAATCTTTGACCTGGAGTTACAGGTTTTAATTTTTTAATAGACATTGTATTAATCTTTTTTTTGATTTTCAAAAAAATCAATTATTTGATTTTCTTTTAATTGAATAATAACTTTTTTTATTCTATTAGTTTTTCCATATAAAACCCCTTTTTTTGTATATTTAGATTTATTTTTTTTAGGATAAATCATAGTTCTAATTTTTTTTACAGAAAACCCAAATATTTCATTTATTTTTTTTTTTATTTCTGTTTTATTCCAATTAATAGAAACAGAAAAAATATAACAATTATTCATTTTATAAATGGAAGATTTATCTGTAATAAAAGGCTTAATTAGAAAAATCATAACTTTTTATACTTTTTTTTTATCAATTTCAAAAACAAAAACCATGTATTTTATTTATAGAGTTTTCAGAGAAAAAAACATATAAAGAATTTAATAAAGAATAACTATTTAACTCATCTATAGTTAATAACTGAAAATTCTTCAAATTCCTAGAAGATAAATATAAATTTTTATTATATTTTCCAATTACCATCAATAACTTTTTATCTTTTAATTGAAAAGAACTTAACATTTTTAATATCAATTTAGTTTTTGGAATTTCCAATTTTATATCCTCTATTATTTTTACTTTATTTGTTTTTAATTTGGATCCAATAATATATCTTTTAACCAATTTTTTAGTTAAATTATTTAATTTAAAAAAATAACGTTTTGGACGTGGACCAAAAACCCTTCCTCCTCCTCTAAATATAGGATTTTTAATATCTCCTTTTCTAGATCCTCCAGTTCCTTTTTGTCTATGCAATTTTCTTGTACTTCCAGATAATTCTCCTCTTTCTTTTGATTTATGTGTTCCTTGACGTTGTGCGGATAAAAACCTTTTTATTTCTAAATAAATAGAATGATCATAAGAATAATTCTTTCCAAAAAAGAAAAAAGAATTATCTATTTTCACTTTTCTATTTGTATCATTTCCTTGTATATCTAAAATTTTTAGTTCCATTTTTTTTTATCATTAAATATGAATTTTTATTTCCTGGAACAGATCCCTTTATAATCAAAATATTTTGATCAATGTCTATTTTTAATATTTTTAAATTTTTAATAGTAACATTTTTTCCTCCCATTCTTCCAGCCATTTTTTTGCCTTTAAAAACACGTGAAGGGTCAGAACCTGCTCCTATTGATCCAGGAGCTCTCAAACGATTATGTTGTCCATGACTTCTTTCTCCTACTCCTGAAAAATTATGTCTTTTTACTACTCCCTGAAATCCTTTACCTTTAGAAATTCCTTTTATATTTATTAATTCTCCTTCTTCAAAAAAACTCGCATCTATTTTATCTCCTAATTTAAAATTAGAAGAAAAATCCCCTCTAAATTCTAGTAATTTCCTTTTTGGAAGAATTCCTGCTTTTTTAAAATGACCTTGTAAAGATTTAGTTGTTTTTTTTTCTTTTTTATCAATCATTCCTAATTGAACTGAACAATAACCATCTTTTTCTATAGTTTTTATTTGAACAACATAACATGGTCCTATTTTTACAATTGTACATGGAAGACTTTCTCCTGTTTCAGAGAAAAGATTTGTCATTCCAAGATTTATCCCTATTCCTCCAAACATTTTATTTTTTGTTTTATATTTTATACTTTTATTTCCGCTTCTACTCCACTAGGCAATTCTAATTTCATCAAAGCATCTACTGTTTTAGAGGAAGCATTATGAATTTGTAAAAGTCTTTTATGAGTGGGTAATAAAAACTGTTCTCTTGATTTTTTATTTACATGAGGGGAACGTAATACTGTAAACACTTTTTTTTCTGTAGGTAAAGGAACTGGCCCATTTAAAACAACTCCAGTTGGAAGAACAGAATTAACAATTCTCTCTGCAGATTTATCTAATAAATTATAATCATAAGATTTTAATTTAATTTTTATATTATGCCCCATAATAATGAATTATTGATTATTTTCTTGACTTTTTTTTATCATGTAATGAATTCTTTTCAATTCCAATAATACTATTGGTGATATTTAACGGAACTTCTTCATAATGAGAAAATTCCATAGAAGATGTTCCTCTTCCAGAAGAAAAAGTACGTAATGTAGTAACATATCCAAATATTTCTGATAAAGGAACTAAAGCTTGAATAACTTTAATATTATTGTTGTTAGTATGATGACTACTACTACGATTTATCATATTTTGAACAATTCCTCTTCTACGATTCAAATCTCCTATAATGTCTCCCATATTTTCCTCTGGAATGATAACTTCCAACTTCATTATTGGTTCTAGCAAAATAGGTTTAGTTTTTTTTGCTGCTTTTTTGAATCCAAGTTTTCCTGCTATTTCAAAAGATAATTGATCAGAATCAACAGGATGATAAGAACCATCTAATATGGTTATTTTTGCACTATCTATTTCATATCCAGATAAAGGACCACTTTTCATCATTTCTTGACATCCTTTTTTTATGGAAGGAATAAACTCTTTAGGGATGTTCCCTCCTTTTATTTTGTTAACAAATTCTAAACCAGATCCTTTGTTTTTTCCCGGTTCTAATCTAAAAAGTATATCTGCAAATTTTCCTTTTCCTCCTGTTTGTTTTTTATAAACTTCCCTATGTTCCACTGAATTTTTTAATGCCTCTTTATATTCAACTTGTGGATTTCCTTGATTAACTTCAACTTTAAATTCTCTTTTCATACGATCCAAAATAATTTCCAAATGCAATTCTCCCATACCAGAAATAATAATTTGACCGGTATAATTATCTGTACGAACCTGAAAAGTAGGATCTTCTTCCATCAATTTAGATAAAGCAAAACTCATTCTATCTATATCTGATTTCAATTTTGGTTCTATGGCTATCCCTATTACTGGATCAGGAAAAGAAATATCTTCTAACAAAATTGGAAATTTTTCATCACATAATGTATCACCTGTTTTAATATCTTTAAATCCTACAACAGCGGCAATATCTC
This sequence comes from Blattabacterium cuenoti, assembly GCF_014251255.1. Classification (NCBI taxonomy): domain Bacteria; kingdom Pseudomonadati; phylum Bacteroidota; class Flavobacteriia; order Flavobacteriales; family Blattabacteriaceae; genus Blattabacterium; species Blattabacterium cuenoti. The sequence goes on from NZ_CP059182.1 coordinate 410,782, forward strand.
CAGCTCCTATTTCTGAAATAGGATTTTGTTTATTAGCATGCATTTGATATATTCTAGAAATTCGTTCTTTATTTCCTGATCTTGTGTTAAAACTATATGATCCTGAATTTATTTTTCCAGAATAAACTCTAAAAAATGCCAAACGTCCTACAAAAGGATCACTAGCTATTTTAAAAGCTAAAGCAGAAAATGGCTCATTATCACTAGGTTTTCTAGTAACTTTCATTTGATTAATAGGATTAATTCCCACAATATTTTTAACTTCAAGAGGAGAAGGTAAATAACGACAAATAGCATCTAACATTGCTTGAACTCCTTTATTTTTAAAAGAAGAACCACATAAAATAGGAATTACTTTCATTTTTATTGTATTCTTATGCAAAGAAGAAATTATATCTTCTTCAGATAGAGAAGAATTATCATACAAAAATTTTTCCATAATTGTATCATCATGTTCAGATAACGATTCAATCAATTTATGATGATAATCATTTACTATATTTTTCATCTTATATGGAACAGGAACTTCTTTATATGTCATTCCATAATTACTATCATCCCATACAATAGCTTTATTGGATATTAAATCCACTACTCCTATAAAATTCTCTCCAGATCCAATAGGGATCTGTAAAGGAACAGAATTTGCTCCTAACATTTTTTGTATTTGTAAACAAACATCTAAAAAATCAGCACCTTGTCTATCCATTTTATTTACAAATGCAATTCTAGGAATATGATATTTATCTGCTTGTCTCCATACCGTTTCTGATTGAGGTTCTACTCCATCTACTGCACTAAATAAAACAACCATTCCATCTAAAACTCTCATGGATCTTTCTACTTCAACTGTAAAATCAACATGTCCCGGAGTATCAATAATATTAATTTGATATTTATTTTTTTTATATGTCCATTCGCAACATGTTGCTGCTGACGTAATAGTAATTCCACGTTCTTGTTCTTGTAGCATCCAATCCATAGTGGCAGCTCCATCATGAACTTCTCCTATTTTGTGATTTATTCCTGTATAAAATAAAATTCTTTCTGTAGTAGTAGTTTTTCCTGCATCAATATGCGCTGCGATTCCAATATTTCTTGTATACCTTAAATTCTTTGCCATAATTTAAAATCTAAAATGCGAGAATGCTTTATTAGCTTCAGCCATTTTATGAATATTTTCTTTTCTTTTGATCGCTTCACCTTGTTCTTTAAAAGCATCTAATATTTCACAAGCTAATTTATGTGCCATTGTCTTCTCATTTTTTCTAATGGAAGCACAAGATATAAGTAATTTCATTGCTTTTGTTATTTTACTACTAGATGAAATAGAAATAGGAATTTGGATATTAGATCCTCCCATACGACGATTTCTAACTTCTACATGAGGCATTACATTTTTTAATCCTTCTTTCCATATTTCTAATGCAGATCTCTCCTCTTTTTCCCCTTTAATTTTTTCTATTTTTTTAATAGCATCATAAAATATTTTATATGCTAAATTTTTTTTTCCATTTTTCATTAAATGATTCACAAAACGTGTGACCAAAGTATCATTAAACTTAGGATCTGGAAAATATATTTTTATTTTCTTTTTAACTTTTCTCATTGTCTTAGTAGTAAGAATGATAATCGTTATTTTTCAATTATTTTTTTTTTTGAATTTTAGCTCCATATTTACTTCTACTTTTTTTTCTTCCATTTACTCCAGCTGTATCACGAGCTCCTCGTACTATTTTATATTTCACTCCAGGTAAATCTTTTACTCTTCCTCCTTTTACTAATACTATAGAATGTTCTTGAAGATTATGACCTTCTCCAGTAATATAACTGATAACTTCTTTTCCATTTGTAAAACGAACACGAGCTACTTTTCTCATAGCAGAATTTGGTTTTTTAGGTGTAGTAGTATATACACGTGTACAAACACCTCTTTTTTGAGGACAAAACCCTAATGCTATAGATTTTCTTTTTTTAGAAACAGATGTTCTTCCTTTTCTAATTAATTGTTGTATTGTAGGCATTTTATTTTTTTTCAATCAGAAAAAACAATATAAAAAAAAAAAAATTAAAATAGCATTAAAAATGATCTATATAAATTTTTTCATTTTGAAAGGGTTCTTCTTCCAAAGATTGGATATGAAGTTTTTCGTAAATATAACGGAAAGTAGAAAGTAAGCATGGTAATCCATCAACAATAGCTACATTGTGCTCAAAATGAGCAGAAATAGATTTATCTAATGTCGTCACAGTCCATCCATCTTTATGAAAAGAAACTTCCGCAGATCCTTTATTAACCATAGGTTCTATAGAAAGAACAAAACCTTCTTTTAATTCCAAACCTTTTCCTTTTTTTCCAAAATTAGGAATTTGTGGATCTTCATGCATTTTTTTTCCTAATCCATGACCTACAAGATCTTTTACGACATTATATCCATGATTTTCTACACAAGATTGTATAGAAAATCCAATATCTCCAACATGATTTCCATGTTTGCACTTAGATATTCCAATGTAGAGAGATTTTTTAGAACAATCAAGAAATTTTTTTACGGTATTTGATACTTTTCCTACTTCAAAAGTATAAGCATGTTCTCCATAAAAACCATTCATATATACTCCACAATCTATAGATAAGATATCTCCTTCAGACAAAGGATTTTTATTAGGAACTCCATGAACTACTTGATAATTAGGAGAAACACATAAAGTATTTGGAAAATTATATAATCCTAAAAAAGCTGGAGTTCCACCGTGATCTCTTATATAATTTTCAGCAAGTTTATCTAAATAAAGTGTATTAACTCCAGGTTTAACTTCTCCAGCTAACATTCCTAATGTTTTTGAAGCTAAAAATGCGCTTTTTTTTATTAAAATTATTTCCTCAATAGTTTTTAAGTGGATCATTTTTTTTTATTAAAATAGAATTTCCAGTCATATTATAAGGTTTAGGTAAATTCATCAACTGAAGTATAGTAGGAGCAACATCTGATAAAATAGCTTCTTTTTTTAAAATATTTTTTTTCATTTTTAATGCATCATTTAAAAGAAAAAAAGGAACCAAAGAATTTGTATGAGAAGTATTAGGAGTTTTATCAGAATTTATCATGTAATCTGCATTTCCATGATCTCCAACTATAATAACTGTATATGAACTTTTTATGGCTTCTTTAGAACAAATTTGAACACATTTATCAACAAATTCACAAGCTTTTATAGTTTCTTTCATTTTACCAGTATGTCCTACCATATCTGGATTAGCAAAATTTAAACATATAAAATCCGCTTCTTTTTTTCTCAATATTGGAATTATCTGATTTACAATTTTTTCAGCACTCATTTCAGGTTTTAAATCGTAAGTAGATACTTTGGGAGATTGACATAAAATTCTAGTCTCTCCATTAAAAGGAGCTTCACGTCCTCCTGAAAAAAAGAAAGTAACATGTGGATATTTTTCCGTTTCAGCAATGCGAATTTGTTTTTTATTTTCTTTTTCTAATACTTCTCCTAAAGTATTTAATAAATTTTTTCTTTCAAAAAGAACATAAACATTTTTTTTATATTTAGGATTATAACAAGTCATAGTCACATAATATAAATTAAGTTTTTTTCTTTTTTTATTTATAGTATTTTTTTTTGTTACGTCATTATTATCATCAAAATAATTTGTTAAATATTCCGTAATTTGTCTAGATCTATCTGAACGGAAATTAAAACAAAAAACAACATCTCCTTCTTCTATTCTAGAAATAGGATTTCCAAAATCATCAACTCTTATTAAAGGAGGTAAAAACTCATCCGTTATTTTTTTACTATATAATTTTTCAATTGATTGAATAATATTATTACTATAATTTCCTTTTGAATGGACCATAGCATCATATGCTATTTTAGTTCTTTCCCATTTTTTATCACGATCCATAGAATAATATCTTCCAATAACAGAAGATAACTGCCCAACAGTTTGTTTCATAACCTGAAAAAGGTTTTGAATATAAAAAATTCCATTTTTTGGAGAAGTGTCGCGTCCATCTGTAAATGCATGTACAAAAACATTTTTTACTTTTTTAGTATGTGCTATTTTTAGCAAATGAAAAAGATGATTTATATGTGAATGAACACCTCCATCAGATAATAAACCAATAAAATGAATTTTTTTACCAGAACAAACTACATAGTCAAAAATAGAACTGACTTTTTTTTGAAAAACTCCTTTCTTAATAGAATTATTTATTTTTTCTAAATTTTGGATAATCCTTTGTCCAGATCCTAAATTCATATGACCAACTTCTGAATTTCCCATCTGTCCTTCTGGAAGTCCTACAAATAAACCAGAAGCATGTAATTGACTAAAAGGATAGTTAAAATAACAAGAATCAATAAAAGGAGTATATGCTTGATAAATAGCAGAACTCTTTTTACAAGAAGTAATTCCCCATCCATCCAATATAATTAATATTAATTTTTTCATAAAAAAAAACCAAATTTTTTTGACTCTACTTTACTTATTTTATTTTCTTTTTTTTTCAGAAAACTCTGAAAGAGTTCTTCTTTTGTAAAGAAGAATTTTTAAATTTTTATTGAATCCATTTAGATACTCCTGAACAGTTATTTTGTTGTTTTTTATAAAATTTTGATGAATTAGTGTATTTTCTAATATAAATTTATTTAGTTTCCCTTGAACTATTTTATCAGAAATGACAGCATTTGTTTTTTTATCATTTTCTACTTGATATCGAATAATATCAATTTCTTTTTTCATCAAAGAATCTGGAATTCCGTTTTCATCTATAGCTATTGGGTTCATAGCTGTGATATGCATTGCTATATTTTTAGCAATTGAATCATCAATCCCTTCTTTAGAAGAAAAGCCAACTAGGGTTGCAATTTTATTATTAATATGAGTATAATCTTTTACAAAAGGAGAATCTATCCTTTCAAAAATTTTTAGTTCCAATAACTCTCCTACAACACTTATTTTTTCATGTATTATATCTTTAACACTTTTATTATATGGAAAAATAGAACTAGATAAAAATTCTTGTTTGTTATTATGAAATAATGAATGAATTGATAATTCTTTTAAAAAATTTAAAAATATGGAACTTTTAGAAAGAAAATCTGTTTCACAACTTAATCCTACAATTGTTCCAAAAGTCTGATCTTCACTAATAGAAGAAAGAACTCCTCCTTCTTTCATCTCAAATGAAGAACGGTTTATAGCTATTTTTTTTCCTTTTTTTCTTAAAAAATTAACAGCATCATCAAAATTTCCATTTGATTTTATTAAAGCTTTTTTACAATCCATTATTCCAACTCCAGTTCTTTTTCTAAGTTTCATTACTTTATCAGAAGAGATTTTCATAACTATTTTTCGTTATTTTTTTTTTCTTCATGTTCTTTTTTCGTACAAAGACCTTGTTGAATTGCTTCTGTAATAAATTGTAAAATAACATTAATAGATTTGGAAGAATCATCATTAGATGGAATCGGATACTTTATTTCATTTGGATCTGTATTTGTATCTACCATTGCAAAAACAGGTATATTCAATTTAATCGCTTCTGACAAAGCTATTTTTTCTTTATATGGATCTACTAAAAAAATACCACCTGGAAGATGATTCATAGAAGAAATACTCCCCAAATTTTTATATAACTTTTCATATAATCTATTAATTAATAATCTTTCTTTTTTAGATAATGTATTAAATGTTCCATTTTTTTTCATTTTTTCTATATTATTCATCTTTTTTATAGATTTTCGAATAGTGGTAAAATTTGTTAGTAATCCTCCTAACCATCTTTCTGTCACAGAAGGCATATTTACTTTTTTTGCATAAAAGGATATCTTTTCTCTTGCTTGAGCTTTTGTTCCAACTAACAAAATTTTTCTTCCAATAGAAACAATTTTTCTTATTCCACTACAAGCTTCTTTTAATTTAATTATTGTTTTTGATAAATCTATAATATGAATTCCACTTTTTTTCATAAAAATAAAAGGTCGCATTTTTGGATTCCATTTTCTTGCAATATGTCCAAAATGAACTCCTGCTTTTAATAAATCTTGAGTTTTTATTTCCATTTGAGTTTTTCAAATTTTTTTTATCAATTAATTTTTTTAACGTTTTGAAAATTGATATTTTTTTCTTGCTTTTTTTTGTCCAAATTTTTTTCTTTCTACTTCTCTAGAATCACGTGTTAACAATCCATTAGATTTCAATATTTTTCTATTTTTTAAGTCTACTTTACAAAATGCACGAGATATGGCAAGACGAATTGCTTCTGCTTGACCATTGAATCCTCCCCCATTAACTTTAATAATAATATCAAACTGATTAAGTTGATTTTGATTTATAATCTTAAGAGGATATAAAATTTTACTATAAGTGTTTTTTGAAAAATATTCAATATAATTTTTGGAATTAATTAAAATTTTACCGTTTCCAGATTTTAAATACACACGTGCTAAAGATCTTTTTCTTCTTCCTATAGAATGAATAATCATTATTTTTTTATGGGATTTTGAGATTGATGTTTATGTTTTTCTTCGTGGTAAACATGAAGATTTTTGATAATTTTTCTTCCCAAACGATTTTTAGGAAGCATTCCTTTGACTGCTTTAAATATCAATTTTCTAGAATCTTTCTGAAAAAGATTTTTAACAGAAATTATTTTTTTTCCACCTGGAAACCCAGTATGACGAATATATTTTTTTTTATTCCATTTTTTTCCAGAAAGTTTTATTTTATTAGAATTAATAACAATAACATGATCTCCGCAATCCATGTGTGGGGAAAAATCAGATTTATGTTTTCCTCTAATAATTGAAGCTACTTGAGAAGAAAATCTTCCAAGATATTGATTTTTTGCATCCATTATAATCCACATTTTGGAAATACCTTTTTTTTTTGAAAGAGTTTTAAAACTTAATGGGTCCATTATTTTTTCATTACTTAAGCTTAAGATAAATAATTTTCAAAAAAAAATAGAAAATAATGACTTTTTGTCATAAAAAAACTAAACTTTTTTTTTCTTATAGAGAAAGAAGAATTTTATTGTCATCTTCAATAGATTTATTTTCATTATGGCATAATGATTGGATATTATTTCAATGATTGATTATATGAAAAAAAACGTAATAAAAAAATGAGTAAAATTATAGGTATAGATTTAGGAACTACAAATTCTTGTGTAGCTGTGATGGAAATAAATGATCCCGTTGTTATCCCAAATTCTGAAGGAAAAAGAACAACTCCTTCTATTGTTGCTTTTGTAGACGGTGGAGAAAGAAAAATAGGAGATCCGGCAAAAAGACAAGCTGTAACAAATCCACAAAAAACTATTTTTTCAATTAAACGTTTTATGGGAAGATCATATTCTGAAGTTTCAGAAGAATTAAGACATATTCCTTATAAAGTTGTAAAAGGAGGAAATAATACTCCAAGAGTAGATATAGAAAAAAGATTATATGCTCCTCAAGAAATATCTGCTATGATCCTTCAGAAAATGAAAAAAACTGCTGAAGATTATTTAGGAGAAAAAGTGAATCGAGCAGTTATTACTGTTCCTGCATATTTCAATGATGCACAAAGACAAGCAACGAAAGAAGCAGGAGAAATATCAGGATTGAAAGTAGAAAGAATTATTAATGAACCCACAGCAGCAGCATTAGCATACGGACTAGATAAAAGCAAACAAAATAAAAAAATAGTTGTATATGATTTAGGTGGTGGAACTTTTGATGTTTCTATTTTAGAGTTAGGAGATGGTGTTTTTGAAGTCCTTTCCACAAATGGAGATACTCATTTAGGAGGAGATAATTTTGATCAAATAATAATAGATTACTTTGCAAATGAATTTAAATCTAAAGAAGGAATAGATCTTAGAAAAGATCCTATGGCATTACAACGTTTAAAAGAAACTTCCGAAAAAGCTAAAATAGAATTATCATCTTCTACACAAACAGAAATCAATTTACCATATATTACAGCCACAGAATCAGGCCCAAAACATTTAGTCATTACTCTTACTCGCGCAAAATTTGAACAATTATCTGAAAATTTAATACATCGTTCCATAAATCCTTGTTCCAAAGCTTTAAATGATGCAGGATTAACAACAAAAGATATAGATGAAGTCATTTTAGTTGGAGGATCTACAAGAATTCCAAAGGTTCAAGAAAGTGTTGAAAATTTTTTCAAAAAAAAACCATCTAAAGGAGTTAATCCAGATGAAGTAGTAGCTATTGGAGCAGCTATACAAGGGGGTGTTTTGACAGGAGATGTCCAAAATGTACTATTACTTGATGTGACACCTTTATCCTTAGGAATTGAAACTTTAGGAGGTGTTTTTACTAAACTTATTGATTCAAACACTACTATTCCTACCAAAAAATCTGAAATATTTTCTACAGCATCGGATAATCAATCAGCAGTAACTATAAGAGTAGGACAAGGAGAAAGATCTATGTTTAATGATAACAAAGAAATAGGGAGATTTGATTTAGTTGATATTCCTCCAGCACCTAGAGGAACTCCTCAAATAGAAGTTATTTTTGATATTGATGCTAATGGAATTCTTCATGTTTCAGCAAAAGATAAAGGGACAGGAAAAGAACAATCTATTCGAATTGAAACATCTTCAGGATTAAATCAAGAAGAAATTGAAAAAATGAAAAAAGAAGCGAAAGAAAATGCTCAAAAAGATGAAAAAATTAAAGAAGAAATCAATAAATTAAATACAGCTGATAGTCAGATTTTTAAATCTGAAAAACAGTTAAAAGATTATGGAAATAAATTATCTGAATCTAATAAAAAGAATATAGAAGAATCTCTAAAAGAATTAAAGAATGCTTACAACAAAAAGGATTTTACAACTATTGATAGTTGTATGAAAAAATTAAATGAAGCATGGACTAATGCTTCTCAAGAACTTTATGAAGTAAAAAAAGATAATCAAAAAAATAATTTTTCTAACAAAAAAAATAATGAAGAAAAAAATAATAAAGGAAACGAAAATGTACAAGATGTTGATTATGAAGAAATAAAATGAGAAAATAAAAAAAGGGAGCAAGTAAATTATGGAATAATAGAAATTTTAGTTTCGCCCCCAATAACTTTTTCTCCGGATTTGATAAGAATAGTGGAATTTAATGGTAAATAAATATCGACTCTGGATCCGAATTTGATAAATCCAAATTCTTCTCCCTTTCTTGCAAAGATTCCTTTTTTAGCATAAATACTAATACGACGAGCTAAAAAACCAGCTATTTGTCTAAATAATATTTTTTGTTTTTTTTTCGTCTCTATAACAGTTGTTGTTCGTTCATTATTTAATGATGCTTTTTTGAACCAAGCTATGATGTATTTTCCTGGATGATATTTTACATAAATAACTTTTCCGGAAGTTGGAAATCTGTTGACATGAACATCAAAAGGAGACATGAAAATAGAAACACATATACAATATTTTTTAATGAATTCATTTTCGAAAACTTTCTGAATATTTACAATCTTTCCATCAGCAGGAGAAACTATTTCTTTTTCCTTGTTTTTATCATCATCATTTTTTTCATGAAAATTCCTTTTTGGATTTCTAAAAAAGAAAATAAAAAAAATATATATAGTGATTAAAAATACAGAGATAAAAAGATTAATCAATCTAGAGAATAAAAAAATAGAAATAAAAATTACAAAAAAAATTATTATCAATGTATATGTCAAAAATGAAATTCCTTCTTTGTGAATGATCATTTTGTTTCAATCAAAAAAATGAATACTAACTACTAAAGTCGCTATAATTGGAATCACAAATATAAAACTATCTAATCTGTCTAAAAAACCTCCATGTCCAGGAAACCATATTCCTGAATTTTTTACACCATAAGATCTTTTTATAGTAGATTCTACTAAATCTCCAATAGATGCAAAAATAGGAACAATAAAAGAAAGAATAAACCAATATTTTTTTCCCCATGCATTATACAAAAAGATTCCAGAAATCAAACAAAAAAGCAAACCTCCAATAAATCCTTCTATAGATTTTTTAGGAGATATAAATCTAGCTATTTTTCTTTTTCCCCATTTTTTCCCTATTAAATAGGATAGAGAATCATTTGTCCATATTAAAATAAATGTTCCCAAAACTAATTCCTTTCCCACAAGAGAATACATATAGGAGGCTAAATAAAAAGGAACTATAATATATACCAACCCTAAAATTAGATGATTCATTTGCGTTATTTTCTCCTCATGAGAAGAAGTTTTATTCAATAATTGAATAATAAAAAATATTGTAGAATAAGGAATAAAACATATAATGTATAAAATTAATCCTTTTCTCATAAAAATATCTGCAAGTATTACAAATAAAAAAAAGAACGATGCAACTTTGATTAAAGTTTTATTAGTTTTAGATATAGTCAAAAATTCAAATAAACAAAAAAAAGATAATATCATCATAACTATTCTAAAAAACTTATCTCCTTTTTCAATTGAAAAAACAATTAAAAAAATAAATAAAAATCCAGTAAAAAATCTGATTAAAAAATCAAAATATTTTTCCTTACATATTTTTTTATTCATATTTATTTTTTAAACATTCTACATAACATTATGACAATAGATATTGTAATAAATAGTTAAGTAAGTTTTAGAATAAAAACTAATTAAAAAAATCAATTCTTATTTTCTTTATTAGAATTATTACTACTACTACTATTATCATTTATAAACATATCCTCTAGATCATCAGAAAAAGGAGCTTTTCCAAAAATTCTTTTCAAATCTTCTCTAAAAAGAACTTCTTTTTCTAAAAGCTCATTAGCAAGCATAGATAGTTCTTTCTCATTATTTTTCAATATATTTTTTGCTCTTTGATATTGCTCAGCGATAATTTTAGATATTTCTTCATCTATAATTTGTGCAGTTTTTTCACTATAAGGTTTAGAAAAAGAAAATTCATTCTGTCCTGTAGAATCATAATAAGAAATATTTCCAATTCTATCATTTAATCCAAAAATAGCTACCATAGATTGTGCTTGTTTCGTAACTCTTTCTAAATCGTTCAATGCTCCTGTAGAAACATTTTTAAAAATAATTTCTTCTGCAGATCTACCAGCCAATAAAGTACATATTTCGTCTTTCATCTGTTCTGGTGTTGTCAATTGTCTTTCTTCTGGAAGGTACCATGCAGATCCTAAAGATCTTCCTCTTGGAACAATAGTAACTTTAACTAAAGGAGCTGCATGTTCTAATAACCAACTTATTGTTGCATGTCCTGCTTCATGATAAGCTATACGTCTTTTTTCATTTGGTTTTATAATTTTATTTTTTTTTTCTAATCCACCTATAATACGATCAATAGCATCTAAAAAATCTTGATTTTCTATTTTAGATCTATTTTTTCTTGCAGCTATAAGTGCAGACTCATTACAAACATTTGCAATATCTGCTCCACTAAATCCTGGAGTTTGTCTTGCCAAGAAATCAGTATCAATTTTATCAGAAAGAATAAGTCTATGAAGATGAACACGGAAAATTTCTTTTCTTTCATTTAATTCAGGAGGATCTACTAATATAGTTCTATCAAAACGACCAGGACGAAGTAAAGCTTTATCTAATATGTCTGATCTATTTGTAGCAGCTAAAACAATTACATTAGTATGAGTTCCAAATCCATCCATTTCTGTAAGTAATTGATTAAGAGTATTTTCTCTTTCATCATTAGATCCAGCAATATTACTTTTCCCTCTAGCTCTTCCTATAGCATCAATTTCATCAATAAATATTATACACGGAGATTTTTCTTTAGCTTTTTCAAACAAATCTCTCACTCTTGAAGCTCCTACTCCTACAAACATTTCCACAAAATCAGAACCAGATAAAGAAAAAAAAGGAACTTGTGCTTCTCCAGCAACAGCTTTTGCTAATAATGTTTTTCCAGTTCCAGGAGGTCCTATTAAAAGAGCACCTTTTGGGATTTTTCCTCCTAACTTAGTATACTTATAAGGATTCTTTAAAAACTCTACAATCTCCTGTACTTCTTCTTTAGCTCCTTCTAAACCAGCCACATCTTTAAATGTAATTTTTACATTATCATTTTCATCAAATAATTTTGCTCTAGATTTTCCAATATTAAATATTTGTCCACCTGGACCTCCTCCAGTAGCTCCTATTTTACGAAATACAAAAAACCAAAATATTATTAATAATATAAAAAATATCCCATAATCAAAGAAGAATTTTGTTATAGTATATTCTTGTTGATTTTTAAAATCTATAATAGTATCTAAATTATATTTTTTCTTATATTCTTCAAATTTTTTCTGAAAAAATTGTAAATCTCCTATTTCAAATTCATATTTCAAAGAATGTCCTGTTGTTACAAATCTTTGACTCAAATCATCATTAGGAATGAAGGGATTATTATCGTTTAATTCATTAGAATTATGAGATAAAAATTCTTTTTTTAAATAAACATGTACAATTTCTCTATGTTTTACAATAATTTTATCTATTTCTCCTCTTGAAAGAATATCAAAAAAAGTATCTTGATCTATTTTTTTAGGATTGGAAAAAGAAGATTTAAAGAAAAATATTCCAAAAAATATAGCCAGTATAATTACATATACCCAAAAAAAATTATTTTTGCTCTTTACTTTTTTATTTATCATAATTAATTAGGATCCTTCATTTTTTTTGAATTCCAAAGACTTTCTATGTCATAATACAATCTTACCTTTTTTTGAAAAATATGGACCACAATAGAGACATAATCTATTAATATCCATTCTCCATTCTTTATCCCTTCTACATGCCAAGGTTTTTCCTGTAATTTTTCAATTGTCCTATTTTCTATAGATCTAGATATAGCACAAACTTGACTTTGAGATTCTCCATTACAAATAATAAAATAATCACAAATAAAATTTGTTTTGTTTCTCAGATCAATAATAGAAATATCATGACCTTTTACCATTTGAATTCCTTCTATAATAATATTGTTTAATAGCAAAATGAAAATTTTTTTTGTAAAAAATTATCTAATTATTTAATTTTTTTTTTAATTTCAAAAACAAAAATAAGATTTTCACTTTAAAGAAGTTAAATTTTTAATTATAAAATATCTTGAAAAAGTTCATTTGGAATATATATTTAATCTTCTTAAAAGAAATTGATTCTACTAATCAATATGCAAAAAAAAATATTTCAATGTTTCCAAACTGGACTATTGTTTATGCGATCAATCAAACTCATGGAAAAGGAGTCGGAAATACTTATTGGTATGTAGAAAAAGGAAAAAATCTAACTTTTAGCATTATTTTAAAATCAATCAATTTATCTATTGAAAAAGGATATCTTATTAACTTACTTGTAAGTAATGCAATACATAAAACATTAATAAACAATACTCTTTATAAAATAAAAAATCCTAAAAATTATAGTCCTAGTATTATTCCTAGTTCTTATATTTGGATCAAATGGCCCAACGATATTATTTTAATAAATGAAAAAATAGGTGGAATATTAATTGAAAATACTATTTTTTACAAAAAAATACATACTAGTATTATAGGAATAGGATTAAATGTTAATCAGATACAATTCGATAAAAAATTAAAAGCTTCTTCTTTAAAAAAAATTTTTCATAGAGATTTTAACTTAAAAAAGCTTTTTTATGACATAATTTATTCTATTCAAAAAGAATATTCACTTCTTACAAACAGTCCTTATGGAGAAAAAATAATACGAAATTATTACATTAACCATCTTTATAGAAAAAACAAAATATCTTTTTTTTATGTAAAAAAAACAATTATTCATGGAATAATTCAAAATATTACAAAACAAGGTCATTTGATAATAGTGATAATAGAAAATAATAAATGCAAAAAATTATCTTTTTTCTCTCAAAAAGAAATACAACTCTTTTAAGTTTTTCCTGATTTTATTTCTTTAATTCTTGATTCCCAATAATTACGTTTTTTTGGTTTTTTTTTGTTTTCTTGTATTTTATAAAGAATTTTTTTTTCGTCTAATAGGAATTTTTTAATAAAAAATATTAATCCAATATTAATCATATTAGATGTAAAATAATAAAGAGAAAGACCAGAAGCATAGCTATTTATAAATAATAACATAATTATAGGCATAATATATAATATAAAACGCATATCAGGAATAGAACCAGAACTGCTACTACTATTGCTATTGTTCTGAGTAGATCCATTATTACTCAATTTTGTATAAACTAAAAAAGCTAAAGAATATAACAAAGTAAGTAAACTTACATGATTTCCATAAAACGGAATAAAAAAAGGTAATTCAAAAATAGAATCATATGAAGTAAGATCATCTACCCATAAAAAAGATTTTCCTCTAAGATTAATCAAAGTAGGAAAAAATTTAAATAAAGAATAAAAAATAGGAATTTGCAACAATGTGGAAAGACATCCAGACATAGGATTAATTCCTACTTTTTTATAGAGATCCATCATTGCTTTCTGTTTTTTAAAAGGATCAGAATTTTTAAATTTATTATTTAACTCATCTATTTCTGGACGAATTAATTTCATCATAGCATTTAATTTATATTGTTTATAAGTCACTGGAGAAAGAATTAACTTTACTACAATAGTCATTAAAATAATAATAACTCCATAATTTAAATTTGTTTTCTCTAAAAATTGAAAAATCATCAGAAAAAAATATTTATTAATCCATTTTATAAATCCCCACCCAAATGGAATAATATTTTCAATTCCTTTTCCATATTTTTTCAAAAAGAAATAATCCAAAGGACCAAAATAAAAATGAAAACAAAAATTTAATTCCTCTTTTTTTTCTATTTCATTTAAATCTAAAGACAAATATGATTGAATTTTTTTCAAAAAATTTCCACCTAAAAAATTTTCAGAACAAAGAAAAACATTTTTTATAGGTTTATCTGAAAAAAATATTGTAGCGAAAAATTGTTGTTTATGTGCAATCCAATCTAAATGAGATAAAGTTTTTTCTTCTGTGTTTTTTTCAGACAAATATTTAACTTTATGAGAATTTTTATCTTTAGTAGAATAATAAACTTGAGTATAAGCATTTTCCCAATTTCTATCCTTTTCTATAGAAAAAATATTTTGTTCCAAACTAATTAGAACTCTTTTTTTTAAAAAAGGTATTCCTATTGTTCTTATAAAAAATTTAACATCATATTTATTTTCTAATCCTAATTTATACACATATTCTATAAATCCTTTTCCATACGGATTTTTAGATCTCATTGTAAAAATGATATTTTTATTATTTTTTTTTACTAAAAAAGGAAAAAAATACAAATATTTTGTATTAACAAATACAACTCCATTTTTCTTATAAAAATGAATATTATATGAGAAACTAGAATTTTTTATTAAAAAAAGATTTTTTTCATGTAAAAAATGAACAGAATCATAAGCTTTATACTTTTTTAAAAAAACTTCATCAATTATTCCTCCTAAACTAGAAATTCTAAGTTTTAAAACTTTATTCTCTAAATAATAATTTTTTATTTTCTTTTTTTTTCCTTCTTTTTCTACAGAAAAAGAATATTTTTTATTTCTATTTTTTAGAAAAAATTCTTTGTCTTTATTTTCATTATTATAATATGATGAATTTTTTGTATTTATATATGTAAAAATTATCAATATTAACAATATTAAAAATAAACCAATAGTAGAGTTGTAATCCAAATTTTTATTCTTCATAAGAAGACTTTTTATTTTTTTTATAAAAATATCCCTTAGAAACTTGTACAAAAGAAATAAATAAAGGATGTGGATTGATTACTGTACTTTTATATTCAGGATGAAACTGAACTCCTAAGAAAAAAATATGATTTTCTAATTCAAAAACTTCTACTAACCCAGTCTCAGGATTAATGCCAACAGCTTTCATTCCAGCATTAGAAAAACTTTCTAAATATTCATTATTAAATTCATATCTATGACGATGTCTCTCTAAAATTTCTCTTTTTCCACCATAAATAGAAAAAATATTAGATCCTTTTAGGAGAACACATTTCCAATTTCCCAGACGCATAGTTCCGCCTTTTTGGGTTATATTTTTTTGTTTTTCCATTAAACTAATAACCGGACAAGAAGAATATGGATTAGTTTCATGGCTTTCTGCTTTTTTCATTCCTAATACATTTCTAGCAAATTCTATTACAGCTATTTGCATTCCCAAACAGATCCCAAAAAAAGGAATTTTATTCTCTCTTGCATGTTTTGCAGAAAGAATTTTTCCCTCTATTCCTTTTTTTCCAAAACCAGGAGCAACTAAAATTCCAGAAATTCCATTAAAATACTTTTCTATATTTTTTTCTTTTATCATACATGAATCAATCCATTTAATATCAATATATGTTTCATTTTTTACTCCTGCATGAGTTAATGCTTCCGTAATAGATTTATACGAATCATGTAATAAAACATATTTTCCCACTAAAGCAATTGTAATTTTGCATTTAGGGTTTTTATACCTTTTAATAAAAAAATTCCATTTCTTTAAATTAGGAGTAATAGCAGTGGATAAATTTAAATTCTTTAAAACCACTTTATCAAAACATTGAAAATGCAACAAACAAGGGATATCATATATGATCTTCGTATTAATAGATTCAATTACATGTTCTGGCTTAACGTTGCAAAACAAAGCTAATTTTTTACGAATGTTTTTCGATATATGCTTTTCTGTTCTACAAACTAAAATATCAGCTTGAATTCCATTTTCCATTAGATTCCTAACAGAATGTTGTGTAGGTTTTGTTTTCACTTCTCCAGTAACAGATATATATGGTAAAAAAGTTAAATGAATTACTAATCCATTAGATTGTCCTAATTCCCATTTTAGTTGACGTACAGATTCAATATAAGGGAGACATTCTATGTCTCCAACAGTTCCACCAATTTCAGTAATAACAATATCATAATTTTTAGATTCTCCAAGAATCTTAATACGTCTTTTAATTTCATTTGTAATATGAGGTATTACTTGTACTGTTTGTCCTAAATAATTACCTTTTCTTTCATTATCAATGACTTTTTTATATATCATTCCTGATGTGATGCTGTTATTTTTTGTAGTTGGTTGATTTAAAAAACGTTCATAATGACCTAAATCCAAATCCGTTTCTACTCCATCTTTAGTTACAAAACATTCTCCATGTTCATAAGGATTTAAAGTTCCAGAATCAATATTCAAATAAGGATCCAATTTTTGTATTGTCACTTTATATCCTCTAGACTTTAGTAACATTCCTAATGAAGCTGATACAATCCCCTTTCCCAATGAAGAACTAACTCCTCCTGTAACAAAAATGTATTTTGTTTTTATCATCAAACAAATAATAAAAATAATATGAAATATTCAATAAAAAAAACATCAATTTATGATTCAAAAGATAATATGCAATAAAATTTTTTATTTATATTTGTTAAACTTAGGAGCAAGTCCTACGCAATCAGCTCCCTATGAAATCCTCCAGGGTGGGAACACAGCAAAGGTAAATAAGGTTGTAGCGATGTGATGTAGATTTGCTTGCTCCTATTTCTTAATCATGCTCTTTTTCTCATACTACTTACTGCACATAGAAAAGAAAATGGAAAACTTATTATTTTGTAACTTTTGTGGAAGGAAAAAAAATGAAATAACTTTTCTTATATCAGGAATCAATGGCCATATTTGTAATTTTTGTATAGAAAAAACTTATTCTATAATACATAGAAAATTTTCTCTTGTAGAAGAGCAAAAAAAAACAGAAAAAGAGGATCAATTTATTCTTAAAAAACCTAGGGAAATAAAAACTTTTTTAGATCAATATGTTATAGGACAAGAAGAAGCAAAAAAAGTGATTTCTGTTGCTGTATATAATCATTATAAAAGAATTCAATTTCTATCTTCTTATCAAAAAGAAGAAAAAAAAACAGAAAAAATAGAAATAGAAAAATCTAATATCTTATTAATTGGAAATACAGGAACTGGAAAAACTTTACTTGCTAAAAGTATTTCTAAACTTTTAAAAATTCCTTTTACAATAGCAGATGCAACAACTTTAACTGAAGCGGGATATGTTGGAGAAGATGTAGAATCAATTTTATCTAGATTATTACAATCTGTAAATTATGATATTCACTCTGCTGAAAAAGGAATTGTCTTTATAGATGAAATAGACAAAATCTCCAGAAAAAGTAATAATCCATCTATTACCAGAGATGTATCTGGAGAAGGAGTTCAACAAGCTTTACTAAAAATACTAGAGGGATCAATAATAAATGTTCCTCCACAAGGAGGACGAAAACATCCTGATCAAAAAATGATTCAACTAAATACAGAAAATATTTTATTTATAGCTGGAGGAACATTTGATGGAATTGAGAAAATTATATCTGATAGAATCAATCAATTTTCTTCTATTGGATATTTGACTAGAGAAAAAAAAATAAAAAAAGAAAAAAATGAACATTATATTAAAAATATTACATCTAATGATTTAAAAAAATTTGGTTTAATACCAGAACTTATTGGAAGATTTCCTATAATTACTTATATGAATCCATTGGATAAGATCATATTAAAAAAAATTTTGATAGAACCTAAAAACGCTTTAATAAAACAATATAAAAAAATATTTGACATGGATAAAATATCTATGAATATCACAGATGAAGCTTTAGATGTTATTGTTGATAAAACGGTTCAACTAGGATTAGGAGCAAGAGGATTACGTTCTTTTTGTGAAAAACTTTTTTTGGATTACATGTTTAACATAGAAAAAATACAAAAAATTTTAAATGTAGATAAGAATATCGCTATAGAAAAATTATCTTGTTTATAATGAAGAAGAATCATCATTTATAGAATTCCACAATTTATTTTTTAACGTTATTAATCCTTCTCCTGTAAAAGAAGAAATGAATACAATATTTTCTCCTAATGAGAAAAAAACATCTTTTATTTTTTTTCTTTTTTTCAAACAAGTTAAATCAGATTTAGAAATAGCTAACAAACGTTTTTTATATAATAAATTTGGATTAAATTTTTTTAGTTCATTTAATAAAATGATATATTCTTCTTTTTTATTTTTGGTTTCTGAAGAAATAAGAAATAACAAAACAGAATTTCGTTCTACATGTCTTAAAAAACGATGTCCTAATCCTTTCCCTTGAGACGCTTTTTCTATGATTCCAGGAATATCTGCTAGTATAAAAGAATGATAATTGTTCATGAAAACGATTCCTAAATGAGGTCTCTTAGTTGTAAAAGAATAATTACCTATTTTTGGTTTCGCTTTTGTCAGTGTAGAAAGCAAAGTTGATTTTCCAGTATTAGGAAATCCAATTAAACCAACATCTGCTAAAATTTTTAATTCTAAAGTAATCCAATTTCCTGTTGTTTTTATTCCAGGTTGTGCATAATGAGGAGATTGAAATTTTGAATTTTTGAAAAAAGCATTTCCTTTTCCTCCTTTTCCTCCTTCAAACAAAATTTTTTCTTGTAAATTTTTAATTATTTCTACAATAATTTTTTGATTAATATCTTTGATTATAGTTCCTACAGGAACTTCTATAAATAAATTTTTTCCATTTGCTCCAGTAATATTATTTTTTTTACCCGGAAATCCAGATTTAGCAATCCAATGTCTATGATATTTTAAATGAACAAATGTATGAATGTGAGAATTTCCTTTAACAATAATATTTCCACCTTTTCCTCCTGAACCTCCATCTGGTCCTCCTCTTATTATATTTTTATCTCTATGAAAATGAACACATCCTGATCCACCATTTCCACTTTTACAAAAAATTTTTATAAAGTCTACAAAATTTTCTTCCATAAAAAAAGAAAAAAAATAAAATTATCTTTCATAAAAATTCATTATCTTTTTTTCTATAAAAAAAGAAATTTTCTCTTTAGAAGAAGAAGCATTTAATTTGATTATGTTTTTTTTCCATTTATAATCATTCCAAATAAATGCAGTTTTTCTATCATATTCTTCAATTCTTTTTTGTACAGTTTTCATATTTATATCATCATTACGTTTACTTATTTTTCCTCTTTTTATAAGTCTATTAATTAATAAATTATTTTTTATATGAAAAGAAAAAATGACATTTATTCTCCCAAAAGAAAATCTATTTAATATCTTTTCTAAAGAAAAGATTTGATTTTTTGTTCTAGGATATCCATCATAAATAATTCCTTTAGCTTGAATATATTTTTTCATTTCTATATTTAACATACTTGTAGTAATTTTATCAGGAACCAATATTCCTTGATTAATGTAATGCTTAGCAAGCATTCCTAGACTTGTTTCGTTTTTTATATGATTTCTAAATATCATTCCAGTAGATAAATGGATAAATCCAAATTTATTTGCTATAATTCTTGCTTGAGTTCCTTTTCCACATCCTGGTGGACCAAATAATATAATATGTATCATAACCAACATTTAGACAAAAACTTCCGTTTGAAACAAATAGAAAAAAAATTAATAATAAATAATTTATCTATGTGTCATAGAAAGATAAAATAAAAATTTTTTCTCTTTATTATTATAAATGAATAGCTTTTCCGTAAGCATGCGCTACGGACTCAAAAATTGATTCGCTTAATGAAGGATGTGGATGGATACTTTTTATTATCTCACAATGAGTAGCTTCCAATCTTCTGGAAACTACTACTTCCGATATAATATCGGTAACATTATTTCCTATCATGTGACATCCCAACCATTCATCATATTTAGAATCAAAAATTACTTTCACAAATCCTTCTGGATTATCATCAGAAATAGATTTTCCAAGAGCAGTAAAAGGAAATTTTCCTACTTTAATTTGATATCCTTTTTTTTTAGCTTCTTTTTCAGTATAACCCACTGAAGCAATTTCAGGAAAACAATAAATACATTTTGGAATATTATTATAATCTATTCTTGTAGGATTTAATCCTTTTATGTTCTCAATACATAAAATAGCTTCATGTGATGCTACATGAGCCAAGGAAGGACTTTCTATAACGTCTCCAATAGCATAATATTCATCTACATTAGTCCGATAATTTTCATCAACAACTATAAATTCTTTGTCGTTTGTCTGAATTCCAATTTTTTCTAACCCAATTAGTCTGATATTAGGAGTTATTCCAATAGCAGAAAGGATTATGTCTGCTTCTAAAGAAATTTCTTCATTCAAAGTTTGAATATGAGCTATAACTCCTTTTTCAGAATAATCGATTTTTTTTATCGTAGATGATACGTAACTTTTGATTCCCCTCTTATTAAAAGAATATTTTATATGAGAAGATATTTCTTCATCTGCATTTGGAAGAAATTGTGGACAAAGTTCTATAATAGTAACATCAGTTCCCATAGAATGGTAAAAATAAGCAAATTCCAATCCTATAGATCCGGAACCTATTATAATCATTTTTCTAGGCAACGAAGTAAGGGAAAGAGCTTTTTTATATCCTATAATTCTTTTTTCATCTTGTTGAAACTTTTTTTCTATCTTAGATTTTGCTCCTGTCGCTATAATAATATGTGAAGCATTATGCTCTTCTATTTTTTTTCCATTTCTAAATATTTCAACTTTTTTTCCATTTTTTAATTTTGCATTTCCATAAATAACATTAATTCCATTTTTTTTCATTAAAAATGAAATTCCTTTTTTCATTTTGCTTACGACATTTCTACTTTTTTGAATAATTTTTAAAAAATCAATTTTGACTTTATCTATTCCAAATAGATCCTCATTTTTTTTTATATTTTGTAATATTTTAGCACTGTTTAAAAGAGATTTTGTTGGAATACATCCCCAATTTAAACAGACTCCTCCGAGAGATTCTTTTTCAATAAGAGCAACTTTCATTCCAAGTTGAGAAGCACGTATAGATGCAACATAACCTCCTGGACCACTTCCTAAAATAATTACATCGAAATACATAAATATGACATTTGATAATAAATTTACAAATTTTTATTTTCAATTTTATATCTTATAAAGATCTTAAAAAAATTAAGAATCAAAAATTAAAAAAGAATAAATTTTCATAAATTTGTTTTTTATAAAAAAATATGTATTAATGAAGTTTTTTATAGATACAGCTAATTTAAATGAATTAAAAAAAGCAAAAACATTAGGACTATTAGATGGAGTTACAACCAATCCTTCTCTGATAGCAAAAGAATCCATTTGTAGAATTGGAAATACTACTACTACTAATGATATTTATAACCATTATATATCTATATGCAATCTTTTAGATGAAGAAAATGGAGATGTTAGTGCAGAAATTATTAGTAATAATTATGTGGATATGATAAAAGAAGGAAAAAAAATTTCTCTTTTACATCCAAAAATTGTAGTAAAAGTACCTGCAACAAAAGATGGAATAAGAACTATTCAATATTTATCAAAAAATAAAATAAAAACCAATTGTACACTTATTTTTTCATCTGGACAAGCTTTATTAGCAGCTAAAGCTGGATCTAGTTATATATCTCCTTTTATAGGAAGACTAGATGATATCTCTTTCAATGGTTTAGATTTGATAAAAGAAATTAAAACTATTTTTAGTCATTATTGTTTTAATACAAAAATTATCGGAGCATCAATACGACATCCATTACATATTGTAGAATGTGCCAAAATAGGAATATATGCTGTTACTTCTCCATTAAATGTTATATCTTATCTTATTAATCATCCTTTAACAAAAATAGGGTTAGAAAAATTTTTAAAAGATTACAATTCCAATGAAATTGAATAATTATTTTATTTTTATTTTTCCATCTAATAAATACTGAAGAGAAATAGATGTAGGTTTTGGTAATTTTTCATAAAATTTAGATAATTCTATCTGTTCTTTATTTTCGAAAATTTCTTCCAAATTATTTTTGTTTATTATGTGAAACTCTTCTAACTTCTTGTCCAAATTATTTTTTAAACGAAAACCAATTTTTTGGCTTATTTTTTCTAATACACAAATAATTTCATAAATATTTCTTCCAGATAATTTTTCTAAAAAAACACGATCTACAGTTTCAGTATTAATTGGAGCTTCAATATTTTCATAATTCATATTATAATGTGAATTTTGAATTCTAATTCATTAAATTCTTATAAATTTTTTTCAAAATCCTTTTATTAGAATTAGGATATAATTGAAAATATTCATGATATGATTTAAGAAAACTAGAAATATTTTTTTTACTTTTGTTTTTTATAGCTATTCTATATTTAGTAATACAAATCTTATAAAGTGCTTTTTCTTTTAAAATACTTTTAGGAAAATCATTTATGAAATGATTTAAAGAAAACAAAGCGGCATAATCCTTATGCATAAGAAAATACAGATTCGCTATATAATAATCTTTCTTTTCAAGTTTTTTCAACAATTTATTTAATAGAATATCTATTTTCTTTCTTTTAGAACTATTTGGAAATTCTAGAATAAATTGATTTAGCAAATCAATAGCCATATGAATATTTTTCTGATCTAAATTAAAATTTAATGAAGAAAGATAATAATTGAACCCCTTTTTAAAAGAATCATTTTCTATAGATTTTTCTTCTTTTAGTTCTGAATCTGAATATGGATATTTCTTTTTTAAGAAAATTTTTATTTTTTTAAGAAAACTTTTACTTTTTGATTTTTCTTCTTTTAGTTCTGAATCTGAATTCAGAAAACTTTTACTTTTTGATTTTTCTTCTTTTAGTTCTGAATCTGAATTCAGAAAACTTTTACTTTTTGATTTTTCTTCTTTTAGTTCTGAATCTGAATTCAGAAAACTTTTACTTTTTGATTTTTCTTCTTTTAGTTCTGAATCTGAATTCAGAAAACTTTTACTTTTTGATTTTTCTTCTTTTAGTTCTGAATCTGAATTCAGAAAACTTTTACTTTTTGATTTTTCTTCTTTTAGTTCTGAATCTGAATTCAGAAAACTTTTACTTTTTGATTTTTCTTCTTTTAGTTCTGAATCTGAATTCAGAAAACTTTTACTTTTTGATTTTTCTTCTTTTAGTTCTGAATCTGAATTCAGAAAACTTTTACTTTTTGATTTTTCTTCTTTTAGTTCTGAATCTGAATTCAGAAAACTTTTACTTTTTGATTTTTCTTCTTTTAGTTCTGAATCTGAATTCAGAAAACTTTTACTTTTTGATTTTTCTTCTTTTAGTTCTGAATCTGAATTCAGAAAACTTTTACTTTTTGATTTTTCTTCTTTTAGTTCTGAATCTGAATTCAGAAAACTTTTACTTTTTGATTTTTCTTCTTTTAGTTCTGAATCTGAATTCAGAAAACTTTTACTTTTTGATTTTTCTTCTTTTAGTTCTGAATCTGAATTCAGAAAACTTTTACTTTTTGATTTTTCTAAATTAAAAAAAGCATGCTTATTCTGTTTCTGTTTTATAAAACTATTATTAGTACATCCTGTTGGATGGAACAATAATAATATATTGAATACAAATAAAAACAATAAAAAAACAATTTTTTTCATAATTTATTTCATGTTAGTAACATAGTTTTTCCTAATATCACGATTAAATAAGTAAAGACCTACTTTTTCATCTCCTATTAATTCAATTTGATTAAATATCATTTTACTTAATGCTTCTTCTTCTATTTGTTCTTCTATGTACCATTGCAAAAAATTATATGTAAAATAATCCTTTTCTTGTAAAGAAAGTTCAACCAGTTTATTGATCTCTTTAGAAATTTCCTTTTCTTGTTCCAACAATTTTTGAAATAATTCTTTTAAAGAACTACGTAAAGAAAATTCTTTAAAGAAAAGAGAAGATGACTGATTGGGAAAAACAGCATATCCTCCTCTCTTATTAATATATCTGATTAATTTTAACATATGTTTTCTTTCTTCATTTGAATGATCATATAAAAATTCACATATTCCATCAAATCCTTTATATTCAGCCCAAGATGCCATGGATAGATATAATTGAGAAGATTCTAATTCTCTAATTAATTGTTTTTTTAATTCCGTTTGTATTATTTCACTAAACATAAAAATTTAATTCACTCTGTTTTCAAATCTATCTAAAAAAAATGTCATTTTATTTTTTAAAGTATTAGATCCACTTAACAATGGTAATCTTACATAAGATTTACATATTCCCATGATATTTAAAAGTGTTTTAATTCCCGTTGGGTTTCCTTCTTCATATATTAAATGAATCATATGAAAAATTTCATAAAAAATAGTAAAAGCTTCATTTACTTTGTTCTTTTTAACTAAAGATATCATTTTAAAAATTTTATCTGGAAATCCTTGTGCAATTACAGAGATAACTCCATTTCCTCCACCTAACATAATAGGCAAAGTAAGAAAATCATCTCCTGAAATAACACTGAAATCTTTCGGCTTTTTTTCAAGAATTTCATAAGATTGTAATATATTTCCAGATGCTTCTTTTATTCCTATAATATTTTTAAAATCATTAGCTAATCTAATAACAGTATTTGGAAATATATTAGATCCAGTTCTTTTAGGAACATTATAAATGATAATGTTTGCTTCCGTATGATTCACAATAGATTTGAAATGCTGATAAATTCCTTCTTGAGAAGGTCTATTATAATAAGGGGAAACAGAAAGAATAGCTGTAAAATCTGATAAATTTATACTTTTTATTTTTTTTATAATCGATTCAGTATCGTTTCCACCAACTCCTAATATTAAAGGAAGTTTTTTGTAATTTATTTTTTGAATGCATTCAATGACTTCTTTTTTTTCTTCTTGATTTAAAGTAGAAGTTTCAGCTGTAGTTCCCAATACTACCAAATAGTTTACTTTATTTCCTACATGCTTTATAAGTTTTTCAAGACCATTAAAATCTATTTTTCCATCCTTTTTAAAGGGAGTAACCAACGCCACACCTGTTCCATATAATTTTTTCATATTAGCTTAGTGATTATTATGCTATTAAAAATATAGAAATGTCATTTAATAATCATGATTTCTTTTTTTTCTCAATTTTTTTTCCTAAACACTAAACAGATGTAGACAAATAAAATATTCTAAAATTAGTTTAGTGTTAAAAATCTCTTTTTGTTCTTGGTCTTGCAGCAGATACAATAATATTCCTTCCCATAAATTCTGTTCCATTTAATTTTTCTATAGCTTGTTTTGCATTCTCTTCATTAGACATTTCTATAAATCCAAATCCTTTACTCCTTTTACTTGATGCAGATTCATCAAAAATTATTTTTGCATGAGTCACTTCTCCTACAGATTCAAAATATTCTTTTAATTCTTTTTCTGTCATGTTATAGGATAAATTACCAACGTACAATTTCGTATTGTCCATATTAAAAATAAATTGTTTTAAAAGCAAATTTAGAGAAATATTTTTTCTAAAAAAGAAAAATATTTTACTTCAACAAGTTTTTTAACTTAGCAAAAAAAATTATGATTATTTTCATAAATAAAACTTTGCAAAAAAAAAATTGAATATATAATAGATTTTATATAAAAAAAAAAGAGAACTCTTCATTAAAATTAAAAATGAATAAATTTTTAATAATTACAAAGAAAGTATTTTTTGATGAATGAATTCATGACAGTATCATCTTTGTTAGACAATGATTTTTATAAATTTACCATGCAAAATGCTATAATAAAATTATTTCCTTTAGCAAAAGCTAAATATGAATTTATAAATAGAGGGAACCATTTTTTTCCAAAAAATTTTGCAAACATTTTAAAAGAAAATCTTCAAAAAATGTCAAAATTAAGACTTTCAAATGATGAAAGAACATTTTTAGAAAAAAATTGTCCTTATTTAGATTCCACATATTTAGATTTTCTAAAAAGATACCAATATAATCCCAAAGAAATTTATATATCACAAAATGGAAAAAATCTAAAAATGCATATTGAAGGATTATGGAGTAGAACTATATTATGGGAAGTCCCTTTAATGGCTACTATGTCGGAATTATATTATCAGTTAACAGGAAAAAAACCTATTTCAGATAAAAAAATATTTTCTTTAACAAAAGAAAAATTAAAAAAATACAAAGAACTAAATGTTAAAATTGGAGAATACGGCACAAGAAGAAGATATTCTTATCAAGTACACAAATTAGTTTTAAATCTTTTGATAGAAGGAAAATATCCTTTTTTTACAGGAAGCAGTAATGTTCATTTATCTCATATTTTTTCAAAAAAACCTATAGGAACACATGGACATGAATGGATTATGTTTCACGCAGCTAAATATGGATTTAAAATAGCAGACAAAATAGCAATGGAAAATTGGTTAAATATTTATGGAAAAAATTTAAGAATTGCTCTATCTGATACATATACCACTCCAGTTTTTTTAAAAAACTTTGACAAAAAATTATCAACTCTTTTTGAAGGCGTTAGACATGATAGTGGAAATCCTATTCTGTTTACAAAACAAATGATAGAACATTACAGAAAATTGAAAATCAATCCTATTAATAAAAAAATTATCTTTTCAGATAATTTAAATCCACATAAAGTAACTATGATTTCTTCTTTTTGCAAAGAAAAAATCAATCCTATTTTTGGAATAGGAACTAATTTTACTAATGATGTAGGACTTCCTTCTCTAAATATAGTTATTAAAATGGTAAAAGCACTTCCAGAAAAAACAAAAAAATGGATATCCGTTGTTAAACTTTCTAATGTAAAGGAAAAATCTACAGGAAATAAAAATATGATTTTTTTAGCTAAAAAAATTCTTCATATTGTATAAAATACAAATCAAAAATTATATTGATTTTTTTTTTTTATTTTATCTTTGATTCTAATCAGCTAAAGTATCTAGAATAGATCTCTGTACCAGTACATATTTAGATTAGATTGTGTATATAATTATGGATAATCATAATATCAATAATTTTTCTTATAATAAGAATAAGAAAAAGAATAAAAAGGAAGAAATATTACAATTACAAAAAACTTATATAGAAAGTTATGGGTGTCAGATGAATATTTCTGATAATGAAATTATAGCTTCTTTTTTGTTGAAAAAAAATTTTTCTATTACAAATAATTTAGAAGAAGCAAATATTATACTCATAAATACCTGTTTTATTCGGAAAAAAGCAGAATTAACTTTAAAATATAGATTACAAAATCTAAAATATTTGAAATTAAAAAAAAAACCTCCATTATTTGGAATTTTAGGATGCATATCAAAACATATAAAAAAATTGGACAAAGAGAATATTGTAGATTTTGTTATTCCTCCAGATTCTTATAGAAAAATACCAGATATTATCTTTTTGGTTAAAAAGAAAAAAGAATATTCACAAATACTCTCTCAAAAAATAAATGAAACTTATGCAGATATAACTCCATATCAATTAAATAAAGAAAAGAAAGTAACATCATTTATAAGTATTACAAGAGGATGTGATAATATGTGTACATTTTGTGTAGTTCCTTTTACGAGAGGAAGAGAAAGAAGTAGTGATCCTGACTCCATTCTTAGAGAATGTAAAAAATTATATGACAAAGGATATAAAGAGGTAACTCTTTTAGGTCAAAATGTAGATTCTTATCTATGGGTTGGAAGTAATTTATTGAAAAAACAAATTTACAAAATTAGAAATAACAAAAACTTTATAGACTTTTCTATGCTATTAGATTTGTTAGCAAAAGAAATCCCTCTTATGAGAATTCGTTTTTCTACATCTAATCCTCATGATATGTCTGAAAATGTTATAAAAGTAATATCAAAACATTCAAATATATGTAAACATATTCATTTACCAGTTCAATCAGGAAGTAATAAAATATTAAAACTAATGAATAGAAAATATACTTGTGAAAGTTATATATCTTTAATAAAAAAAATTAGATCCATAATCCCTCAATGTTCTATTTCACACGATATTATGACTGGATTTTGTAATGAAAATGAAGAAGATCATCAAAAAACTATTAGTTTAATGAACAATGTTAAGTATAATTATGGATATATGTTTTCTTATTCTCACAGACCTGGAACTTATGCATATAAAAAATTTAAAGATAATGTTCCAGAATATATAAAAAAAAGACGTTTAAAAGAAATCATTGATTTACAAAAAAATCATTCTATTTTTCATATGAAAGAATATATAGGAAAAATACAAGAAGTTTTAATAGAAGGAGTTTCCAAAAAAAGAGATCAAGATTGGTATGGAAGAAATACTCAAAATACTGTAGTAGTATTTCCTAAGATTAATAAAAAAAAAATAGGAGATATAGTTCATCTAAAAATAACAAATTATACTTCTGCAACATTAATAGGAAATATAATTTAACAAAGAAAAAAGAAAAATATTTTAAACTTTCTTATGTCCAAGAAAATAATTTCCATATCCATGGAATCTATCCATAAGATAAAACAAAAATTTAATATTATTGGAAATGATTCTGCTTTGAATAGAGCTTTAGAAAAAGCAATTCAAATTGCTCCAACTGATATTTCAGTATTGATTCTTGGAGAAAATGGAGTTGGAAAAGAATTTATTCCAAAAATTATTCATTCTTTTTCTCACAGAAAACATTGTTCTTATATTACTGTAAATTGTGGAGCTCTTCCAGAAGGAACAATTGATAGTGAATTATTTGGACATGAAAAAGGTTCTTTTACAGGAGCTACAAGTATGAGAAAAGGTTATTTTGAAGTAGCAAACGGAGGAACAATTTTTTTGGATGAAGTAGGAGAACTTCCTTTAACAACACAAGTACGTCTTCTTCGTATTTTAGAATCAGGAGAATTTATAAAAGTAGGGGCTTCTCAAGTACAAAAAACAAATTTTCGAGTAGTATCTGCCACTAATTCAAGTATGTCGGATTCTATTCAAAAAGGAAAATTTAGAGAAGATTTGTATTATCGTCTTAACACAGTACAAATTATTGTTCCACCTTTAAGGTGTAGGAAAAATGATATTCAATTATTATTGAAAAAATTTTCAAATGATTTTTCTGAAAAATATCAAATGCCATCCATAAAATTTACTGAAGAATCTATGAAATATTTGGAAAATTATTCTTGGCCAGGAAATATAAGGCAATTAAAAAATCTTGTAGAACAAATATCTGTAGTAGAAACAAAACGAGAAATTTCTGTGGAAAAACTAAAAGAGTATATTCCAGAAAATATTCCTTCGTTATCTTTTCATCATTCAACAATAAATAACGAATATTTTTTTAAAAATTTTTCTAATGAAAAAGATTTGGTTTATAAAGTTTTATTTGATATGCAAAAAAACTTTAATGACTTAAAAATTTTAACATTACAATTGATAAAAAACAATAAAAATACTAATTTTATAGAAAATAATCAACAACTTATGGAAAAAGTATTCGGAAAAATGATTCATCATTCAGATTCAGATGACTCTCTTTTTCTAGAAGATTCTTCAAAATTATCCACTCATAATAACAATGATTTAGATTTTGAAGAAATAGAAGAAGATGATCACAATACATCTAAAAATAAAAAAAATTCTAATTTTTCTTTACAAAAGAAAGAAATAGAATTTATTCAAAAGGCTTTGATAAAAAATAGTGGAAAAAGAAAAATGACTGCAAAAGAATTAGGAATTTCAGAAAGAACATTATATAGAAAAATAAAACAATATGGATTGTAGAAGACTTTTTTTTCTTATTATTTCATTTTTATTATTGAATAGTTGTTACAAACCTCTTTATTCTAAACTAAATGAATACAAAAAAAAAATACAAATCAATGAATTTGTAGAACTTGTTAAGTTACCTTTTCATGGAGCAGGAAGTTACATTTCTTATGATATTAAAAGAATGTT
Organism: Blattabacterium cuenoti; assembly: GCF_014251255.1. Lineage (NCBI taxonomy): Bacteria > Pseudomonadati > Bacteroidota > Flavobacteriia > Flavobacteriales > Blattabacteriaceae > Blattabacterium > Blattabacterium cuenoti. The sequence goes on from NZ_CP059182.1 coordinate 441,626, forward strand.
TGAAAATTATATAATAGATCATGGTCCTTTTAATTTAGCATTTAAAGAGGGAGGAGATATTGTTATAGGAGGAAAAATTGTAGACTATTCTATTATAGAAGGAGATGGAAAAAATCAAAAAATTAAAATAATAGTTCAAGCTTATTGTAAAGATATACGAAATTCAAAAAATAATTGGAAAGAGGATTTTGAAATTATAGAAAATTTTCACGAAGAAAAAGATGCTTTGAATGAAGGTCCAATAAGAAATAAGATTGTAGTGAATTTAGTTGATCAATTGTATAAAAAAACAATTGAAGTAATGGATATAAATAGTAAAGAAAATGATGATGGGGAAAAAGTGAACTTATATGATGATGATAAGAATGAAGATGATAATGAAAATGAAATGGAGTATTTTGAATTATGACACATTCATATTTAATGAATTAATTAAAATTAACAATTTTAACAATAAAAAATATGAAACATATATATTCAACAATGTTTGGATTTTTAATCATTTTAATGTGTATTCTTCTTATTGTAGTAATTTTAATTCAAAATCCTAAAAAAGAAAGTATTTCTCAATCTTTTATGGAAAAAAATTTTAGATTTTTTGGAATAAAAAGAACAAATACTTTTTTGGAAAGAATTACTTGGATATTATCTATTTTCATAGTTTTTTTAACTTTGTTTTTCAATTTTTTGTTAAAATTAAAAAAATAAATATGTCATAATGTCATTCAAATATGTTTTCAAAATTATGTAAAATCTAAATATTTTTTGTTTGGCATGTTTTTGGCTATGAATGATTAGTATAGTTAACCTTAAAAATTATTTTAAATATGGTGGAAGTTAAGATTAAACCTTTGGCAGATCGTGTTCTTGTACAACCAGATCCTGCTGAAACAAAAACAGCTTCAGGAATTATTATTCCTGATACAGCAAAAGAGAAACCACAAAAAGGAACTATAATAGCTGTTGGAAATGGAAAAAAAAATGAACCTATGGTTCTGAAAAAAGGAGATAGAGTTTTATATGGAAAATATTCAGGGACTGAATTAAAATGGGAAGGAGAAGAATATTTAATCATGAGAGAATCTGATGTAATTGCAATCATATAATGTCACATCACAAGAATCATCATCATTATAGAATAAAATTATTTTGTTAATTAAGGATAAAGATCTTAAGTAAAGATTATAATGTTAAGATTAATAAGATAACTTTAAAAAATCTAAAAAATTATGGCAAAAGATATTAAATTTGATATTGAAGCAAGAGACAAATTAAAAAAAGGTGTAGATGCATTAGCAAATGCTGTTAAAGTTACTTTGGGACCAAAAGGTAGAAACGTAGTTCTTCAAAAATCTTTTGGTGGACCACAAGTTACTAAAGATGGAGTTTCTGTCGCAAAAGAAATTGAATTAGAAGATTCCATAGAAAATCTTGGAGCTCAAATGGTTAAAGAAGTAGCTTCTAAAACAAATGATGTCGCAGGGGATGGAACAACTACTGCTACGGTATTAGCTCAAGCTATTGTAAGAGAGGGATTAAAAAATGTAGCAGCTGGAGCAAATCCAATGGATTTAAAAAGAGGAATAGATAAAGCATTAGAAGTTGTTATCTTAGATTTGAGAAAACAATCTAGAGAAGTAGGAGGAAATACAGAAAAAATAAAACAAGTAGCTTCTATATCTGCAAATAATGATGAAAAAACTGGAGCATTAATAGCGGATGCTTTTGAAAAAGTAGGAAAAGAAGGAGTTATTACTGTAGAAGAAGCGAAAGGAACAGATACATCTGTAGATGTCGTAGAAGGAATGCAGTTTGATAGAGGGTATCAATCTCCCTACTTTGTGACAAATACTGAAAAAATGATAACGGAATTTGATCAACCACAAATTCTATTATCAGATAAGAAAATTGCTGCAATGAAAGATCTTCTTCCCATATTAGAACCTGTAGCACAATCTGGAAAACCTTTGCTTATCATTTCTGAAGAAGTAGAAGGAGAGGCATTGGCAACATTAGTTGTCAATAAAATACGTGGAACATTAAAAGTAGCAGCAATAAAAGCTCCCGGATTTGGAGATAGAAGAAAAGCAATGCTAGAAGACATTGCTATTCTAACAGGAGGAACTGTTATTTCTGATGAAACGGGAAGTAAATTGGAAGATGTTAAACTAAATATGCTTGGAAAAGCAGAAAGAGTTATTATTGATAAAGATAATACTACTATTGTGAATGGAGGTGGAAGTAAAAAAGAAATAAGAGCTAGAGTTGAGCAAATAAAAGCTCAAATAGAATCTACTACATCTGATTATGATAAAGAAAAATTGCAAGAACGTCTTGCTAAATTGGCTGGTGGAGTAGCTGTTCTTTATGTAGGTGCTGCTTCAGAAGTAGAAATGAAAGAAAAAAAAGATCGTGTAGATGATGCATTAAATGCTACTCGTGCTGCTGTAGAAGAAGGAATTGTAGCAGGAGGTGGAGTTGCTTTGGTACGTGCTATAAAATCATTAGATAATATTAGTGGAGACAATTCAGATCAAGATACTGGTATACAAATAGTTAGAAGATCTTTAGAAGAACCTCTACGTCAAATAGTAGCTAATGCTGGAGGAGAAGGATCTGTTGTTGTTTCTAAAGTCGCTGAAGGAAAAGGAGACTTTGGTTATGATGCTAAAATTGGAGAATATAAAAATATGATTGTAGAAGGAATTATAGATCCTACTAAAGTTGCTCGAGTTGCATTAGAAAATGCTGCGTCAGTATCAGGTATGTTATTAACAACTGAATGTGTTGTAACAGAGATCAAAAAAGAAGAACCAAACACACCTCCAATGCCTGGAGCTGGCGGTGGTGGAATGGGAGGAATGATGTAGACTTAGACTGATAAGAAAAAAAGTTATCTACCTAATAATCTGATTATAAAAAAAATAGTGTCTTTTTTTAGAGACACTATTTTTTTATAACCATTTTTATAACCAATTTCTTTGAACTTTCAAAGTTTGTTCTATTACATCTCTTACACAACCTTTTCCACCTTCTTTTGGAGAAATATATTTAGATATTTCTTTTACTTCTTGAACAGCATCTATTGGAGAACATGGCAAAGCTACAGACTTCATAATTTCAATATCTGGAATATCATCTCCCATATAAAGAATTTTTTTCTTAGTAATATTTAATATATTACAATACTCATCCAAATATTTTTTTTTATTATCAACTCCTTGATAAATATAACGAATATCAAGTCTTCTTAAACGCCTAAATACCATCAAATCTGATCCTCTCGTTATAATACACAAATTATATCCTTTTTTTTTTGCTAATTGCATTGCATATCCATCTTTAGCAAACATTTGACGAACCATGTTTCCGTCAGGAAATAAATTTAAACTACAATTAGTTAACACTCCATCTACATCAAATATAAAAGTATTAATATCATTCATTATGTTTCTATAGCTACTGTCCATAAACCCATTACATTTCATTTGTAAACGTTCCTATCCATTTGTATAAAAAATGAATAAACATATAACACAAATTATTAATTTTACAATTAACTAAATATCTTCAAAATTAATATTTGTAAAATTTTTTATTTTTGATGTTTTTTTTTGAACATCTTTCATTTCTTGATGAAATGTATGATTTTTAAAATCTTTTTGATGACGTTCTGAAATGACTTCTCTTCCTTTTTCATTTATAATAAATCGAATCATATCATCAAGAATACTTTGAAATTTAGAAAAATCTTCTTTATACAAATAAATTTTGTGTTTTTTATAAGTTATTTCTCCTGTTTCAGAAAAATTTTTCTTACTTTCAGTAATAGTTAAATAATAATCTCCTGCTCTCGTTTCTCTCGCGTCAAAAAAGTATGTTCGACTTCCAGTTTTTAGAGTACGTGAACAAATTTCATTTCTTTCTTTAAGATTTTCTTTTTCTTTTTCTTCCATTTCAAACAGTGTTATAATTAATACTAATTCAGCAAATCTAAATAAAAAAAATGGTCCATACTATTTTTAGTAAAATAATTCAGAATAAATTTCTAAATTTTCTAACAAAAAATACTACGATCTCCCATTTTAAATATCTTTCCATTTTTCAAAGTAATAACAAGATCAAAATCAGAGATATAAGATAAATCATGAGTTATAATTATAATAGTTGTATTTTTCATCTTTTTTTTTAAAGAACAAATTATTAATTTTCTAGTATTTTGATCTATAGCAGAAAAACTATCGTCCAATACAAGAATACTAGGGTTTCTTATAATAGCTCTTGCTATACATATTCTTTGTTTTTGACCTCCTGATAAAGTAATTCCTCTTTCTCCTATAATAGTTTCATATCCATTTTTAAAATGAAGAATCTCATCTTCTATCATTGCTTTTCTAGCAGCATCATAAACTTTACATGATTCTACTTCTTTTTCAATACTTCCAAAAGCAATATTATTATAAATTGAATCTGAAAATAGAAAAGGTTCTTGAGGAACATATCCTATACAATTTCTAAAATTGTATAAATTATGAGATTTCAAAGATATATTGTCAACAAATATTTCTCCTTGATTTGGATCATATAAACGAGTTATTAATCTTCCTATAGTAGTTTTTCCTGATCCTGTTTCTCCAGTCAATATTAAAGTTTTTCCTTTATGAAGAGTAAAAGAAATTTCGCTTATAGTTTTAATTCTATCTTTATTTACTATCAAATTTGAATCATAAATAAACCCAACATTTTTAAACTGAATTTTACCAAAAATTTTAGTTTTTATTAAACTGTTGTTGAATATTTCAGGAATTTCTTGTAAAAATTTATTTATACGTATTTGTGATACTTTTGCTCTTTCAACAATAGAAACAACCCATCCTAAAATAATAAACGGAAAAACTAATACATTTATATAGGTAAAAAATTCAGCAAGAGTCCCTACATTTTTTATTTTTCCTTCAAAAAATTTTTTTCCTCCAAAAAAAATAATTAGTAAATGACTAATTCCAACAAAAAATATTATTATAGAAGATAAAAAAATATCAATTTTTGCTAATTCAATATTTTTTTTTTTATATTTTAATAGAATATTCTTATGTTTTTCTTGAAAAGAAATTTCAGAAACAAATGATTTAATAATCTGAATTCCAGAAAAAGTTTCTTGTATAAAAGAACAAATAAGAGATTGATAATTTTGAACTTCTTCACTTTTTCTAGTGATAAAAACACTGATATAATAAATAGAAATAAAAAGAACTGGAATAGGTAATATTCCGTAAAGGGTCAAAGTTTTATCTAAACGTAACATTTGTACAAATACCATAAAAAACAAAACTATAAGATTAACAAAATACATAACTCCTGGACCAATATACTGTCTAATAAAAGAAACATCTTCAGTAATTCTATTCATTAAATCTCCAGTTGAATTTTTTTTATAAAAGGATAAACTTAATTTTTGATAATGCGAAAAAATTTCATTTTTTATATCAAATTCTATCATTCTTGATGTTGTAATAATACACTGTCGCATATGATATTTCACTACCCCACCTATAATTGGAACTATTAATATGATACTTGTATCAATGAAAATATCTGTTTTTAAATTATTAAAAAATATAGATGATATAGATTGATTTTTAGAAAAAAAAACAAAAATATTTTTTATTGTATTAATAGATTTTCCTATATAAGGAATAGGAAGTAAAGTTAAAATATTTGATACTAAAATTAATATAAATCCTCTGAACAAACGAAACTTATATTTCTTAAAATATTTTTTGCTAAAAGCAAATAAACCACACATACGGAACACAAAAGTACAAACTTTTTAAGTTTGATATTTTATTTACATTGTGAAGAAAAAATTCATAAAAAAAATAATGTTAATAAGACGACATTTCAGAATAAAAAGTTTACAATTTTTATATGCTCAATACTTATCTAAAATGAATTCTAAAAAAGTAGAAGAAAACATGTTAAAAAGTATTGAAGAATTACATAATTTGTATATATCTCTTCTTTATTTAATATTAAAAATTAGAGATAGAGCTATCATAAAAATAAAAAAAAATAAAATTTCTAAAAATCTTGATCCTACTCAAAAACTAGCTTACAATTCTGTAATAAAAATATTGTCTAATAATAAACATTTATTAGAATATAATTCTGAAAAAATATTGTGGAAAAAAAAAGATGAATATATTTTTTTTATTATAGAAGAAATAAAAAAATCAAAATTTTTTATAAATTTTGTTGAAAAATCCAATTCTTCATTTGAAAATGATAAAATATTTATCATAAAATATTATCAAAGTTTTTTGATTCCAAACAAAAAATTAAAAGAATGCGTTGAAGAACAATATACTATAGAAATATATGATTTATGTATAGCACATACGATGGTTTGCAAAACTTTGCAATACATAAAATTGTCTACTCCAAAAAATTTTCAATTATATAATATTTATAATAATAATGAAAATAAAAAATTTATTATTAATTTGTATAGAAATACTATTTCTCACAAAAAAGAATTTAATAGTTTAATAAATAGAATCTCCAACAATTGGAACATTCATAGAATATCTATGATAGATTTAATTATATTACAAATGGCTATTTGTGAATTTTTATATTTTCCCAATATACCACCAAAAGCAACTATGAATGAATACATAGAGATAGCAAAAATGTTTTGTATGGAAAAAAGTAAAATTTTTATTAATGGGATATTAGATCAAGTATTCAAATTATTATATAATAAAAATAAAATATTTAAAATAGGAAAAGGATTAATGTAATTATTATTATCATTTTCACTAAATTTTATTTTTATTAAATAAATAAAAATTTATGTTTTTCATACTAATCCAACAAAATCCTATAATAAATACTCTTTGGATGTTTGCATTAATTTTTATAGTTTTTTATTTCTTTATGATACGTCCTCAAATAAAAAAACAAAAAATTGAAAAAAAATTTCAAGAAAATATAAAAAAAGGAAATTATATAGTGACAAGTTCAGGTATTCATGGAAAAATTATAGAAATAACAAATAATTTTTTTGTATTAGAAACTATTATAGGAAAAATAAAATTAGAAAGAAATACTGTTTCTAAAGAATTAACTCAATTACGTTATGGAGACCTTGTAAAAAAAAATAAAGAAAAAGAAAAAAAAATAATAGAAAAAGAAAAAAAAATAATAGAAAAAGAAAAAAAAATAATAGAAAAAGAAAAAAAATAACAAGTACAGAAATGAAATCTTTATTAATAGGAATTACTGGACAAATGGGATCCGGAAAAAGTTTATTTTCTTCCTTTTTTAAGGAAAAAGGAATTCCTGTTTATTCTTCAGATAAAAGAAGTAAATATTTGATGAATCAAAAAAAGAACATAAAAGAAAATATTATTAAATTTTTTGGAAAAAAATCTTATAAAAAGAATAAAATAAACAAAACATTTTTATCTAAAAAAGTTTTTAAAAATTCTAATGCATTAAAATTGTTATGTTCTATAGTTTATCCATCTATTTTTTTAGATTTTAAAAATTGGTTTTTTTATCAAAAAACTCTTTTTTCCATAAAAGAATCTGCTCTCTTATTTGAAAGTGGATCATATAAAAAATGTGATTTAATTATTACTATTAGTAGTCCTACCAAAAAAAAAATTGAAAGAGTAATAAAAAGAGATAAATTAAATGAAATCCAAATTATGGATCGTATAAGAAATCAAATATCGGATAAAGAAAAAGAAAAACATTCTGATCTTATTATAAGAAATAATCAAAATATTTCTTTTTTGCAAAAAGAAGCAGAAAGAATTCATAATAAAATTATGAATATTCAAAATATCATCAAAAAATATGGGAAAAGGTGACAAAAAAACTAGAAGAGGAAAAATAAAAAATAAAACTTATGGAAATCTTCGTCCGAATCCAAAAAATTATAAAAATTATAAAAAAAAGAAGAAAAAAAACTAATATTATTCATCTCTTTTATGATTAAGAAAAGACATAAAATATATTAATTGCGATAAACTTCCTAAGGCATAAACAACATATGTCATAGCCGCCCATTTCAAAGAATCTTTTGCCTGATTGTATTCTTGATAATTTACTATATTTTTATTCTTTAACCAAATCAAAGCTCTTTTACTTGCATCAAATTCTATTGGAAGAGTAATGAAAGAGAAAATAACTGCTAAAGAAAATAATCCTATTCCTAACTTAAGAAAAAAAGAATTTTCTCCTTCTGAACTATAAAAAATTGCAAGTCCAAACATAATTGTAAAATTAGTTAATTTTGAACTAAAATTTAAAATGGGAACCATTTGATTTCTTAACTTCAACATTTTATAACCTACTTTATGTTGTAAAGCATGTCCACATTCATGTGCTGCAACTGCAATTGCTCCCACAGTTTTTCTGTAAAAAACTATTTCGCTTAAATTAACAGTTTTATTTAAAGGATCATAATAATCCGTTAATTCTCCTTCTACAGAAAGAACATTTACATCATAAATTCCATTATCAGATAACATTTTTTCCGCTACTTCTTTCCCACTCATATGAATATTCATCTGCAATTCTGAATAAAACCTGAACTTATTTCTTAAGATTTTACTAACAAGAACACTAATAAAAAAAATAATAGAAACAATCCAATAATAATAGTTCATCTAAATAAAATTTTTTTTATCAAAAAAATCATTATTTAATTTAAATAAAATAATGATCAAATAATAATTAATTTAATAATTAAAAAAAATTAAGATATTTGTACGTCAAATATTTGACTATGAATATTCCAACAGTAAATAATCTAAAAAGAGTTGTTATTATTGGCGCTGGGTTTGCTGGCTTACAAGTAGCAAAAAAATTAAAAAGAGAAAAATTTCAAGTTATACTTATAGATAAAAACAATTATCATACATTTCAACCTTTGTTATATCAAGTAGCTACAGCAGGTTTGGAACCAGATTCTATTGCACATTCTATTAGAACAATTATAAAAAAAAAAAAAAATTTCTTCTTTCGATTAGCATACGTTCATTACATTGATACAAAAAAACAAAAAATATACACAAATGTAGGATCTTTATCCTATGACTATTTAATTCTGGCTACAGGCTCTGTAACTAATTATTTTGGAAATAAAAACATTGAATCTTTTGCTTTACCCATGAAATCTATTCCGGAAGCATTAGACTTGAGAAGTCTTATTTTACAAGATTTTGAATCTGCTTTACTCACTAAAGATTCAAAAGAAAAAGAACGACTTATGACCTTTGTTATTGTTGGAGGCGGGCCAACTGGAGTAGAACTAGCTGGAGCTTTAGCAGAAATGAAAAGATATGTTTTACCAAATGATTATCCTGATTTGGACATTCAACAAATGAATATACACTTATTACAAGCTTCTACTAGATTGTTAGATGGTATGTCTGAAAAATCAGCAAAACAAGCTTTTAAAAATTTAAAAGAATTAGGAGTTACTATTTGGTTAGATTGTTTAGTAAAAGATTATAATGGAAAAATTGTTTTTATAGACAAAAATAAGAGGATAGAATCCTCTAATGTAATATGGGCTGCAGGAGTAAAAGGAGCAATCATAAAAGGATTTCTAAAAGAGGATATGAAAGGTCAAAGAATTTTAGTAGATGATTATCTAAAAGCAATTAGATACAAAAACATCTTCGCTATTGGCGATATTGCTTGTATGATAAAAAATCCATCTTACCCCAATGGTTATCCTATGACGGCACAACCAGCTATACAACAAGGAAATTGTCTTGCAAAAAATTTAAATCTTTTTTCAGAGAAAAAACCTATAAAACCTTTTGAATATAAAAATTTAGGATCCATGGCAACTATTGGAAGAAACAAAGCAGTATGTGATTTTCCATATTTTAAATTAAAAGGGTTTCTAGCATGGATCATATGGATGTTTGTTCATTTAATAAGTTTAGTTGGATTTAGAAATAGAGTCATTGCTTTGATGAATTGGATCATTCAATATTTTCATTATCATAAAAGTGTAAGATTAATCATAAGACCGTTTCATAGAAAAAAAATTAATTGAGATAAAATATTTTTTATTTTATTTTCTGTTTCTAAATATTCTTTATCTGCAATACTTTGTTTAGTGATTCCACTTCCGGCATATAATGATATTTCTTTTTTATCTAAATTAATCTTTGCACATCTTAAATTAAGATACAATTCTATATTATTGTTATTATCAACTGTTCCAATATATCCTGTATAAAAACCTCTTTGATATTCTTCATTTTCTTTAATAAAATCTAAGGATTTTTTTTTAGGAAATCCACATATAGAAGGAGTTGGATGTATTTTTTTTAAAATTTCAAAATAATTAGGTTTATTGAAAAATGAAAAATTGATAGGAGTTTGAAGATGAAATAAATGTCCCATATTAATAATTCTTGTTTTTCCTACATAAATATTTCCGGAATATATTCTTAATAAAGTTACAAGATACTCTGTTACTATTTTATGTTCTTCCAGTTCTTTTTTTGTCCATTTTTTATTATTCCCAAAAACTGTACCAGCTAGAGAAATAGTTTTAAATTCTTTATCATAAGATTTGATGAGTAATTCTGGAGATGCTCCTATCCAAAATCCATAATAAGAATCATACCAAAGACTAATAAAAGCATTAGGATAATAAAAAATCAATTTTTGAAAAGTTCTTTTAAAAGAAAAACGACAAAATGAAAATTTTATGAATCTAGAAACAACTACTTTTTTTAAAAATCCATTTTTTATAGAACTAATAGCTTTTTTAATTAAATTTTTATATTTATGTGAATAAGTTAAAACATAAGAATTATTTTCATAATCATTATTTTTTTCATGACTATCACTAGTCTCAATCTGAAGATTCTTTATATTTATAAAATATATTTTTTTTGGATGTATTTCTATAGTATTCTTATGATCAAAACTTCTAATTAAAAAGAATTTTTCTTTTTTATTATTTTTTTTATTTTGAGAATAGAAAAAAATTCTATTTTCGTATGGTTTTTTGAAAAGAACAAAACTTTTTCTATCTGAATAATTTTTAATTATTTTTCTATATAAACTTAAAAAAGTTATTTGTTTTTGTTTCAAAAATATATGTTTTTTTTAGGTATTATTATATTCGTCATTTTACAGAAACTCACAAGATTTTTTTTGTCATTTAAAATTCTAATTTGAATCAAATGAAGAGTTTTTCCTTTATGAATTATTTTTGCATTCGCAAAAATAATTCCTTCTTTAACAAATCGTACATGATTCGCAGAAATTTCAACGTTGAAAACATTAAAAAAATTTTTGTTAACATTTAAAGTAGATAATAAACTTCCAACACTCTCAGCCAATGCAACTGTGGCTCCTCCATGAAGAAATCCTAAAGGTTGAAATACCTTTTTATTAACAGGCATTTTTGCAACTAAAAAATTTGTTCCCACATAAATATACTTTATTTGAAGGGTATTCATCAATGTGTTTTTTCTCAATCTATTTAATTCTTTCAACATTTTTCTTTTCATTCAAATAAGAAATAAAAATTTGTAAAAATAATTTAAAATTTATGCTTTTTTACATAAATTTTAAAGAAAAAGAACTAATAAAATTGATTCAATTTCATTTATTTTGTTTATCTTAATTATTTGACTAAATACATTATCCACACATGCCATAAATCCATAAATCATGATAAAAAAAAAAGAAAATCGCATTCCTTTGATAGGAAAAAAAAATCAAATTATTGGATTTGAGAATAAAGAAAAAATTCATATTGAAGGATTGTTACATAGTGCGGTTTCTGTTTTTGTTTTCAATACAAAAAATAACATGTTAATGTTGCAAAAAAGATCATCAAAAAAATATCATTCTTCTCTTCTTTGGACCAATACATCTTGTAGTCATCCTAGAAAAAATGAATCTGTTTTAACAGCTGCTCATCGTTGTTTAATAGAAGAGATGGGATTTGATTGTTTTTTAGAACAAAAATTCTATTTTACTTATCATGAATTATTAAATAATGGACTAATAGAGAACGAATTAGATCATGTTTTTGTAGGATATTATTCTCTTCCTCCCATAATCAATTCCAAAGAAGTAGATAATTGGAAATGGATAACGTTAAAAGAACTCATCAAAGATATTAATATTTCTCCAGATTCTTATACTATCTGGTTAAAAATAATTATAAAAGATCATCTAAACAAAATAAATTAATTATTTTTTCCAAATCCCAATGAAAATGAAAGCAACCATCAGCAGAAAAGGATATTTTAGTGCAGCACACAAACTTTACAATCCTCACTGGAATTATCAGGAAAATATTGAAAAATTTGGAAAATGTGCTTATCTAAACTATCATGGACATAATTATAAATATATTGTTAGTTTAACAGGAGAAATTGATCCAGAAACAGGATTTGTTTTCAGTTTACAAAAATTAAAAAATCTTCTTTGCGAAGAAATAGAAGATCTTTTAGATCACAAAAATATCAATTTAGATATTAAAGAATTTTCCCATAAAAATCCTACAGCGGAAAATATTTCTATTTTTATATGGAAAAAAATTCATAAAAAAATATCTTCTTCCTTAAATTTAAAAATAACTCTATACGAAACTGACAATAATTTCGTTCAATATGAAGGATAATTTTAATTTAAAAAAAACAATTTTGTATGAATGTCATATTAAGTTAAAAGCTAAAATGACTCCTTATTCTGGATTCTTAATGCCTCTTCAATATACCTCTTCTTTAAAAGAACATATGTCCGTAAGAAATTCTGTGGGAATTTTTGATGTAAGTCATATGGGAAAATTTCTTTTAAAAGGAAAAGAATCTCAAAAATTACTTCAATATTTAACAACAAATGACATAAGTAAAATCACATATGGACAAGCTCAATACTCTTGTTTCGTTAATCATTTAGGAGGAATTATAGATGATTTAATTATTTATAAAATTTCAGAAGTAGAATTTTTACTTATAGTTAACGCATCTAATATTGAAAAAAATAAAAAATGGATTTATAAAAATATAAAAAATAAAGAGAATTTAAAATTTTTGGATCTCTCTCAAAGAGATTCTATATTATCCATACAAGGACCAAATTCTTTGAAATCTATTCAAAAATTCACGAATATTTCATTAGATAAAATTCCTTTCTATCATTTTGTAATAGGAAAATTTGCAGGAGTAGATGAAGTTTTGATATCTAGGACAGGATATACAGGATCAAAAGGATTTGAGCTTTACATTCACAATAAATATGCAGAAAATATTTGGAATGAAATTTTAAAAATCAAAACGAATTCTTTCAAAGTGATTCCTTGTGGAATCGCTAGTAGAGATTCATTGAGATTAGAAATGGGATATCGGTTGTACGGACAAGATATTTCTGAAAGTATTACCCCTATAGAAGCTGGATTATCTTGGATTACAAAATTAGAAAAAAAATTTATCGCAAGAGAAATATTGAAAGAACAAAAAAAAGAAGGAAAATATAAAAAATTTCTATCTTTCGTAATAGAAGAAAAAGGAAAAATTCCTAGAAAAGGATTTTTACTGAAAGATAAAAATAATTTTGTTGTTGGAAATGTAACTTCTGGATCTTTTTCTCCAATTTTAAAAAAAGGAATCGGATTAGGATATCTAAATGATTCAGAAAAAAATTCTTATTTTGTTTCAATAAGAGGAAAAAATATACCCATTAGAATAGTAAAATTACCTTTTGTAAAAATTTAATATCAAATTAAAAAAAAAACGAAACCTTTTTCTCTTCAACAAAGAAACTCCTATCATTCTTCTTATTCTTAAGATGTTTCTCTTCTCTTTCTCTTCTATTAGAAAAGTCAATGTCTGAAACATATTTACAACATTTTAAAAAAAATTTTTTATTAGCCATTCCTGTTTTTTTCACTCAACTAGGAGTAATTTTTGTTGGATTTTCTGATAACATGATGGTTGGTTTTTTAGGAAAAAAGGCTTTAGCTTCAGTTTCATTATCCAATGCTGTTTTTTTTATTACAATCATATTCGGATTAGGAATAGCAACAGCAATTTCTTCTATAATAGCATCATTGGATGCTAAACATGAATATAAAAAAGGAGCTATTATTTTATATCATGGGATAATTATTAATTTTTTATTATCAATTTTTATGTACATATCCATACGGATTTTTTTATTATATATTCTTCCACATTTAGGACAACCTAAAGAAATATTAAATGACACTACATCTTTTTTAAAAATAACAGCTATTTCTTTTATTCCATGGATGGTTTTTGAAGTATTTAGAAAATTTTCAGAAGGATTATCTTTAGTTTTTCCTGGTCTTGTTATTACTTGGATATCGGTATTTATTAATATAATATTGAATTATTTTTTTATAAATGGATTTTATGGATTTCCTAAATTAGGTGTTATAGGAGTTGCTTATGCAACTTTAATTTCCCGTATAACTATGTTAATAGGAATTAACTTGTTATTATTTAAACATAAAAAAGTTCGTGATTATTATAGTCATATAAAAATATTTTTTTTTGAAAAAAAATATTTTAGAAAAATTCTAAAAATAGGTATTCCTTCAGGATTACATATGTTATTTGAAATGAGTGCTTTTTCTATTTCTTCTTTCATCTCAGGAAAATGTGGAATCAAAGAACTTTCGGCTCATCAAATAGTTATTAATTTAATTTCATCTACATTCCTATTATGTACAAGTTTTTCTGTTGCAGCTACAATTAGAGTAGGAAATCAGCATGCATTAAAAAATTATTACGAATTAAGAAAAATAGGATGGTCTGTAATTTTTATGGGAATGATATTTATGTTTATATGTAGTTCTTTATTCCTATTTTTTAGGGATTATATCCCCTATATGTATATCAAAAATGATCGTGAGGTTATTCACATAGCAAAAAAAATAATTCTAATAGCTAGTATTTTTCAATTTCCAGATGGAATACAAGGAATAATTATTGGGGCTTTAAGAGGAATGCAAGATGTAAAAATCCCTATGTGGATAAGTTTTTTTTCTTATTGGATCATAGCATTACCTATAGCATGTTTTCTTTCTTTATATTTGAATATGGGAACTCAAGGAGTTTGGATTGGGTTGGGAATTGGTTTAACTATATCCGCTGTACTAATGGTTTTCAGATATCATAATATAACTAAAAAACTTATAAACAAAAAAAATAAGTGATCCATTTTTTTTTATGAAAACATTTAAAGAAAATAATTATTTGAATAATAAAATTATTCAAGCTTTAGAAGATATTGGGTTAAAAAGACCAACTCCCATACAAAAAAAAATTATTCCATATTTGTTAAAAAAAAACGAATTAGAAAAAAAAGATTTAATTGCTTTATCTCAAACAGGAACAGGAAAAACAGCAGCGTTTGGATTACCAATTATTCAAAAAATAAATTTAAATTTTAGGGATCCTCAAGTTTTAATTTTATGTCCTACAAGAGAACTTTGCATACAAATTACACGTGATCTTTGTCGTTTTTCAAAATATATATCCTTGATAAAAATCATTCCATTATATGGAGGAGTAAATATAGAAAATCAAATTAAATCTCTTCAAAAGAAAACTCATATTATTGTTGGAACTCCAGGGAGAATTATTGATTTAATTAAAAGAAAAAAACTTCATCTATCTGATATTAAATATTTGATTCTTGATGAAGCAGATGAAATGCTAAACATGGGATTTAAAGAAGAATTAGATTTTATTATAGAAAAATTACCAAAAAAAAGACAAAGTCTTCTATTTTCTGCGACAATGTCAAAATACATGAGTAAAATTGCGTATACTTATTTAATAGATCCTATAGAAATTATTGCAGGAAAAAAAAATGTGGGTTCTGATGATGTTCATCATATTTATTATATAGTAAATAATAAAAAAAATAAATATTCTGTTTTAAAAAGAATTCTAGATATAAATCCAGATATTTATGGAATTATATTTTGCAAAACAAAAAAAGAAACAAAAAAAATAGCAAATTTTTTAATTCAAGATGGATATAATGCAGATGCTATTAATGGAGATTTATCACAATCTCAAAGAGAATTTGTTATGAATCGATTTAGAAAAAAATGTTTACAATTTCTTGTAGCAACAGATGTTGCTTCTCGTGGAATAGATATCAATGATATAACTCATGTTATTCATTATAACATACCAAATGAAAGTGAAATTTATGTTCATAGAAGCGGTCGGACAGGAAGAGCTGGAAATACAGGAATTTCTGTTTGCATTATTCATTCAAAAGAAACTCATTATATGAAAGAATTTGAAAGAAAAATAGGAAAAAATTTTGAAAGAATTATGGTTCCTACTGGAAAAGAAATATGTGAAAAACAACTCCTACATTTTGTAGAAAAAATTAAAAAAGTATCCGTGGAAAAGACATCTATTATGGATAAATTTCTTCCAACAATACAAAAAAAATTAGAATCTATTAACAAAGAAGAATTGATAAAACGATTTTCATGGATAGAAATGAATCGTTTTTTTTATAGAAAAAATTCTCATCAAGATCTTAACGAAGATCACTTTCTTTATAAAGAAAGAAAAAAAAAATTAAGATCAAGAAAAAAAAAAAAAGAATTTTTTTCTAAACTATTCCTAAATATAGGATATAAAGATAATTTAACAAAATTAGGATTGATCCATTTAATTAATAAAGCTACTAATAATTCACGTATTAATATTGGACACATAGAAATTTTATCTAATTTTTCATTATTTGAAGTTGAAAAACGTTATCAAAATAAAATATTAACAGGAATGAATAGAATCAATAATCATTCTTATGGAAGACCCCTTTCCATAGAAATAAAAAATTAAATTTTTATATTTTTTGTATATTATGGCTGGAAATATTTTTGGAAATCTATTTAGATTAACTACTTTTGGAGAAAGTCATGGAAACGCTTTGGGAGGAATCATAGACGGATGTCCAGCAGGAATAAAATTGAATTTTGAAAAAATTCAATACGAATTAAATCGTAGAAGACCAGGGCAATCATCAATTGTTACTCAAAGAAATGAACCTGATCAAGTGAATTTTCTTTCTGGAATTATGGAGGACATTACAACAG
Organism: Blattabacterium cuenoti; assembly: GCF_014251255.1. NCBI lineage: Bacteria > Pseudomonadati > Bacteroidota > Flavobacteriia > Flavobacteriales > Blattabacteriaceae > Blattabacterium > Blattabacterium cuenoti. The sequence continues at coordinate 458,778 of NZ_CP059182.1, forward strand.
GAACTCCTATTGGTTTTATTGTGTATAATAAAGATTATAAATCCAAAGATTATAATCATATTAAAAATATATATAGACCTTCTCATTCAGATTTTACATATGAAAAAAAATATGGAATTAGAGATTATAGAGGAGGTGGACGTTCATCAGCTCGTGAAACAATATGCAGAGTTGTTGCTGGAGCTATCGCTAAACAATTAATAAAAGACATTAAAATTATATCTTATGTTTCATCTGTAGGAAATATATCCGTGAATAAATCTTATAAAGATCTAAATTTATCTAAAAAAATGATAGAACACTCACCTATAAGATGTCCTGATCCTGATATTTCAAAAAAAATGATATCCATGATTCATGAAATAAAGAAAAAAGGAGATACGATAGGAGGGACTATCACTTGTGTGATAAAAAATGTTCCAGTCGGATTTGGAGAACCTGTTTTTCAGAAATTACATGCGGAGTTAGCAAGAGCTATGCTTTCCATCAATGCAGTAAAAGGATTTGAATATGGAAGTGGATTCCGTGGAACAAAACTAACGGGATCACAACATAATGATTTATTTGATACTCCTAATGGAATAACTAAAACTAATTTATCTGGAGGAATTCAAGGAGGAATATCAAATGGAATGGATATTTATTTTAAAATAGCATTTAAACCTGTGGCGACCATAATGAGAAAACAAAAAACTATAGATAAATATGGTAATTTTGTTTTTATGGAAGGAAAAGGCAGACATGATCCTTGCGTTCTTCCTCGTGCTATTCCTATTGTAGAATCTATGACCGCTTTGGTTTTAGCAGATTATTGGATGTATAAAAAATTATCTAAATATTCTTCAATTATTGAAAAATAAAAAATTTCTCATTTTTATTGTAGGTCCAACAAGTGTTGGAAAAACATCTATTTCTATTTTTTTAGCAAAAAAATTTAAAACGGAAATTTTATCTTATGATTCTAGACAATTTTACAAAGAATTAAAAATAGGATCTTCTATGCCCACTTCAGAAGAATTAAATTCTGTTCCACATCATTTTATAGGACATTTAACAATTCATAAAAATTATAACGTAAAATCTTTTCAAAAAGAATCTTTTAAAAAAATTAAAGAATTATTCAGTAAAAATTCCATTTTAATCATGGTTGGAGGATCTGGATTATATGAAAAATCGATAACAGAAGGATTATCTGATATTCCAAATATTGATCTTAACATCAGAAAAGATTTAATTTTGAATTTTTCAAAAAAAGGAATCATTTTTTTACAAAAAGAATTTCTAAAATTTGAAAAAAAACCTTATCCGATAGATATTAATAATCCTAAACGTTTGATTAGATACTTAGAAATCGTTAAATCCACAGGACATCCTCCTTATTTTTTTTTCAAAAAAAAGAAATCATGTCTTCTAAACAAAGATTTTACTATTTTGAAAATAGGATTAATTTTACCAAGAAATGAAATTTACTTTCGAATCAATAATAGAGTAGATCAAATGATAAAAAATGGATTGATAGATGAAGCTAAAAAATATTATCCTTACAAATATTTGAATGGTTTACAAACCATAGGTTATAAAGAAATTTTCGATTTTATCGAAAAAAAAAATTCTATTTCTGAAACAATAGAAATGATAAAAAAAAATACTAGAAAATACGCAAAAAGACAATTAACATGGTATAAAAAAGACACATCTGTTATGTGGTTCGATCCGAAAGAAAAAAAAAAAATATTCAATTTTATTGAAAAAAAAATATTAAATAAAAAGTAGTAGTGAGTGGGCAATACTGGATTTGAACCAGTGACCCCCTGCTTGTAAAACAGATGCTCTAAACCAAACTGAGCTAATTGCCCGTTTCTCATGATCATGAAAACATGAAAAGAAACAACTCAAATGTAAATAAAAATTTACAATGTAAATAATAATACTTCAGATACGGTAAAAGAACTTCCACTGACTAAGATAAAATCTGTTTTTTTAGCTTTGTTTTTAGCTGATAAAAAAGCTTCTTTTACAGAAAAAAAGAAAAAAATTTTTCTATGATTTTTAAAAATACTTTTAACTAAATTTTTTAAATCATAAATAGAAAACTTTCTTTCTATATTCGGTTGACAAAAATAATAGAAAGCTTCAATGGGAAAGTATTTTAATAACTTTTTCACTTTTTTTTCTTTCAAAAAACCTAATACTAAATGTAAATCATCATATGACTCTTTTTTTAATTGATTTTTTATCATATAAATCCCTTCTTCATTATGAGCTATATCACAAACAATTTTTGGATGATGTTGCAAAATATGCCAACGTCCTTTAAAATTTGTATTTTTAATCACATTCTTTAATCCTTTTTTTATTGAGCTATCTGAAACTGTTATATTTTTTCTTTTATGTAAAATATTTATAGTTTTTAATACAATAATTTTATTCATGATTTGATAATCAGCTTCAAAAGGAGTTTTATATTGAAAATAATCTTTCATATTTTTAGAAAAATATATAGGAGCATTTTTTTTTAAAGCTTCCTTAAAAAAAAGGAATCGTATATTTTTTGATATTTTACTTCCAATTATAACTGACACATTTTTTTTTATGATTCCTGCTTTTTCTAAAGCAATTTTCAATTTATTCTCTCCAAGAGATTTTGTGTGATCTATACTAATATTTGTAATAACAGATATTTCTGGACATATAATATTAGTGGAATCTAAACGTCCCCCCATTCCTACTTCAATAATAGCTATTGAAACTTTTTTTTCTTTAAAATATTGAAATGCCAATCCTGTATTCATTTCAAAAAATGACATTTGTTCTTTTTCTATAAATTTTCTATTTTCCTTTATGAAATCTATAATAAAATCTTTTTCTATTAAAAATCCATTGTAGGTAATTCTTTCTCTAAAATCTATTAAATGAGGAGATATAAATAATCCAATATTATATTTTTCTTCTTGCAAGATAGAAGATAACATATGAACTGTCGATCCTTTTCCATTTGTCCCTCCTACATGAATACTTTTGAAAGAGTTTTGAGGATTTCCCAAATGAGAACAAAAAACTTGAATTCTTTTTAATCCAGGTTTATATGATTTTAATCCAACATTTTGGTAGATTGGAAGACGATTAAAAATCCATTGTACTGTTTCAGAATAATTCACAATTTATTTTTTATTTAGTTGAGTAATTTTTTTATTAATAAAACATGATAACATGATCCAAAAAATAGATTAAAAAAAATTAATTAAATTTACAAACTAGTAAATAAATAAATTAGTTCATATAAAAACACATTTACACTTTATTGATAAAATAATAAAAGAAGATATCCTAAAAAAAGGATTTCCTATAAATAAAATTAAATTTAGATTTCCTCCAGAACCAAATGGATATCTTCATATTGGACATGCAAAAGCTATATATCTCAACTTTCAATTAGGAGAAAAATACAAAGCTCCTGTTTATTTAAGATTTGACGATACAAATCCCATAGGGGAAGAAAAAAAATTCATAGACTCTATTAAAAAAGATATTCTATTTTTAGGATTTAAATGGGATTATGAAAGTTATGCTTCAGATTATTTTCATAAACTTTATGAATGGGCGGTAAAACTTATCAAAAAGAATAAAGCTTATGTAGATCATCATTCTAAAGAAACGATTCAATTTCAAAAAAAAACTCCACTTGAATATGGAATTAATAGTAATCATAGAAATAGATCCATAAGTGATAATTTATATCTTTTTGAAAAAATGAAAAATGGATTTTTTGAAGAAGGATCATGTGTTCTAAGAGCTAAAATAGATATGAGATCTCCAAATATGAATTTAAGAGATCCAATCATGTATAGAATTTTAAAAAAAAAACATCATAGAACTGGAACTCAATGGTGTATTTATCCAACTTATGATTGGACTCATGGACAGTGTGATTATATTGAACAAATATCTCATTCTTTATGTTCATTAGAATTTGAAAATAGAAGACCACTATACAACTGGTATTTAGATCAGATTTGTGAAAAAAACAAAATACGTCCTAAACAAATAGAATTTTCAAGATTAAATTTAAGTCAGACTATAACTAGTAAAAGGGAAATTCAATTTTTAATTGAAAAAAAAATGATTCAATCTTGGGATGATCCTAGAATTTTAACTATATCCGGATTACGTCGTAGAGGATATACTCCAACAGCTATTAAAAATTTTATTCAAGAAGTAGGAATTTCAAAAAGAAATAATATCATTAATACATCTCTTTTAGAATTTAAAATCAGAGAACATTTAAACAAAATAGCTCCTAGGGTGATGGTTGTCCTTCATCCAGTTCGATTAGTTATAGATAACTATTCAAATCTCACTGAATGGGTTCATGCAGAAAATAATCCAGAAAATAAAAAATTTGGATTTAGAAAAATTCCTTTTTCTAAATTTCTATATATTGAGAAATATGATTTTTTAGAAAAAAAAAGAAAAAAATTTTTTCGTTTATCAATTGGAAATGAAGTAAGACTTAAAAATGCCTACATTATTAAAGCAAATTATCTTGTAAAAGATTCTCAAGGAAAAATAATAGAAATCCATTGCTCTTATGATCCTAAAAGTAAATCTGGAAAAAAAGAAAAAGTAGAAGAAAAAAAAAGAGTCAAAAGTACTTTACACTGGGTTTCTATAAACCATTCTATTCCTATAAAAATACATCTATATCATCCTATTTTTTTGGATAGAAATCCAAATATAGAAAATTTAAAAAAACATATTAATAAAAAAGAAACAGTAGAAAAAATTGTTGCCTATGCAGAACCCACTTTAAATCAAGCAAAAAAAGGAGATCATTTTCAATTCCAAAGAATAGGATATTTTTATGCAGACATAGACGCTACTAATAAAGAAAAACTTATTTTTAATAAAACAGTTTCTATTAAAGATAAATGGAAAAAAATACAAAATTCAAATAATAATGATTAGAAAATTTCTGAAGAAATATTTTCATATTCTTTTAATCCAGTCCCTGCCGGTATTTTATGCCCCACTATAACATTTTCTTTCAATCCATATAAATAATCTGTTTTACTACTGATAGCCGCTTCACTTAATACTTTTGTAGTTTCTTGAAAGGAAGCTGCAGATATAAAAGATTTTGTCTGTAAGGCAGCTCTTGTTATTCCCTGTAATATAGGTCTAGCAGTAGCTGGTATAGCATTTCTAGTTTTTATTAATTTTTTATTTTTATACTTTAAAACTGCATTTTCATTTCTAAAATCTCTATAACTAATTAAATCTCCAGATTGAAAAATTTCAGAATCTCCTAAACATTCAATAACTCTCATCTGAGAAATTCTATCATTTTCCTCGATAAAATCATCTTTATATTCAATATTTCCTTCTAAAAATTTAGTATCTCCCACATCAATAACTTCTACTTTACGCATCATTTGCAGAACAATCACCTCAAAATGTTTATCATTAATTTTAACCCCTTGCAAACGATATACTTCTTGTATTTCTTTTACTAAATATTCTTGAACAGCTCTAGCCCCTCTGATATTTAAAATATCATTAGGTGTTACAGCTCCATCTGATAAAGGCATTCCTGCTTTTACATAATCATTCTCTTGAACTAAAATCTGATTAGAAAGCTTCACAAGATATTTTCTAATATCTCCAGTTTTAGATTCAACTACAATTTCTCTATTTCCTCTTTTTATTTTACCATGACTCACTATTCCATCCATTTCAGAAACCACAGCAGGATTAGAAGGATTTCTAGCTTCAAATAATTCAGATAAACGAGGTAATCCTCCTGTTATATCTCCTGATTTAGCTGATTTTCTAGGAACTTTAACTAAAATTTTTCCAGCTTCTATACTTTCTTTATCTTCAACCATTAAATGTGCTCCTACCGGAAGATTATACACTTTTAATTCCTCATCCTCATTATTTTCGTTAATAATTTTTAATGTTGGAATTAAATTTTTATTTCTTACTTCTGTAATTACTTTTTCTTGAAATCCAGTTTGCTCATCTATTTCAATTTGAAAAGTAATTCCTTGTTCTAAATGTTGATAAGAAATTGTTCCAGAAAACTCCGCAACAATCACGGCATTATACAAATCCCATTGGCATATTTTATCTCCTTCTTTTAATTTATCTCCATGTTTTACATATAAAGTTGCTCCATAAGGAACATTATTGGTCATTAAAACAGATGATCTATTTGTATTAAAAAGTTTCATCTCTGTAGATCGAGAAACAACAATATAAATTTTATCACCAGAATCACTTTTCTTTTGTACAGTTTTCAAATCTTCAAATTCTATAATTCCATCATACTTTGCTCTTATTTGTGAAGATTCTGCAATATTTCCTGCAGTTCCTCCAACATGAAAAGTACGTAAAGTTAATTGAGTTCCAGGCTCTCCAATAGACTGTGCAGCAATAACACCCACAGCTTCACCTTTTTGAACAATTCTTCCTGTAGATAAATTACGACCATAACACTTAGAACAAATCCCCATTTTTGCTTCACAAGTAAGAGGAGAACGAACTTCCACGAAGTCTATTCCAGATTTTTCAATCAATCCTGCTATTTTTTCATCAATCATGTCTCCAGATGAAACTATTAATTTTTTGTCTTTTGGATGAAAAATATCATTCAAAGAGATACGCCCCAAAATTCTGTCAAATAAAGTTTCTACTATCTCCTCATTTTTTTTTAATGAAGAGATTTCTAATCCTCTAAGAGTATTACAATTCTCTATTGTTATAATGACATCTTGAGCTGCATCAACTAAACGCCTTGTAAGATATCCTGCATCTGCCGTTTTCAATGCAGTATCTGCTAATCCTTTACGAGCTCCATGAGTTGATATAAAATATTCTAAAATAGAAAGTCCTTCTCTAAAATTAGATAAAATAGGATTTTCAATAATTTCTCCACCAGAAGATCCTGCTTTTTGAGGCTTTGCCATTAGTCCACGCATTCCAGAAAGTTGACGAATTTGTTCCTTAGATCCTCTTGCTCCAGAATCTAACATCATATATACAGGGTTAAACCCTTGTTTATCTTCACGCATATGTTTCATCACTTTTTCTGTTAACATGGCATTTGTATTTGTCCATATGTCAATCACTTGATTATAACGTTCATTATTTGTTATCAATCCCATGTTATAATTTATTTTGACATTATCAACTTGTTTAATAGCATGAAAGACCATGTCTTTCTTATCATTTGGAATAATAATATCTCCTAATCCAAATGATAAACCTCCTTTAAATGCATTATAAAAACCTAATTCTTTAATATCATCTAAAAATTTAGAAGTTGTCGGAACATCTGTAAGATGTAAAATTTTTCCTATAATTTCTCTTAAAGATTTTTTAGTCAGTGATTCATTAATATATCCTACTTTTTTAGGAACAACTTGATTAAATAAAACTCTACCTACAGTTGTTTCTATTAATTTTTTTAAAAATTTATCCTCTTCACGAAGATCTACTTTTACACGAATTAAAGCATGTAATGCTACTTTTTTTTGATTATAAGCTATTTCTACTTCTTCTGGAGAATAAAAAGTAAGACCTTCTCCTTTTACTTTTTTATTTGAACTTGACAATAAAGGTTTAGTCATATAATATAATCCTAATACCATATCTTGAGAAGGAACAGTAATAGGAGATCCATTAGCAGGATTCAAAATATTTTGAGATGCCAACATAAGAAGTTGTGCTTCTAAAATTGCTCCGTAAGATAAAGGTAAATGAACAGCCATTTGGTCTCCATCAAAATCCGCATTAAAAGCAGCACAAACTAAAGGATGCAATTGAATTGCTTTTCCTTCTATTAATTTAGGTTGAAAAGCTTGAATTCCTAATCTATGTAAAGTAGGAGCTCTATTCAATAATATCGGATGCCCTTTCAATACATTTTCCAAAATATCCCATATCATGGGATCTCTTCTATCTATAATTTTCTTTGAAGATTTTACTGTTTTAACAACTCCTCTTTCAATCAATTTTCGTATGATAAAAGGTTTGTAAAGTTCCGCAGCCATATCTTTAGGAAGACCACATTCATGTAATTTTAAATGGGGCCCCACTACAATAACTGATCGTGCAGAATAATCAACTCTTTTTCCAAGTAAATTTTGTCTAAAACGTCCTTGTTTTCCTTTTAAAGAATCAGATAAAGATTTTAAAGGACGATTTGCCTCAGATTTTACTGCAGAAACTTTTCTTGAATTATCAAATAAAGAATCAACTGCTTCTTGCAACATTCTTTTTTCATTTCTAAGAATAACTTCGGGAGCTTTAATTTCTATAAGTCGTTTTAAACGATTATTTCTTATGAGAACACGACGATATAAATCAGTCATATCAGAAGCAGCATAACGACCTCCATCTAAAGGAACCAAAGGACGTAATTCAGGAGGGATCACAGACAAAACATGAATTACCATATAAGAAACATTTCCTCCATTTTTTTTTCCTTCTCTAAAAGATTCCACAACTTGTAAACGTTTTAAAGCTTCAGTTCTTCTCTGTTTAGAAGTTTCATTATGAGCTTGATTTCTTAATTCTATAGATAAAAGATCTAAATCAATACGATTTAAAAGATCTTCTATGCACTTAGCGCCCATTTTTGCAATAAACTTATTTGGATCAGTATCTTCTAAATATTGATTTTCCTTTGGAAGTTTATTTAAAACATATAAATATTCTTCTTCCGTAAGAAAATCTCCTTTTTGAAAAGAAGATCCATCTGAACGAGATGCTCCCCCTCCTTGTATAACGACGTATCGTTCATAATAAATAATCATTTCAAGTTTTTTAGAGGATAATCCTAATAAATATCCTATTTTATTAGGAGAAGAACGAAAACACCAAATATGGACAACAGGAACAACAAGACTAATATGCCCCATCCGTTCACGTCTTACTTTCTTTTCAGTAACTTCTACTCCACATCTATCACATACAATTCCTTTGTAACGAATTCTCTTGTATTTTCCACAAGCACATTCATAATCTTTTACTGGACCAAAAATACGTTCACAAAATAAACCATCTCTCTCTGGTTTATGAGTTCTATAATTTATCGTTTCTGGTTTTAAAACTTCTCCATGAGATTCTTTTAAAATAGATTCTGGAGATGCTAAACGAATAGTTATCTTACTAAATTTATTTTTATTATTCTTTTTTCTACTCATTTTTAATAAAAAAAATCATTCTTCCAAATCAATATCTAATCCTAATCCTTTTAATTCGTAACATAAAACATTAAAAGATTCTGGGTTATTCGGTTCTGGCATTGGCTCTCCTTTTACTATTGCCTCATAAGTTTTTGCTCTTCCTACCACGTCATCTGATTTAACAGTTAAAATTTCACGTAAAACATTAGAAGCTCCAAAAGCTTCTAGAGCCCAAACTTCCATTTCTCCAAAACGTTGTCCTCCAAATTGAGCTTTCCCACCTAAAGGTTGTTGTGTGATAAGAGAATAAGGACCTATAGAGCGAGCATGCATTTTATCATCTACCATATGACCAAGTTTTAACATATATATCACTCCTACTGTTGCAGGTTGATCAAATCTTTCTCCTGTCCCTCCATCAAATAAATAAGTTGTTCCAAAACAAGGAAGACCAGCTTTATTTGTATATTCAGAAATTTGATCTATGGTAGCTCCATCAAATATAGGAGTAGAGAATTTCATATTAAGTTGATATCCTGCCCAACCTAATACTGTCTCATATATTTGTCCAATATTCATTCTAGATGGAACACCTAATGGATTCAATACTATATCTACAGGATTTCCATCCTCTAAAAAGGGCATATCTTCTTCACGTAAAATTCGCGCTACTACACCTTTATTTCCATGTCTTCCAGCCATTTTATCTCCTACTTTTAATTTTCTTTTTTTTGCAATATATACTTTAGCCATTTTAATAATTCCAGAAGGTAATTCATCTCCAATTGTAATAGAAAACTTCTTATGTTTTAAAGTACTAGTCAAATCATTGAATGCTATTTTATAATTATGTATAATTTCAGATACAAGATTGTTTATTTCCACATCATCCGTCCAACCATAAGAAGATATATTCATTATATAATCAGATATCTTATGAAGAAATTGAAGAGTAAATTTTGTTCCTTTTTTTATTAGGATTTTTTGTTTTTTTTCATCAAAAATTTCTTGAGAAATTTTCTCATACAAAAGAGTATGCAATTTTTTTAACAAAAGATTCCTTAAATCAGAAAACTTTTTATCATATTCTTTTTCTATCCGTTCTATCTGTATTTTATCCTTAATTCTAGATACTTTATCTTTTATACTCCTAGTAAATAATTTTGTATCTATAACAATACCAAATAAAGAAGGTTCAGCTCTCAAAGAGGCATCTTTGACATTTCCTGCTTTTTCTCCAAATATAGCTCTTAATAATTTTTCTTCTGGAGTAGGATCAGATTCCCCTTTAGGAGTAATCTTCCCAATAAGAATATCTCCAGGTTTCACTTCTGCTCCGACACGAATAATTCCATTTTCATCCAAATCTTTAGTTGCTTCTTCACTCACATTAGGAATATCATTTGTTAATTCTTCCATTCCTAATTTTGTATCACGAACGTCTAAAGAATATTCATCTATATGGATGGAAGTAAACCAATCTTCACTAACTACCTTTTCTGAAATTAAAACAGCATCTTCAAAATTATATCCATTACAAGGAATAAAAGCCGCCCTTAAATTTCTTCCCAAAGCTAACTCTCCACTCTCTGTTGCATATCCTTCACATAAAATTTGTCCTTTCACAACTTTCATTCCTTTTTTAACAATAGGTTTCAAAGTAATACATGTGTTTTGATTTGTTTTTCTAAATTTAATTAAATCATATACTTTAATTTCAGAATCAAAACTAACCAAAGATTCTTTCTCTGTTCTATCATAACGAATGATAATTTTTTTAGCATCAATATATTCTACTATTCCGTTTTTCTCTGCATTAATTAAAATTCTAGAATCTCTAGCTACTTGTTTTTCCAAACCTGTTCCTACAATAGGAGATTCAGGTTTTAATAATGGAACTGCTTGACGCATCATATTAGAACCCATAAGAGCTCTATTTGCATCATCATGTTCTAAAAAAGGAATTAAAGATGCAGATATAGAAGCAATTTGATTAGGAGCAACATCTACATAATCCACTTGTTTTGGTTTTACTATTGGAAAATCTCCATCTTCTCTAGAAATAATTCTATCAAAAACAAAAATTCCATTTTTATCTATGGCATTGGCTTGTGCTATAATTTTCCCTTCTTCTTCTTCTGCACTTAGATATTTTACTTCATCTTTAAAATTTACTTTTCCGTTGTGAACCAATCTATAAGGAGTTTCTAAAAAACCCATTTTATTAATTTTTGCAAAAACAGAAAGAGAAGATATTAATCCAATATTTGGACCTTCTGGAGTTTCAATTGGACACAATCTTCCATAATGAGAATAATTCACATCCCTTACTTCAAATCCCGCTCTTTCTCTAGATAAACCTCCAGGGCCCAAAGCAGACAATCTCCTTTTATGTGTTATTTCAGATAATGGATTAGTCTGATCCATAAATTGAGATAATTGGTTCGTTCCAAAAAAAGTATTAATTACGGACGATAAAGTTTTAGAATTAATCAGATCTACAGGCATAAATACTTCATTATCACGAACATTCATTCTTTCTCTAATTGTCCTAGCCATTCTAGCCAAACCGATACTAAACTGTGTATAAAGTTGTTCTCCTACAGTTCTTACACGTCTATTTGACAAATGATCTATATCATCTACTTCTCTTTTAGAATTAAATAAAGCATTCAAATGTTCAATAATAGCAATTATGTCCTCTTTTGTCAAAACTAAATGAGTTGGATCAATCTCTAATCCAAGACGTTTATTTAAACGATATCTCCCTACAGGACCTAAACTATATCTAGTATCAGAAAAAAAAAGCCTATCTATAACACTTCTTGCTGTTTCCTCATCTGGAGGTTCTGTATTTCTAAGTTGTTTGTATATATATTCTACAGCTTCTTTTTCAGAATTAGTAGGATCTTTTTGCAAAGTGTTATAAATAATAGAATAATCTTTTTTTCTTCCTCCTTCTTTGTGTAATAAAACTGTTTTTATTTCATGTTTAATAATTAAATCAATATGTTCTTGTTTTAGGGTTACATCTCTATCTATAAGAATTTCATTTCTTTCTATAGAAACAACTTCTCCTGTATCTTCATCCACAAAATCTTCATGCCAAACATTCAAAATTCTAGCTGCCAGAGTTCTATCTAAAATTTGATTGACATTTTCATTTTCTCCTAACACTTTGACTTCTTCTGCTAAATCAAATATTTCTAATATATCTTTATCTCTTTCATATCCAATAGCACGAAGTAAAGTAGTCATTGGTAATTTTTTCTTTCTATCTATATAAGCATACATTACATTATTTATATCTGTTGCAAATTCTATCCAAGATCCTTTAAAAGGAATAATTCTAGCAGAATATAATTTAGTTCCATTTGCATGATGAGATTGTCCAAAAAACACTCCAGGAGAACGATGTAATTGAGAAACAATTACACGTTCTGATCCATTGAAAATAAAAGATCCAGAAGGAGTCATATATGGATATGTTCCCAAATACACATCTTGATATACTGTTTCAAAATCTTCATGTTCAGGGTCTGTACAATACAGTTTTAATTTAGCTTTTAAAGGAACACTATAAGTTAATCCTCTTTCAATACATTCTTCTATAGAATATCTAGGAGTATCAATAGAATAACCTTTAAATTCTAAAACAAAGGAATTTCTTGCATCAGAAATTGGAAAATTTTCTGAAAAAGCTTTGAATAATCCTTCATTTTTCCTATCTTCTGGTTTCGTTTCAAGTTGAAAAAATTCTTTAAATGATTTTATCTGAATATCCAAAAAATCAGGATATTCTACTCGTTTTTTGACTGAAGCAAAAGTAATTCTTTCTAAAGATTTTTCTATATTCACCAAATTCAACAGTAATTAGTAATTAAAATTTTTATAAAAAAAAACATAGTTCCACTCTTCTATTCTATTTTCTATAGTTCATAATATAGAACTAGAAACTAGAATTAAAACAAACTATGAATAAAAAATAAACAAAAATAATAAAAAAACATTGAAATAATTATTTCAATTCTACTTCAGCACCAATTTCTTCAAATTTATTTTTTAAATTTTCTGCTTCTTTTTTGTCAAGAGATTCTTTAAGAACATTTGGAAGATGATCCACTAATTCTTTCGATTCTTTAAGTCCTTTTCCAGTAATTTCTTTTACTAATTTAACCACAGATAACTTAGAATTACCAGAAGATTTTAAAATTAAATTGAAAATATTTTTTTCTTCTTTATCAGAAAAACTTTCTTTTTTTTCTTTCCCAGAATCTAATGATGTTTCTAAACCAATATTAGACGGTTCTATCCCATATTCTTTTTTCAAAAGAAGAACTAACTCATTAACTTGTTTCACAGTTAGATTGACCAATTGTTCTGCTAACTTTTCTATCATCTTATTTTTTTTTATTTATTGTTTTTTTTTTGTGATAATTCTTTCAAAATTCTAAAAATTTTAGATTCTCCTAATTTCAAATAGAAAATAACATCCCGAATTGGATTTTTAAGCATATTCAAAATATCAATAATAAAATCTTTTTTAGATTTTATGTTAATTAATAAATCCAAATCTTTATTTCCAAAATAAAAAGATTCTTCAGCATAAGCTCCCTTTAAATAAGGCTTTTCTATTTTTTCTATAACATGAAAATTTTTTATAATTTTAGATGGAATACTACTTCCTGAATTAGAAAATAAAACAGAAGTATTTCCATTTAAAATAGAAAAAAAAGAATCCAATTTTTTATTTTTAATCTTTTCCAAAGCCTTTTTCAATAAGGTATTCTTTACAACTTTCATTCGAATACTAAATTCATAAAAATTTTTTCTAAGAATAGAAATTTGATTAGAATTTAAATCAGAAATATCAATTAAATATATTGTATTATAATCAGATATAATAGAAACTAATTCTAATAATTCTTTTCTTTTTTTTTCTTTTTTCTTCATTTGATTTTTTCATAAAATAAAACTTTTGGAATCCACTAAAATACTACTACTCATGGTCGTGGATAAATAAATGCTTTTTATATAAGAACCTTTTTTACAAGAGGAAGGTTTACTTCTAATAATCTTGTTTAGAAATTCTTTTGCATTATTGAATAAATATTGATGAGAAAAAGAAACTCTTCCAATAGAAACATGAATAATTCCATAACGGTCTGCTTTAAAAGATATTTTTCCAGATTTGATTTCTTTAATAGATTTCCCTGGATTCATAGTCACTGTATCTAATTTAGGATTTGGCATTAAACCTCTAGGTCCAAGTATTTTTCCTAAAGATCCTAATTGAGGCATTACTGATGGAATAGTAATTATAATATCAATATTTTTTGTCCATCCAGATTTAATTTTTTCTATGTAACCTAATCCTACATAATCCGCTCCAGCTTCTTTCACTTCCAATTCTTTATCTTTAGGAACTAAAGCTAAAATACGAATATTCTTCCCTGTTCCATGTGGCAATTTTACAAATCCTCTTATCATCTGATTTGGTAATTTTGTATCTATTCCTAGATGAACAGAAATATCTATAGAAGCGTCAAAATTAACAAATGAAATTTTTTTAACAAGAATAGATGCTTCTTCCAAAGAATATTTTTTATGATTATTTATTTTTTCTAAAATTTTTTTTCTATTCTTAGTTAATTTTTTTGACATAAAAATAATGAATAATTATTTATTTTTTTTCGTAAACTTCTATCCCCATTGAACGGGCTGTTCCAGAAATCATAGAGACAGCAGATTCAATGGAAAAACAATTCAAATCTTCCATTTTATTTTTTGCTATTGTTTTTATTTGATCTAAACTTATTCTTCCTATTTTAGAACGATTGGGTTCATTTGATCCTTTTTCTAATTGAATCAAATTAAGTATTTGAATAGAAACTGGAGGTTTTTTAATGAAAAAAGAAAAAGATTTATCTTCATATACTGTAATAATTACTGGACATATTTGTCCTTTTCTACTTTTAGTTAGAGAATTATATTGCTTACAAAATTCCATAATGTTCACTCCTGCACTTCCTAAAATAGGTCCTATAGGAGGAGAAGGGGTAGCATTTCCTCCATTTATTTTCTGTATTTTAATTCTTTTTATTATTTTCTTTTTCATTTCAAATTTTTTCTATCTGCGTAAAATTTAGTTCAAGTGGAGTTCTTCTTCCAAAAATCAAAACAGCTAATTCCAATTTTCTTTTTTCTTCATTAATTTTTTCAATTGTTCCGTTAAATCCACTAAAAGGCCCATCTATCACTTTTATAGTTTCTCCTACTACGAAAGGTATCGTTATATTTTCATAACTTTCTTCTGATAATTGATCTATTTTCCCCAACATTTTGTTTACTTCTTCCGTTCTCATAGGAATAGCAGAACCTCCTTTTCCTTCACTTAAAAAAGTAATAACTCCAGGTACATTTTTGATTGCATGTACAGCCTCTCCTTCAAGATTTGCTTCCACCATAACATATCCAGGATAGTGAACTTTTTCTCTATGTATTTTTTTTCCTTTTCTCATTTGGATTACTTTTTCTATTGGGACTAAAACTTTTCCTATATGTTCTTGAAATCCATTATCTCTAACTTCATTCTCAATATATGATTTTACTTTATTTTCTTGACCACTAATGGTTTTAATTACATACCATTTTCTTTCCAAATCACTCATCAATATTTTATTTTACTGAAAATAATTTTTTTATAAAAAAAATAAAAAAAACATCCACTCCATATAAAAATATGGATAAAAACATAGAAAAAAACGACACAATCAATGTAGACATTTGCAAATCGATCCATTTAGGCCATGTCATACAATAAAAAAATTCATCGTAAATTTCCAAAAAAAATTTTTTTACTTTCATAGTAATCTACGATTTTTTTTTTGCACGGACGGTAAGAATCGAACTTACGACCTTCGGTTTTGGAGACCGATGCTCTACCGACTGAGCTACATCCGTTTTAATTTTTTTTGTTTCTTTCTTTATTTATTAATCAATCCATAAGTTGAACAACTTGTCCTGCTCCAACAGTTTTCCCTCCTTCACGGATAGCAAAACGTAAATTTTCACTTAATGCAACAGGTTGATGTAATTCTACTTCCATAGAAACATTATCCCCTGGCATTACCATTTCTACCCCCCCTGAGAGATGAATCTCTCCGGTGACATCTGTAGTTCTTAAATAAAACTGAGGTCTATATTTATTATGAAAAGGAGTATGTCTCCCTCCTTCTTCTTTTGTAAGAATATATACTTCTGATTTAAATTTCTTATGAGATTTTACAGATCCTGGTTTTCCTATTACCATTCCACGTCTAATATCTTTTTTTTCTATTCCACGTAATAATAATCCTACGTTATCTCCTGCTTGTCCTCTGTCTAAAATTTTTCGGAACATTTCTACTCCTGTTACTGTAGATGATAATTTATTTTCTCCCATTCCTATAATTTCTACCAAATCTCCTGTATTAATAATTCCACACTCTATACGTCCTGTTGCTACAGTTCCTCTCCCAGTTATTGTAAAGATATCTTCTACAGGCATTAAAAATGGTTTATCCATTTCACGAATAGGTTCTGGAATATATTCATCTAAAACCTTCATAAGATCTTGTATTTTTTCAACCCATTTTTTTTCTCCATTCAAAGCGCCTAATGCAGAACCTTTCACAATAGGAATATTATCTCCATCATATTCATATTTAGAAAGTAATTCCCGGATTTCCATTTCTACTAATTCCAATAATTCTGGATCATCTACTTGATCCACTTTATTCATAAAAACAACAATTTTAGGAACACCTACTTGACGTGCTAACAAAATATGTTCTCTTGTTTGAGGCATAGGTCCATCTGTTGCAGCAACTACCAAAATAGCCCCATCCATTTGAGCAGCTCCAGTTATCATATTTTTAACATAATCTGCATGCCCAGGACAATCCACATGAGCATAATGTCTTTTAACTGTTTCATATTCTACATGAGAAGTATTAATCGTAATTCCTCTCGCTTTTTCTTCTGGAGCATTATCAATTGCATCAAAACTTTTTTCTTCTGCTAATCCTATTTCTGATAAAACTTTAGTAATAGCAGCAGTCAAAGTTGTTTTTCCATGATCTACATGACCTGTTGTTCCTATATTTAAATGTGGTTTTTCCCGTTTAAATTTTTCTTTTGCCATGATGAATAAAAATTTCTAAAATTAAAATTATAAAAAAAAAGCCAATGGCGGGAATTGAACCCGTGACCTCTTCCTTACCAAGGAAGTGCTCTTCCACTGAGCTACATTGGCCATTTATTTTTTGATCACTACACACTAATTAACTTCATTGAGCGGAAGACGGGATTCGAACCCGCGACATTCAACTTGGAAGGCTGATGCTCTAAACCAACTGAGCTACTTCCGCTTTTTTTTTGATGATGTTATTAGGATCCCAATGGGCCTATAAATTTATATTATATGATGGGGAGAGCAGGATTCGAACCTGCGAAGGCAAAGCCAACAGATTTACAGTCTATCCTCGTTAACCAAACTTGAGTATCTCCCCAAAAGCCGGTAGAGGGATTCGAACCCACGCCCCCGAGATTACAAATCACGTGCTCTTACCATCTGAGCTACACCGGCAAACAAATTTCTGTATAAGAACTGTTAATTCACTAACAATGGAAATCAGGTTGATACAAATCTATAGAGATTTTTATAAATCTCAAAAAAATAATAAATTTCAAAAAATTTTTATATTTCTAATTTTATTATTGAATATTAACAATAAAACAAAACCAAAGAATATCACAAAATCTGAAAAATTAAAAACTGGTTTAAAAAATTGAAAATTATATCCACCAAAAAATGGAATCCAATTTGGGATATTAGTATCTATTATAGGAAAATAAAAAACATCAACGACACATCCTTCCATAAAAGAAGCATAACCTTTTCCTCCATAAAAAAAAGAACTATTAATCTTAGATATTCCAGAATAAGGAATCCATTTATGAGATGTTTTATGACAGATTGTTCCTGTATCAAATAACAAACCATATAAAGCACTATCCAAAAAATTTCCTATTGCTCCTGAAAGAATCAAACTAGTGGGAAAAATTAAAAAATTGGAAGATTTTTTTTTCATATTTTTATAAAGAAAAATGGAA
Source organism: Blattabacterium cuenoti (assembly GCF_014251255.1). NCBI lineage: Bacteria > Pseudomonadati > Bacteroidota > Flavobacteriia > Flavobacteriales > Blattabacteriaceae > Blattabacterium > Blattabacterium cuenoti. Next base: position 477,125 of record NZ_CP059182.1, read on the forward strand.
ATAAAAAATATTAATAAAAAACGAGAAATACTTAAAAATATTTTCCCATAATACCCAGGAGCAAGAAAAAAGCCATAAGCCATTCCAGGATTTTCTACTAAAAAAATCCAAAAGAAAGAAAAGATAGAAACTCTACCTCCCAACTCAAGATGAGTTTTTATATAAATTTTTAAAAATTGATCTATTAATAAAATAGAACAAATAATTAAAACAATTTTTTTCAAAAATCAAAAATTTTTTTTACTTTCTTCTACTTGTCTTTTTCCTTCAATACTCAAAGTAGTATGAGGAACAGCTATAAGACGTTCTTTAGGAATCAATTTTTTTGTTACACGACAAATTCCATAATCTTTATTAGATACTCTAATTAAAGCAGAATTTAAACTTTGTATAAATTTTTGTAAATGTTCCATAATCTGAGCATTTTGTTCTTTACTTAGCGTTTCTGATCCTTCTTCAAAAGCTTTAAATGTAGGATAAGTATCATCTGTTCCATTATTATTTTGATCATTAGAAAATGACTCTTTTAACAGAGCTAAATTTTTTTTAGCTTTTTCTAATTTTTCAATTATCAGTTGACGAAACTCTTTTCTTTCTTTCATAGAATAATATCGTTTTCTTACTTTCTCTTCCATTTTATAATATTTTAGGATTTTTGAGTCAGTAGATAGATTGAATTCTTTTCAAAAAATACTCTAGTTCCTTTTTTTTCTATATTTTTTTCTAAAAAAATATCTAAAGCAAGAGTTTCTTGACAGATATAATCTTTATTTTTATGGATAACCAATTGTATTTCTTTATTAGCATTTATGTATACAAATATTTTTTCTATTACATTATAGTTACACTTTTTTCTTAATTTTTGTATATTTCTAATTAATTCTCTTACAAAACCTTCCTCCCAAAGAGGCTTAGTTATATTTAAATCCAAAGCAATTGTCAATTGCCCCTCAAAAAGAACAGACCAATTTTTTACAAATTCAGTTGTAATTATTACATCTTGTAATGAAAGCACAATTTTTTTTTCTTCAATAAAAAAAATATATTTTTTATTAACTTCTATTCTTTCAATATCTTTTTGAGTAAATTTTTTAATGATATTAGAAATAATTTTAGTTTTATTTCCAAATTTAGGCCCCAAATTTTTATAATTTGGTTTAATATGTTTAATAACTTCCAAAGATTTATAAGACGTAGGAAATTCAACTTCTTTGACGTTAACTTCTTGTTTAAGAATTTCTAAAACTTTTTGTAATTCATTAGTTCTTTCTTCAGAAAGAAAAACAAGTAATTTTTGAAGAGGTTGACGAATTTTTATTCCACTTTTTTTCCTAATAGAAAAAACCATAGTTGTAATTTTTTGAACTAAAAACATTTGATTTTCTAGTTCTTTATTTACAAAATGTGAATTATACTTTGGAAAAAATGTTAAATGAACACTTTCAAAATTTTCTCTATTTGTAATAGAATTTAGATCTATGTATAATTTTTCTGAAAAAAATGGAACAATAGGTGAAATTAATTTAGCTATTGTGATCAAACATTGGTAAAGTATTTGATAGGCAGATATTTTATTTTTAGTATATTTTTCTTTCCAAAATCTTCTACGACATAATCTAATATACCAATTACTTAATTGATCTAAAACAAAAGATGAAATAAAGCGAGCAGCTTTGGTAGGATTATAATTTTCATAAGATTGATCTACAATATTAATCAAGGTATTCAATTCAGAAAGAATCCAAAAATCTAATTCTGTATAATTTTCTAAAGAACAATCTTCTTCTTTATAAGAAAATCCATCAATATTAGCATATAAAACAAAAAAAGAATAAATATTATGAATCGTTCCAAAAAATTTATTGATTATTGTACGAATTTCTTTTACATTAAATTTTAAATTATCCCAAGGTTCAGAATTAAATATAATATACCAACGAATGGCATCAGATCCATAATTCTCTATTAAATCAAAAGGATTTATAGTATTCCCTTTACTCTTGGACATTTTATGACCTTTTTCATCTAGAACTAAACCAGTGGATATAACATTCTTATAGACTATAGAATTTAAAAACATACACCCAATAGTATGTAAAGTAAAAAACCATCCTCTTGTTTGATCAATTCCTTCGACAATGATATCTGCAGGAAAAAACAAATTTTTATCTATATATTCTTTATTTTCAAATGGATAATGAAATTGAGCATATGGCATAGATCCAGAATCAAACCATACATCTATTAAATCCGGTTCTCTTTTCATTGGAGTTCCTTTACTAGAAACTAATACAACCTCATCTAAAATATGTTTGTGTAAATTTATTTTTTCGTAATTTTCATCACTCAGATCGTCCAATATAAAGTTTTCAAATACATTGTGTGACATAAATCCACATCGAACAGATTTTTGAATTTCAAGATATAATTCTTTAATTGATCCTATTACAATTTCTTCCTCTCCATTTTTTGTTCTCCAAATAGGTAAAGGAGTCCCCCAATATCTAGAACGTGATAAATTCCAATCTTTTATATTTTCCAACCAAGAATCAAAACGTTTTTTTGTTGATTTAGGATACCAATTAATTCCTTTATTCAAAAAAATCATTTCTTCTTTTACTTTCGTCGTTTTAATAAACCATGAATCTAAAGGATAATAAAGAATAGGTTTTTCTGTTCTCCAACAATGTGGATAGAAATGAGTATGCATTTCTACTTTAAAAACTTTCTTTTCCTTTTCAAGAAAAGAAACTATTTCTCTATCTACTGAGAATGATCGTAAATTATTTGAATTATTTTTTTCTTTTTGAAAATCATCTTTAACATATCTTTCCCCAAATCCATAGGGAGAATTTTTTAAAAACTTTCCTTGTAAATCAACTAAAGGAACAGGAATATTTTCTTGATTCAAAATTAACATAGATGGAATCTCGTATTTTTTAGCTACTGTGAAATCATCTATTCCAAATGTAGGAGCAATATGAACAATTCCGGTTCCTTCATTTGTATTCACAAAATCCGCTTCTATCACTTGAAAAGCATTTTCTTCTTTTTGATAAGGTTGAAACCAAGGTAACAATTGTTCATATCTACTTTTAAAGAGTTCTTTTCCTTTAAATCTACTCGCTATAAAGTAAGGAATTCTTTTTCTTTTACAGAAACTATTATTGTTTTTTTCAAAAACTGTATCTAATTCAAAAATATTAGAAACAGAATAAAATCTGTCTATTGATAATATTTTATTAATTAATTTCTCAGAAAAAATGATATTTTCTTTAGAAAAGATATAATAATATGGATTATAAGTTATAACTAAAACATAATCTATATTATATCCAACAGCTAATGCTGTATTAGATGGAAGAGTCCAAGGAGTCGTCGTCCAAGATATTAAATATATATCTCCTGGAATTTTTTGAATTTTTTCTGGTAAAGTCTTTTTCCTAGTTTTAAATTTTAAAATAGGTGCTATCTGTTTTACTTTTTTATAGGAACCTGGAAAATTCAATTCATGATAACTTAATCCTGTTCCAGCTGCAGGAGAATATGGTTGAATTGTATAACCTTTATACAGAATTTTTTTTTGATATAATTTTTTGATTAACCACCATACACTTTCTATATATTTTGTATTGTATGTTATAAATGAATTTTCCATGTCGACCCAATATCCTATTTGTTTCGTAAATTGGATCCACTTTTTCAAAGATTTTTTCACAAAACATTTACAAACATTATTGTACTCTTCTATACTTATTTTTTTTCCTATATCTTTTTTAGTAATCCCTATTTTTTTTTCTACATTAAGTTCTACAGGAAGTCCATGTGCATCCCAACCTGCTTTTCTTATCACTTTTTTTCCTTTCATAGTGTGATATCTACAAAAAATATCTTTGATAGTTCTAGCGACTACATGGTGTATTCCAGGATTCCCATTTAAAGAAGGAGGTCCTTCATATAAGACATAGCATTTTTTAGAATTCTTTCGATATTGAAAACTTTTTTTAAAAATGTTATGTGTTTTCCAATATTGATTGATTTCTATAGTAATTTTTTTGAGATCTAGTTTTTTATATTCTCTAAATATTTTTGACATGATAAATAATAATTAAAAAAACAAGGATTTTATCGTCATTAAAATATAATTTAAACTTTAACAAAGTAAAAGAATATCCTATTAATTAATATTTTATGAATAAAAACAAAAATTCTTTTTCTGAAGAAACTCCACTAATTAAACAATATAATAATATAAAAGCTAAATATACAGAAGACACTATTCTATTATTTCAAGTTGGAGATTTTTATGAAACTTTCGGAAAAGATGCTATCAAATGTTCCAAAATATTAAATATTGTTTTAACCAAACGATCAAATATTCCCTTAGCAGGATTTCCCTATCATTCTTTAAATAATCATTTGCCAAAATTAATCCAGTCAGGACATCGTGTTGCTATTTGTGATCAACTAGAGGAACCTAAAAAAGGAAAAAACATTGTAAAAAGAGGAGTCATAGAATTAGTGACTCCAGGAATAACTATAAACGAGAAGATTTTACAAACCAAATCTAATAATTTTTTAGCCTCTATTTACGTGGATAAAAAAAAATTAGGATTTAGTTTTTTAGACATTTCTACAGGAGAATTTTTTATAGCAGAAGATAATCAAAAAAATATTTTGCAATATCTAAAACATTTTAATCCGAGTGAAATTCTTTTTCAAAGAAAAGAAAAAAAATTTTTTAATAGATTTTTAAAAGACAAATATTATACATTTTTTATGGAGGATTGGATATTCAACTATTCATTTGCATATGAAAAATTGATAACTCATTTTCAAACAAATTCTTTAAAAGGATTTGGAATAGATGATTTAAAATTAGGAATTATTGCTTCTGGAGTCATATTAAGTTATTTATATGATACTCAACATTATAAAATAAAACATATTTCCACTATACGAAGAATAAAAAAAGAAGAACATATGTGGATTGATGATTTCACCTTTAGAAATTTAGAAATATTTCGTTCTTTAAATAAAAAAGGAGTTTCTTTAATAGATATTATAGATAAAACAATCACTCCTATGGGGAGTAGATTATTAAAACATTGGATTCTTCTTCCATTAAAAAATATACTACATATTCAAAAACGTCATAATATAGTACAAGAACTATTTTCTAATCCCTATATTCATAAATATATAAAAAAAAAATTGAAAGAAATTTATGATATAGAACGAATGATTTCCAAAATAGCTATTGGAAAAATATCTCCTCGTGAACTAATAGCATTACATAAATCCTTAGCATCTATTGTTCAAATAGAACAAAAAGTTTCCTTTTATAAGGAAAAAAAAGAATTACAAAAACTTATAAAAGTTGTAAATTCTTTTCAAAACTGTAACTATATTTCTAAAAATATTATTCAAACAATACACTCCGATTCTCCTCAGAATATTGAAAAAGGAAATGTCATTATGAAAGGTGTTTCTAAAGAATTGGATGAAATACGTCATCTTTATTCTTCTAAAAAAGAATATTTAGAAAAACTTTGTTCAATTGAACAATTGAATACAGGAATACAAAATTTAAAAATTGGATATCACAATGTGATTGGATATTTTTTTGAAATAAGAAATTCTAAAAAACATAAAATCCCATCGTATTGGATACGGAAACAAACACTTTCTAACTCAGAAAGATACATTACAGAGGAATTAAAAAATTATGAATTTCAAATTTTAAATGCTGAACAGAAAATTTTATCTCTAGAAAAAGAAATATTTTATGATTTGATCAATCAAATTTTAAAATTTATAAAACCTTTACAAAAAAACGCCAGAATTGTTGCAAAATTAGATGTTTTATGTTCTTTTTCTACCGTTGCATTAGAAAACAATTATGTGAAACCAGAAATAAATCACTCTTTCAAATTGTGCATAAAAGAAGGAAGACATCCAGTTATTGAAAGACAATTTCAATCCAAAACATCATATATTCCTAATGATATTATTCTAAATAAAAAAGATCAGCAAATTATGATAATAACGGGCCCAAATATGTCAGGAAAATCAGCTCTTTTACGTCAGACTGCAATTATTATATTAATGACACACATTGGAAGCTTTGTTCCTGCAACCTATGTAAAAATGGGATTAGTGGATAAAATATTCAGTAGAGTTGGAGCTTCAGACAACATTTCTTTAGGAGAATCTACTTTTATGGTAGAAATGAATGAAACTGCAAATATATTAAATAATCTTTCTAAAAGAAGTTTTCTTATTTTAGACGAAATAGGAAGGGGGACAAGTACTTACGATGGAATTTCAATAGCTTGGGCTATTATTGAATTTTTGCATGAAAATTCTTTTAGACCTATTACCTTGTTTGCAACTCATTATCACGAGTTAAATAAAATGAGTTCTAATTTTAACAGAATTAAAAATTCTCATTTTTATGTAAAAAAAATTGATGAAGACATTATTTTTATGCGTAAACTAATTGATGGAGGAAGTGAACATAGTTTTGGAATTCATGTTGCTAAAATATCAGGAATGCCTATAAAAATTATTCATAGAGCAAAAGAAGTATTAAAAAACAAAGAAAATTTATATAAAAATGATAATGATTCTCAACACAAAAAAAAATTAGAAAAAATAATTCATTTTTTAAAAAAAATAAATATTAATTATTTAACTCCTGTAGACGCTCTTGTAAAAATCAGTGAAATTAAAAATTTATTGGATAAGTTATAAAATTTGCGATATATATAAAAGTGTCTTTACCTTTGTCGAAGAACAGCATTTCATTTCATGTACGACTATAATTTTTTCATAAAAAAAAATGCGAGAATAGCTCAGTTGGAAGAGCACGATCTTGCCAAGATCGGGGTCGCGGGTTCAAGTCCCGTTTCTCGCTTTTTATTTTTTATAAAAAAAATAAATCCGGGTGGTGGAATTGGTAGACACACAGGACTTAAAATCCTGTGATCATTGTGATCGTACGGGTTCAAATCCCGTCCCGGGTACTTGGTCCTTTTTTTATTACTTATTTGTTTTTATAATTAAAATAATTTGGAGATTCTTTTGTAATGCTTACACTATGTGGATGATTTTCTTTTAATCCAGAATTAGTAATTCTAACAAATTTTCCAGTTTTCATTAATTCTGTAATGGTAGAGACTCCACAATATCCCATTCCAGAACGTAATCCCCCACAAATTTGATAAAGAACATCTTTCATTTTTCCTTTGTAAGGAACTCTAGCTTCTATTCCTTCTGGAACAAATTTTTTGTTGAATTGAAAATAACGATCTTTGCTTCCTCTTTTCATGGCCACTAAAGACCCCATTCCCACATATGTTTTAAATTTTCTTCCTTGAAAAATAATTTCTTCTCCTGGAGCTTCATCTGTTCCAGCAAATAAACTTCCAATCATAACAGAACTGGCTCCAGCTGCAATAGCTTTTACAACATCTCCTGAATATCGAATTCCTCCATCAGAAATTACATTCACATTTCTTGTTTTTGCATATTCATAGACATCATTTATGGCCGTAATTTGAGGCATTCCAACTCCAGCTATAACTCTTGTTGTACAAATAGATCCTGAACCAATTCCTACTTTTAAAATAGTAGATCCAGCATCAATTAAATCTTTTGCGGCTTTCATAGTTACTATATTTCCAGCTAATAGGGCTATATCTGGAAAATATTTTCTGATTGATTTTATCATTTTCAATATTCTATCGGAATGCCCATGAGCTGAATCTATGGATATAATATCTGTTCCAACTTTTACTAAAGAATCAACTCTTTCTAAAGTATTTTTATCGATTCCTACAGATGCTCCTACTCGTAAACGACCTTTAGAATCCTTGCATGCATTTGGATATTCTATTAAATTATCAATATCCCTAATTGTAATTAAACCCACCAATTTTTTATTGTCGTCTACAATAGGTAATTTTTCTATTCTTTCCTCTAAAAGAATTTTTTTTGCTTTTTCTAAAGTTATATTTCTTTTAGTAGAAGTAATCAATTTTTCTTTTGTCATAACATCTTCTACCAAAGAATCTAAATCCATCCTATATTTAATATCTCTACTCGTAATAATTCCAACCAAAGAATTATCTTTTTCAATTACAGGAAGACCAGAAATATGATATTTTCTCATAAGAGATTGTGCATGTCTTAGTGTTGAATTTCTAGAAAGGGTAATAGGATCATCTATCATTCCGCTTTCACTTCTTTTTACTCTATAAACTTCTTCTGATTGATTTTTTATATTCATATTTTTGTGAATAATTCCTATTCCACCTTCTCTTGCTATAGAAATAGCAAGAGAAGATTCAGTCACTGTATCCATAGCAGCACTTAATATAGGAATATTAAGAGTAATGTCAAATGTTAAAGAAGTTTTAAGAGAAACTTCTGATGGATGAATAGAAGAATAAGATGGAACAAGTAAAACATCATCAAAAGTTAAAGCTTCTTTTAAAATTTTTTTATTTAAAGACATAATTCTTGAATTTTTATTCAAAATATATATAAATTTGGTTATTTGATTAGTTATATTATGTGACGTATAAAAAAAAAATAAGAATTGTAACATTCTTATTTACAAAGACATAAAAAAAATGAAAATGTATAAATTGTTTTTTATATATGAGAGTATATAGATAATTTTTCATTTTTATATGAAAAAAATACAAATAATGTATATTTTATCATTCCAAATTTTTATATAAATTTGCCCATAATATGTTATAACTGAAATAATATTATTGATTATGATGAAAAAATTAAGAATTACTATTACCACGATCTTGTTAGCAATCTTTTTATTTGCAAGTAGTAGTTGTAATAACAAATCTAAAAACGAAAATACTTCTAATACAACAGAAGAGGAAAAAACAGCTAATAATAATGAAAATCAAACAAATTCCACAAATACGACTCCTCCTTCTACTTCAGAAGAATCCTCAAAAAATAATGGGGAAGATGCTGCTGCAGGATCCAACAATAATGATAAAGAAAAAATAACTCCTGAAGAAAACGAAAAAAATAAATAAAAAAAATAATCTAAAAAAAGAGGGGAATCAAATATTTCTCTCTTTTTTTAGATTTTTTATATTCTAGACTTGGAATAAATAATTTTAATCTAAGGAAGATTTGTATTTTTATGCTTTTTTGAATCCAAAATTATAGAAATCTTGCTTTCTTTCCTTTAAGGAATCTAAAATAATAAATTTTAGCTCGTCTTACTTTTCCTTTCTTATTCACTTCTATTTTTTGTATACTGGGTTGATTAAAAAAAAATATTCGTTCTATTCCTATTTCTCCACTCATTTTTCGAATAGTGAAAGTTTTTGTTAATCCTTTTCCTTGTTTTTTGAGAACAACTCCCTTAAAAGATTGGATTCTTTTTTTTTCTCCTTCTTTAATTTCAAAAAAAACGGTTATAGTATCTCCAGAATTAAATAAAGGAAAATCATTCTTTTTAAGAAATTTATTTTTCACGTATTGAATGTAATTTTCTGACATAAATATTTTTTTAATGAAAATTTTTTATTTCGGATATTATTTGATTTACTAAAAAAGATGCTCTTTTTTTTGATCGACTTTCTGCATATATTCGAATAATATTTTCAGTTTTAGATTTTCTTACATGAATCCATTCATGACTTTTAAAATGAATTTTAATTCCATCATTGACATCTATTTCTTCTTCCTTATATTTCTTTTTAATTTTTTCTAAAAAAACATTAACTTTTTGATCATGAAATAATTGAATCTTCTTTTTAGACATAAAATAATTAGGATATTTTTTTCTCAATTTAGTTAATGGAATTTTTGAAAGTGAGGCTACATAAGTTAAAAATAAGGCAATTCCTACCAATGCATCTCTCCCATAACGCAAATCTGGATAAATAATTCCTCCATTTCCTTCTCCTCCAATCACTGCATGAACTTTTTTCATCTTTTTGACAACATGAACTTCTCCCACGGAAGTGGAATAATAAGGAACTCCTCTATTAATGGATAAATCTTTCAATGCATGAGAAGAAGATAAAGTAGAAACAATAGGGCCTAATTTTTTTTTTAAAATATAATCTGCAATAGACACTATTGTATACTCTTCTCCAAAAAAATTTCCATTTTCACAAATAAATACAACACGATCTACATCTGGATCTACAGATATTCCCAAATCCGCTTGCATTTTTGGTACTTTTTTGCATATTTCTTTCAAATTTTTTCCAACAGGTTCAGGATTATGAACAAAATTTCCATGAGGATCACAATACATTTTAACTATTATTTCAACTCCCAAAGATTTTAAAAGATTAGGAACAGCTATTCCCCCTGTAGAATTAATTCCATCTACTACGATTTTAAATTTAGCTTTTTTAATCATTTTGACATCTACCAATGGTAATGAAATAATAGTATTTATATGTTTTTGAACATAGTTTTCTATGTATTTGTATTGTCCTAATTCATTAAATGGAACAAAATGTAAATATTTTTCTGTTTTGTCATCTACTATGCATAGTAATTTTTTGAAATCTTTTTCTGATAAAAATTCTCCTTTAGAATTGAATATCTTTAATCCATTCCAATTTTTTGGATTATGACTTGCGGTTAACATAATCCCACCATCTGCTTTTTCATTCATAACTGCAATGCCTACAGTAGGTGTTGTAGATAACCCAATATCAAAGACATCCACTCCAAGACTTTGAAAAGTGATAATTAAAAATTTTTGTAAACTAAAAGAAGTAGTACGACCATCTCTCCCTAAGATTATTAAATACTTCTCTCTACTTTTTTTTTTATATTTTCTTTTCATCCAGGAAACATAACCAGCAGAAATTTTTATTATGTCTATAGGAGAAAAACTTTCTCCAACTTTTCCTCCTAATGTTCCCCTTATTCCAGATAAAGATTTGACAAGTATCAAAAAAATTCATTTTTTTATGATGGCAAAAATACAAAATTAAATTTTTAGATTTACTCAAATTCTATAACTCTTATGAGAGTTATTTTATTTATAATAAAAAAAACAGTAAAAAACATAGTAGAAATACATATAAAAATAATGGATAAATTAATAAGAACTATATCATTGATATTCAAATAAACAGGAACAAAATCAATATAATATTGTACTTTATTTAAAGATAAGAATCTAAATTTTTTTTGTAAAATTAAAAAGGAAATCCCTATAATATTTCCTATTATCAATGAAGGAATTAAAATTTTCATCACATAATATAAAAATATCTTATAAATAACTTTGTTTTTAGCTCCTATAATTTTTAAAATTCCTATAGTTTTCATTCTTTCTAAAATGAGTATTAAAAGAAATACAACCATATTAATAATGATAGATATCAAAACTATAAAACTAATAACAAGAATGTTTACATTAAATATATGAATCCATTCTAAAATATTATCAGAATCAAACTGATCGTAAATAGTTTTTACTAAAAAATTATTTGGAATTTTCTTTTTAATTTTATTCTCAAGGAGTTCCATTTTTTTATGGTCAATAATAGAAGATAAAAACAATTCAATTCCTTCTAAAAAATTTTCATTCCAATTATTTATATGCTGTATATGTTTCATATCTCCAATCATATAAACATTATCAAATTCTGGAATTCCAGTATCATATAATCCACATACATAAAATTTTTTAGAAGTAAAGAAAGGAATTCCTTTTTTAAAAGAAAGAAAATTTAGATGAATAATTGAACCTATGTTCAACCCTAATGAACAGGAAATTTTTTGAGATAAAATAACTTTCTGACTAGAAAAAAGATTTTTTTTTATTTTTGAAAAAGATCCTTTAACTAAAAAATATTTAAAAAAAGCAGTATTATAATCTTTTTCATAGAATCCTTTAAATACGAATTTTTCTACATTTTTTTGATTTGTAACAATCATTACATTTTTTTCAGAAAAAGGATGAATCTGACGAATAGAACAATTTTTATTAGAAAATTGATTGAGTAAAATAGGGATTTTTTTTTTTAAAAATCCCCTTTTTGAATTATTATAAATAATAATTTGACCTTGAATATTTAATAATTTTTTGATTATAAATTCTTTAAATCCAAATCCTATAGAGAAAGTTAGAAGAGTTATAATTACACTAAATATTATTGTTACTTGTGTAATTAAAACTATTGTAAAAACCATTTTACTTTTACTAGAATCTTTCCAAATCGTTTTTTTTGAAAAAAACCATTCAAAATTATTCAAAATTAAAAAGAAAAATTATCCTCCTCTTTTATAAGAGGATCTTTAAAATCAATATCATCGTATGATGACGTCATAATAGAAGGTTTTTCTATGAAAAAACTATCTTTATCTAAAACATTTTTTTTATAATCTTCTTCCCAATCTAAAAAAGATCTTTTTTTCTTTTCAAAATCCATAAATTTTGATTGATTACTTATAAATTTTAAACGAAATTTATCCAATATTCCATTTCTATGTTTTGCTATTATTATTTCTGCTTGCCCAATGCAAGAATCATTCTCATCCGTATCCCAAGTATTGAATCCATAATATTCAGGTCTGTAAATAAATAAAACAATATCTGCATCTTGTTCTATAGCTCCAGACTCACGTAAATCAGACAACAAAGGACGTTTACTTCCACCTCTTGTTTCTACAGCTCTAGATAATTGAGATAAAGCAATGATAGGAATATCTAATTCCTTTGCTATAGATTTTAAACTCCTAGAAATTATTGATATTTCTTGCTCTCTATTTATTCTACTACTAGAATAACCATGATCTCTAATTCCCATTAATTGCATATAATCTATCAAAATTAACTTTATCCCATGCTGGGATATTAAACGACGACATTTTGTACGTAAACTAAATATAGATAAAGAAGGTGTATCATCTATAAAAAGAGGTGCTTCTTTTAATTTTTTAGTTTTTAAAAAAAGTTGTTTCCAATCTAAATCAGATAAATAAGATCTTTTTAGTTTTTCTGAAGATATTCCAGATTCTGATGAAATTAATCTTGTAATTAATTGAACAGAGGACATTTCTAATGAAAAAATAACAGCAGGAATTTTTTGTTCTATCACAATGTTTCTAACCATAGACAACATAAAAGTCGTTTTTCCCATACCAGGTCTAGAAGCAAGTATAATTAAATCAGAATTCTGCCAACCAGAAGTAATTTTATCCATTTTATAAAAACCAGAAGAAATCCCACTTAATCCATCCTTATTTTTTCCTATTTTCTTTATTTTTTCAATAGCTTTCATAATGAGAGATGGTGTACTTTCATATTTTTTTGATTTTAAATATCTTTGGTTTATCTCAAAAAGTTTAGATTCTGCTTTATCTAAAAGTTCAAAAACATCTGCTCCATTATCATAACAATTTTCTATAATCTCCGAAGAGATACTGATCAATTTTCTAAGTAGGAATTTTTGTTGGACTATACGACTATGATATTCTATATGTGCAGAAGAAATAACTTTTTGTGTCAATTCTATTAAATATAATTCTCCTCCTATAATATCAAGTTTCCCATCTTGACGTAGTTGATTAGAAACAGTATAAATGTCGACCGGTTTAGAATTATGATATAACTTTTGAATAGCACGAAATATATCTTGATGTTCTTTCTTATAAAAAACTTCAGGAAAAAGAATATCAACAATTTCATCTAATCCTTTTTTATCAATCATAATAGCACCTATTATCGCATATTCTAAATCTAATGCTTGAGGAGGGATTTTTCCATCCTTTATAATAAAATCAGAACGTAATTTATTTTCTTCCTCTTGGATTAGATGATTCATTTCTCTCATTTATCATGATTTTTTTGTTTTTTTTTTTATGACATAAAAAATAAAGTTCTTTACATATCCATTAAAATAAAAAAAATCAATGAAAATTGATGATTTTTTTAATCATAAAAAAAACCTATAGAAATATACTTATTTTTCCTATTTCTGATTAAAACTTCTGTATCAAAAAATGATAATTGTTTATAATATTTCATGATTTGTTTTTTAACAACTTTGTATGCTAATTCAGGATGAAAATGAGCTCCTCCTAAAGGTTCTTTAATAATGTCATCTATAAGATTTAATTTATACATATCTTCTGCAGTTAATTTCAACAACTCTGCTGATTTTTCTTTTTTTTCCCAATTTCCCCAAAGAATTGTAGAACAACTTTCAGGAGAAATAACAGAATACCAAGAATTTTCCATCATAGAAACCTTATCTCCTATTCCAATCCCCAATGCTCCACCACTTGCTCCTTCTCCTATAATTATAACAATTATAGGAACTTTCAAACACATCATCTCATAAATATTTTTTCCAATAGCTTCTCCTTGACCTCTTTCTTCTGCTTCAATTCCAGGAAAAGCACCTGGGGTATCTATAAAAGATACAATAGGTTTATGGAACTTTTCCGCTAATTTCATAAGACGTAATGCTTTTCTATATCCTTCTGGATTAGGCATTCCAAATCTTCTATATTGTCTTTCTTTAGTATTTTTTCCTTTTTGAGTTCCTATAAACATAAAAGTTTTATCTTCTATTTTTCCAAAACCCCCTATCATTGCTTTGTCATCTCCAATATGACGATCTCCATGCAACTCAATAAAAGAATCTTTTTTCGTAATAGAAAGAATATAATCTAAAGTGTAAGGTCTGTTTGGATGTCTAGACAATTGAACTCTTTGCCAAGGAGTTAATTTATGATGTAACCTTTTAATAGTTTGTTCCAATTTCTCTTGTAATTGAGTACAAACTTCTTTCATATTTACACCACTTTTCTTTTGTATAAGAATACAATTAATATACTGATCCTGAATTTCTTTTATAGGCTTTTCAAAATCTAAATATTCCATGATGAAAAAAAAATATATTTGACTATGTCAATGAAAAAATATATTCTTTATTCAAAAGAGAAATGTATTCTGTAGAAATTCCTTTTGGACATTCAATTTCACAAGATTTAGTATTAGTACAACTTCCAAATCCTTCCTCATCCATTTTTTTTACCATATTTAATACACGATTTTTTCTTTCTATTTGTCCTTGTGGAAGAAAAGAAAATTGTGAAACTTTTGCTGAAACAAATAACATAGCTGATCTATTTTTACATACAGCAACACACGCTCCACACCCAATACATGTAGCAGCATCAAAAGCTTTATCTGCATCTTCTTTTGGAATAGGAATCATGTTTCCATCTACTGTTTTTCCGAATGTATTCACAGAAATAAAACCTCCTGAGATAATAATTCTATCAAAAGATGATCTATCAACAACAAGATCTTTAATAACAGGAAAAGGTTTTGCTCTCCAAGGTTCAATATATATAGTTTCTTCATCATGAAAACGACGCATATGCAATTGACAAGTTGTAACTAAATTATCTGGACCATGAGCTCTTCCATTTATGTATAACGAACACATTCCACAAATTCCTTCACGACAATCGTGATCAAACGATATAGGATATTCTTTTTTACTATATAAAATTTTGTTATTTAAAACATCTAACATTTCTAAAAAAGAACTATCAGGAGATATATTATTAATTCTATAAGTTTTAAATTTTCCCTTTTCTTTATTATTTTTTTGCCTCCATATTTTTAATGTAAAATTAAGTAATCCTTTCTTCATAAAATTATAATTTTTCTTTATTTATAAGAACGAGATTGCAATTTTACAAAATTAAAAGATAAATTTTCTTTGTGCATAATTTCTTCACTAAGAAGTTTTTCTTTTTGATATTCCCATACAGAAATATATTTATAATGAATATCGTCTCGTAAGGCTTCTCCTTCTTTTGTTTGATATTCTTCTCTAAAATGACTTCCACAAGATTCTTTTCTATTTAAAGCATCCATTGCTATTAGTTCTCCTAATTCTAAAAAATCTGCAACACGTTCAGCTTTTTCTAATTCTGAATTGAATCCATCATTTTTCTTTCCAGGAACATAAATATTTTTCCAAAATTCATCACGTAGTTCTTGTATTCTTTCTATGGATTCAGATAATCCTTTATGATTTCTACTCATCCCAACATATTTCCACATGATTTTTCCAAGTTCCTTGTGAAAAAAATCAACAGAAAAATCTCCATTATTATGAAGAAATCGTTTTATTCTATCTTTTACATTTTTTTCAGAATTATCAAATTCTATATGTTTTGTAGATATATTTTTTTTATGTACAACATATTGAGATAAATAATCCGCTATAGTATATGGCAAAATAAAATAACCATCAGCTAATCCTTGCATTAATGCAGAAGCTCCAAGACGATTTGCTCCATGATCTGAAAAGTTAGCTTCTCCTATAACATAACATCCTTTTATAGAAGACATTAAATTATAATCTACCCATAATCCCCCCATAGTGTAATGAACAGCAGGATAAATTTTCATGGGATTTTTATAAGGATTTTTATTGGTTATTTTCTCATACATATGAAATAAATTTCCATATTTAGATTCCATAACACTTTCTCCCAACTTTTTAATTTCTACGAAAGTTGGATTTTTAATTCCAAGTTCATTTGCTTTTTCTATTCCATATTGTTTTATAGAATAAGAAAAATCTAAAAAGACACCTTCTTTTTCTTCATTATTCTCTATTCCTAATCCTTTATCACAACGTTCTTTAGCCGCACGTGATGCCACATCTCTTGGAACAAGATTTCCAAATGATGGATAACGTCTTTCAAGATAATAATCTTTTTCTTCTTCAAGAAGATCTTCAGGAGATTTAGTTCCATTTCTTATAGAAATAGCGTCTTCTATTTTTTTTGGAACCCAAATACGTCCATCATTTCTCAATGATTCAGACATCAATGTTAATTTAGATTGATAATTTCCATGAACTGGAATACAAGTTGGATGTATTTGAGTATAACAAGGATTTGCAAAAAATCCACCTTTTTTATGAACTTTCCAAATAGCACTAGCATTAGCTCCCATTGCATTAGTTGATAAAAAAAACACATTTCCATAACCTCCAGATGCAATAATAACAGCATGTGCTGTATGACGTTCAATTTCTCCAGAAATTAAATTTCTAGCAATGATTCCTCTAGCAGCTCCTTCTATGACAACTAAATCAAGCATTTCATGACGATTATACATTTTTATTCTTCCTTTTCCAATTTGTCTAGACATAGCTGAATAACAACCCAATAAAAGTTGTTGTCCTGTTTGTCCTTTAGCATAAAAAGTTCTAGAAACTTTAGTTCCTCCAAAAGATCTATTTTCAAGATACCCAGCATAATCACGAGCAAATGGAACTCCTTGAGCAACACATTGATCAATAATATTAGAAGAGATTTCTGCCAAACGATAGACATTTGCTTCTCTAGATCTATAATCTCCTCCTTTAATAGTATCATAAAAAAGTTGATAAACAGAATCATTATCTCCTTTGTAATTTTTAGAAGCGTTAATTCCTCCTTGTGCAGCAACAGAGTGAGCTCTTCTAGGAGAATCTTGATAACAAAAAACTTTAACCTTATATCCTAGTTCAGCCAAAGAAGCGCAGGTAGATCCACCAGAAAGTCCTGTTCCAATCACTATAATTTCTATCTTAGATCTATTATTAGGAGATACTAATTTTAAAGTAGATTTATGATTGGTCCATTTTTGAGACAGTTCTCCACTCGGTATTTTTGAGTTTAGTTTCAATATATTATGATTATTATTATTTATAACTAAAAATAAAAAAAAATAATACGACTCTCATTGAATGAAAAAAAACCAAATAGCTATAATAGAAAATCCAGAACAAATAAGCCAAAAATAAAAACAACCTAATTTCTGTATCCAATACAATCTTCTTTTGTTAGTAGATAATCCTAATGATTGAAAAGACGATTGAAATCCATGACTCAAATGGATTCCTAGAATGAAAAATGAAAAAACATATACAAATGTATATATAGGATTTTTAAATAATGAAACAACTATATTATAATCTGAATTTTCATGATGATATTTCATAGGAATCATAAAATTCATCAAATGTAAAATTAAAAAACATAAAATTAAAAATCCTGTATAAATCATAGTACGGCTCCCAAATGAAGAAACAGATTGTTGAACAGCATAATCTTCTCTTCCCTTTGTTTTTCTATTTTTTAAATGCAATCTAATTCCAAAAAAAATATGAATAATAAATCCTAATGCAAGAACATATTCTAATATTCTAACAATCATATTCCTTCTCATAAAAGCAACAGCTTCATTAAATGATTTTTCTCCACAAAAAAGAAAAAGGTTCACACTTAAATGTAACGATAAAAAAGACATAAGAAAAATCCCCGTAATAGCCATTACGATTTTTTTACTTACAGAAGATTGAATAAAGTGACATTGATTCATTAGAGAATTTCTATGTAAGTAAATATATTTAAAAAAATATTTCAATCAAAAATTTATTTTTATCTATTTCCTATTTTTTTTTTAAAAGCTTCTATTAAAAAATCAATATCTTTTTTTTCATTGAAAATTCCAAAAGAAATTCTTACAGGCATCATTGTTTCCAACAAATGTTTATTTTTTGTAATAGATTGAATAACATGAGATAAATTTTTATTATTATTTGATTTACAAGAACTACCATCAGAAATAGCCACTCCCATTAAATCTAAATGGAAATATAACAAGTGATCCTTTTTTGGATAAAAAAAATTTAATATAGTAGGAAGACTCTTCTCAAGAGAGTCTGATAATCCATTAAAAATAACATCTGGAATTATTTTTTTTAATTCTGAAATACAATAAGATTTTAAATATTTCATCTTTTTTAAATGATTTGTTAGATTGCAGCAAGATAAATGTAATGCTTTGGATAAGCCAATAATTCCATAAACATTTTCTGTTCCTGAACGAATTCCATACTCTTGATTTCCACCTGTAATTAACGGTTTTATTTTCTTTATGAGACTTTTTCTAATATACATAAAACCTATTCCTTTTGGACCATAAAATTTATGTGCACTTGCTGTTGCAAAATCAAAAGAAAGCTGTTTCATATTAATTGGAACATTTCCTATGATTTGAACGGTATCTGAATGAAAATAAGCATTATATTTTTTACAAAGAGAAAAAACTTTATCTAGTTCTAAGAAATTTCCTATTTCGTTATTTGCAGACATTAAACTAACAAGCATTTTTTTATTAGATTTATAAAAATTTTTCTTCAATATTTTTTCTAGATGATTTAAATCAATTGTTCCTTTATCTTGAAGATGAACAAATTCTACAAGAACTTGGTAATTTTTAGATAAATCAAAAACTGTTTGTAATACAGAGTCGTGTTCCAATGGAGAAGTCAAAATATATTGAACTTTTAGATTCATTATAGATGATCTCAAAACAAAATTATTGGCTTCAGTTCCACCTGAAGTAAAAATAATTTCATCTGGTTCAGCATTAATTTCTTTTGCAATATGAATTCTAGATTTTTCTATGATAGAACGAGTTTTTCTTCCATAACTATGTTGTGTAGAAGATGGATTTCCAAATGAATTTTTTAATGTTTTTAACATCACTTTTATCACTTCATTTCTTACAGGAGTTGTCGCTGCATTATCTAAATATACTTTTTTCATTAGAATTATAATTTGTTCAAATTCCGATTGTTAAAAAAAAAATATAAAAAAAATCTCGTCATTAATTTTGTATATTTATCATTGTTATTTTTATTAATTCAATTAAAATTTTGATTGAAAATTTTTATAATTTCTACTTATTGTTTTTTGTTTTAAAAATGTTATTAAAATGTCTATTTTATTTTTATTTAAATTGAGTAAATATGAAAATAAATGTTGGATTTTCGGTTCTAATGGGGTTTATGATTGGAATTATTACATGTTATTTTTTTGGAAAAAAAACCATATTAAAAAAATATATTCAATTATTAGAAAAAGCAAATATTCAAGCAAAGAGAATTATAAAAAATGCTGAAAAAGAAGGAGAATCTATTAAAAGAAAAAAAATAATTCAAGCAAAAGAAAAATTTATAGAACTTAAGTATAAACATGAAAAAGATGTTCATTTCAGAGAAAAAAAAATAATTGATGGAGAAAAAAAAACAAAAGAAAAAGAAAATAGATTATCAAAAGAAATAGAAATTTATTTTAAAAAAAACAATCGTTTAGAAGGACAAATACATGATTATGAGAAAAAATTTAAAATTCTTCAAAAAAAACAAGAAGAGTTTAATAACATGTATACAAAACAAATAGAATTACTTGAGAAAATATCCAATTACTCTTCTGAAGAAGCGAAAAATGATTTAATTGGAATTCTTAAAGAAGAAGCAAAGATAAAAGCACAATCACACATACAAAACATTATAGAAGAATCTCAATTAACTGCAAAAATGGAAGCAAAAAAAATTGTTATTCAAGCTATTCAAAGAATAGGAACAGAACAAGCAGTTGAAAATGCAGTATCTATTTTTAATATAGAATCAGATGATGTAAAAGGTCGTATAATTGGAAGGGAAGGAAGAAATATAAGAGCTTTAGAAAAAGCAACAGGAGTAGAAATCATTGTAGATGATACTCCGGAAGCAATTCTTTTATCTTGTTTTAATCCCATACGAAGAGAAGTGGCAAGATTGTCTCTTCATAAATTAGTAATAGATGGACGTATACATCCGGCAAGAATTGAAGAAATAGTAGCAAAAACAGAAAAACAAATTGAAGAAGAAATAGTAGAAATAGGAAAAAAAAATATAATAGATTTAGGAATTCATGGAATTCATCCAGAATTAATTAAAATGATAGGAAGAATGAAATATCGTTCTTCTTATGGACAAAATCTTTTACAACATTCTCGTGAAGTCGCTCATTTGTCAGGAATATTAGCTTCAGAATTAGGGTTAAATGCAAAATTAGCTAAACGTGCAGGATTGTTACACGATATTGGAAAAATTCCTGAAAAAGAATCAGAACTTCCACATGCTATTTTAGGAATGCAATGGGCAGAAAAATATGGAGAAAATATGGAAGTGTGTAATGCAATAGGAGCACATCATGATGAAATGGAAATGAAAGTTTTAATATCTCCTATTGTACAAGTATCAGATTCTATTAGTGGAGCACGTCCAGGAGTTAGAAGAAATTCTTTTGAATCTTATTCTAAAAGATTAAAAAATTTAGAAGATATAGCTTTTAGTTTTGAAGGAGTCAATAAAGCATTTGCTATGCAAGCAGGAAGAGAACTACGTGTTTTAGTAGAAAGCAAAAAAATAGATGATAAAAAAGCTTTTCAATTATCTTGTGAGATCACAGAAAAAATAAAAAAAGAAATGACTTATCCTGGGCAAATAAAAGTAACAGTGATTAGAGAAACTAGAGCTGTACAAATCGCCAAATAAAATTAATAAAAAATTATGAAAGATTCTATTACTATTACTTCATTCATTGATAAATATTTTCTTCATTTTAATGCTCTAACTTTATCAGAAGCAGCTAAAGCATATAAATATCATATCAAAAATAATGGAAAAATGATGATAACCTTAGCTGGAGCTATGAGTACAGCAGAATTAGGAAAAATATTAGCGGAAATGATAAGGAAAAATAAAGTACATATAATTTCTTGTACTGGAGCTAACTTAGAAGAAGATATAACAAATTTAATAGCTCATTCTCATTATAAAAAAATTCCCAATTATAGAGATTTAACTCCAGATGAAGAAAAAAATTTTTTAAAAAAAGGATTCAATCGTGTAACAGATACATGTATTCCGGAAGAACAAGCTTTTAAACTTTTACAAAAACATATTTTCAATATGTGGAAAAGAGCTAAAGAAAAATCTAAACGATATTTTCCTCATGAATATATTTATCAATTATTATTAGAAAATATTTTGGAACCATATTATAATATAAATTCAAAAGATAGTTGGGTATTAGCTGCTGCAAAAAAAAATTTACCTATGGTTGTTCCAGGTTGGGAAGATAGCACAATGGGAAATATTTTTTCCTCATATTGTATGAAAAAATTATTTCAACCATTCCTCGTTAAAAATGGAATAGAATACATGATTTATTTAGCTAAATGGTATCAAAAAGAATCTGCTCATAGGAAAATAGGATTTTTTCAAATAGGTGGAGGGATTTCAGGAGACTTTCCTATTTGTGTTGTTCCCATGCTTTCACAAGATATAGGATTACATCCGACTCCTTTTTGGTCTTATTTTTGTCAAATTTCAGATTCTACTACTAGCTATGGATCTTATTCTGGAGCCATTCCTAATGAAAAAATCACTTGGGGGAAACTCGATAAAGATACTCCAAAATTTATTATAGAATCAGATGCGACCATTGTTGCTCCATTAATTTTTGCATATATATTAAATATGTAAATGTAAAATTATGTATTATATGTAGTAACTTTATTATATATTTCTTTAGTTTAAAATTTAAAAAAATTATTACTCATGATGATGATGCATAATTATAATAATTATGATATTGTAGTGATAGGATCTGGTCCAGGAGGTTATATATCCGCTATTCGTGCAAGTCAACTTGGTTTTCACACCGCTATTGTAGAAAAATACCAAGAATTAGGAGGAACATGTTTAAATGTAGGATGCATTCCTTCTAAATCCCTTTTAGATTCTTCTAAATATTACTTTTTAGCTAAAAAAAACTATTATGATGAACATGGAATTTTTTTCCATAAACTTTCTTTAGATTTCCAAAAAATGATGAGGAGAAAAAATGAAATAGTAAAAAAAACAAGTAATGGAGTAAAATATTTGATGAAAAAAAACAATATTGATTTATATCAAGGGATAGCTACTTTTAAAAAAAAGAACATTCTTTCTATAAAGAATAAAGAATCTTTAAAGGAAATAAAATTCAAACATTGTATCATAGCTACAGGATCCAAACCTTTAGGTCTTCCATTTTTTTTAAATTTCAATCATAAAAAAAG
The DNA here is from genome assembly GCF_014251255.1 of Blattabacterium cuenoti. Taxonomy (NCBI): domain Bacteria; kingdom Pseudomonadati; phylum Bacteroidota; class Flavobacteriia; order Flavobacteriales; family Blattabacteriaceae; genus Blattabacterium; species Blattabacterium cuenoti. The sequence continues at coordinate 500,127 of NZ_CP059182.1, forward strand.
AATTATTTCTTCTACAGAAGCTCTTTTTCTGAAAGAAAAACCAAATCAATTAATAATAATTGGAGGAGGAACAATAGGACTGGAATTAGGATCTATTTACAGTAGATTGGGCAGTTCTGTTACTATTATTGATTCTATGAATAGGATTATCTCAAATATGGATCATTCTTTAAGTCAAGAAATTGAAAAAATACTGAAAAAATCTTTTATTAAAATAAAAACCTCTTCGTTAGTTACGAATATCATTTCAAATGATGATAATACAGTATCAGTTCATGTCAAAGATAACAATAATGGAAATAATAAAATATATACAGGAGATTATTGTCTTATATCCATTGGAAGGAATCCTTATACAAAAAATCTAGGATTAGAAAATATAGGAATAAAAAAAAACAAAAAAGGATTCATCTTAGTTGATAATTTTTTACAAAGTTCTGTAAAAAATATTTATGCTATAGGAGATGTTATAGGTGGAAAAATGTTAGCGCACAAAGCGGAAGAAGAAGGATTATATGTAGTTGAACATATAGCAGGACAAAAACCAAATAAAATAAACTACGATTTAATTCCCTCAGTGGTATATACTTATCCTGAAATATCTAGTGTGGGAAATACAGAAGATGAAATCAAGAAAAAAGGAATAGAATATAATATAGGATATTTTCCTATGAAAATATTAGGAAGAGCTCGTGCAAGTGGAAATACTGAAGGTTTTATAAAAATTATTTCTCATAAAAAAACAGATGAAATTCTAGGAGTTCATATGATAGGAGATCATGTTTCAGATATGATTATGGAAGCCACTGTTGCAATGGAATTTCGTGCTTCTTCAGAAGACATATATAGAATTTGTCATCCACATCCTACTTTTAGCGAAGCTTTTAAAGAGGCAGCATTATTAAGTTTTGAAAATCATTCTTTACATTATTAATTCAGTTTTTGTTATACCAACAAATAGTTTTTTTTCCTTTTTTATGCAAAAATTGATTAGTCTTTAAAAAATGTTTGGATCCAAAAAAACTAATATTTGCAGAAAAAGGAGATGGATGTGAAGCTTTTAAAATATAATGTTCGTTATAAAAATTGATGACGGATGCTTTTTTTATAGCATATTTTCCCCATAATAGAAAAACAATATTCTTTTTTTTATTAGAAATTATTTGTATAATTTTTTCTGTAAAAATCTCCCATCCTTTATCTTTATGAGATCCAGGAAACCCTTCTCTAACTGTTAAAATAGAATTAAGGAGTAAAACTCCTTGTTTAGCCCATCCAATCAAAGATCCATTAGATGGAAGTAACTCCTTTCTGTTAAAAGAATTGTTGACTTCTATAAAAATATTCCTTAGTGAAGGAGGAAAAGAAATTCCATTCGGAACAGAAAAAGAAAGTCCATCTGCTTGATTTTTTTTGTAATAAGGATCTTGTCCTAAAATGACAACTTTTACTTTTTGAAAAGGACAATGATTTAAAGATGAAAAAATGTTTTTCTTTTCTGGAAAACAAATGTATTTTTTATATTCTCTGTTAAGAAAGTTTTTTAATTTTTGAAAATAAGGTTTTCCCCATTCATTTCTTAAATGAAAAATCCAATCAGAATTAATTTTTTTAATCATGTTTTCTTTTATTTTAAAAATATTTAATACTTCTCATTATTAGAATATGAGTTTTTCTGTTTTTTAACAGGAAAATCGTTCTCTCTAAAAAGAGAGAAACTTGATTATTTATTATATTCTATTACTCACCATGCAAGAATTTTTTTTTCTGAAAAAGATCTTCTTTAGTTTCAAAATGATTTTTATCTAAGATGCAACAATTCACTGGACATATTATTGCGCATTGAGGTTCATCATAAAAACCAACACACTCTGTACATTTTTCTGAAACTACAAAATAAATTTCTTGTTCCTTAGGATTTTTAGGAATAGTAGGATCCATTTCTAATTCTTTGTTTTTTCCTTTCTTTAAAGAAGTTCCGTCTGACATTCTCCACATCTTCCCTCCTTCATAAATAGCTCTATTAGGACATTCTGATTCACATGCTCCACAATTAATACATTCTTCTGTGATTTTTATGGACATTGAAAATAAATTATATTATATATACTATTAGTTAGTAAATATAAATGAAAAAAATATAGTGTATGATTTTTTAAATATTAATGTTTTTTTTTTTGAAAAATGACAGGGAGACTAACCTAGTATAATGTTGTAAAAAGACTTAAAATGGAACTTTAATAATTAATTTATCATTATCATCAATATCAACTTTTTTTAATATTTTTCCATCTACTATAGGAGCAGATAATCCTTTTTTTAAGGAAAAAGAACGATAACATAAAAAAATTCTAGATTCGTCCCAAATATTTTTTTCAATGAAACTTTCTAAAGTCATTTTTCCTCCTTCTACAATTAAGGATAAAATTTTTTTTTGATATAAATGATTTAATATATTCTTTATGATTCCTTTATCGAAAGAAATCTGAACAAATTCTATATTTTTTTTATTTTCTTTTTTTTTTTCCGTAAAAACAATTGTATGTTGTTCTCCATTAAAAACAAAATAAGAAGTAGATATATTCAAATTTCTATCAAGAATAATCCGAATAGGATTCTTTCCAAACCATTTTCTAACATTTAATTTAGGATTATCATTTAATACAGTTTTTTTTCCTACTAAAAGACTATCCTCTTCTGATCTCCATTTATGACTCAATTGTCTAGAATAAATCCCACTAATCCAAAAACGTTTACGATCTTTTTTATTATTAAAAGAATAATCCATAAATCCGTTATCACTTTGTGCCCATTTTAATATAACATAAGGTCTATTTTTTTCATAGAAAGTAAAAAAACGTTTATTCAAAAAACGACATTGATCTTCTAAAACATTTTCTATAACTTCTACTCCATATTCTTTTAATTTTTGTATGCCTAATCCTTTTTTCTTATAAGAAGGATCTCGTACACCTATTACCACTCTAGGGATATTTCTTTTAAGAATTAAATCAACACAAGGAGGAGTTTTTCCAAAATGAACACATGGTTCTAATGTCACATAAAGAGTAGAATCAGAAAATAAAGAAATATCCTTTACCATATTAATAGCATTAACTTCTGCATGAGATTTTCCTGCTTGATAATGCCATCCTTCAGAAAGAATTAAACCATTTCTTTCTATGACACATCCTACCATAGGATTAGGAGAAGTAGATCCCAACCCCTTTTTAGCCAATTGAATGGCTCTATACATAAAAATTATTTTCTCTTTCATAATAAAAACGCATCACATTTTTTTTAAATGTGTTTTTTTTATTTTTACTTGATTGAAAAAACTAAGAATTCCATATTTTCCAAGATTCTTCTGCTTGAATCCGTAACATTTCTAATCCATTTCTAATCATAGCTCCTCTCTTTTCTCCTTTTTTTAAGAACAAAGTTTTAGATGGATTATAAACTACATCATAAAGATAGTGATAAGAAGAAATATATTGATAAGGTAAAGGAGGACATAATTTTACCATAGGATAAGTTCCTAAAGGAGTGCAATTAATGATAATCTTACAATTTTCTATTAAATCTTTATTTAATTCTTCATACACAATAAAATTCTTATTTTTTTTCTTTCTAGAAACATATTTATATGGAATTTTCCATTTTCTTAAAATAAATGAAATAGATTTAGAGACACCTCCAGTTCCAAGAATCAAAGCAGACATTGTATTATTGTTTTCATGATATGCAAATTTATTCATATCCTTTTGAAAGGATAACTCAAATCCTAAAACATCTGTATTGTATCCAATTCTTCTATGTTGATTCTGTATTTTAACTACATTTACTGAACCAATAGATTTTGCTTCTGGCATAACTTGAGTAAGAAAAGGAATAACACTCGTTTTATATGGAATAGTAATGTTGCACCCTTTTAAATAAGGATTTTTAAAAATATATAAAATATCCTCTATATTTGGAATATCAAAGATTTCGTAAGTCACATGATGAATAGATTCCTTTTTAAATTTTTCTAAAAAAAAATTCTTTGAAAAAGAATAACTGATTTTCTTTCCAACTAGTCCAAAAATAGATTTATCATATTTTTTTTTTTCTATTTTCAAAGCAAAAAAAATTACCTATTCTTCTTTTTTTAATCTCATACGTTCTCTGTATCTAGCTTTTAAAATTTTATTTCTTCTTCCTTCAGAAGGTTTTATATATTGTTGTTTTTCTCTAAATTCTTTTAAAATACGCGTTTTATCGAATTTTTTTTTACATTTCTTCAAGGCCTTATCGATTGATTCACCTTCTCTTACTGTCGTAATTAATACCACCATATAAACAAATTTCTGTGGACACTATCGGATTTGAACCGACGACCTCTACTCTGTCAAAGTAGCGCTCTAAACCAACTGAGCTAAATGTCCTTGAACTTTTTTTTTAACTTAACTAACAAAATTAAATATTTTTTTTTGATGCAAAAAAATCACTATTAATTACTTTACTAAAGAAATAAATCTGAATTTTTCCAAAAAAATGTCATACAATATTTTAGAAAAATCTATAGAACATTTAAAAGGAGTAAGCTCAAAAAAAGCCCGTCTATTTAATATTGAATTGAATATTCATACATATGAAGATTTACTTTCTTTTTATCCAAAAAAATATATTAATTGCTCCATATTAAATATATCAGAATTCAAATCAAATATTGAAAAAAATAATAACAATAATATAATACAAATATTAGGAAAAGTAACCAAGATAGAAGAAAAAAAAATTAATCCTAATAATAAAAAAGGAAGAATTATATTGATAGCACGTTTAGAAGATCATACAGGTTTTATTGAATTGGTATGGTTTCAAAAAATAAATTTTTTTAAGAAAAATATTAAAAAAAATGTTCCAATAGTCGTATTAATTTTTGGAAACATTAAATTATATCAAAAAAAAATTCAAATTATTCATCCAAATATTCAAAAATTCAAACTCAAAAATAATTTTTATCCTATCTACTCTATTTCTAAAAAATTTAAAGAAAACGGAATCAATAATTTATTGATGATTAATCTATTACAAAACTTAATAAAAGAATCAAAAAATGAGATAAAAGAAATTTTCTTTCAAGATATTATTATTAAAAAAAAATTAATGCCAAGAAAAGAAGCGTTAATTCAAATACATTTTCCTAAATCTTCAGAAAAACTATTTCAAGCACAATATCGTTTAAAATTTGAAGAATTGTTCTTTTTAAAATTATCTTTCTTATATAAGAATAAAAACACAACATCATTATCCAGTTATCCTTTTTACAAATTAGGGAAAAATTTTTCAAAATTCTACAAATATTTCTTACCCTTTACTTTAACAGAAGAACAAAAAAGAGTTTTTAAAGAAATATGGAATGACTTAAAAAAACCTATTCAAATGAATAGATTATTACAAGGAGATGTAGGATGTGGAAAAACGATAATAGCTATATTATCAATGCTTGTTGCTTTAGATAATGGGTTTCAATCTTGTTTGATGGTTCCAACTGAAGTTTTAGCTGTACAACATTATTCTTCCATAAAAAAAATGTTTTCTGAAATTGGAGTTAAAATAGCTTTATTAACAAGTTCCACTTCTAATAAAAGACGTGAATGTATCTATCATGATCTTTTCACAGGAAAGATTTCTATTTTAATAGGAACACATACTTTAATTCAAGATAAAGTTATTTTTAAAAATCTTGGATTAGCAATAATAGATGAGCAACAACGTTTTGGAGTGGAACAAAGAGCAAAAATTTGGGAAAAAAATAAAAAACCTCCTCACATATTAATCATGACAGCAACACCTATTCCTAGAACTTTAGCTATGACTCTTTACAAAAATTTAAAAATTTCTATTATTAAAGAATATCCTAAAGGAAGAAAACCAATTAAAACCGTTCATTTTTTCAATAAAATGAGATATAAAGTATTTGAAATAATAAAAAATCAAATTATAAAAGGAAGACAAATATACATTGTCTATCCTACTATAGAAGAAAAGGAAAAATTTAGTAGATATCAAAATTTAATAAAAGGATATCATATTTTAAAAGAAAAATTCAAAAATTTGGAAAATCAAATTGGAATTTTACATGGAAAAATGACACCTCAAGAAAAAAACATTCAAATGATTCGATTTTTACGTGGAGAAACTAAAATAATGGTTTCTACTACCGTTATAGAAGTAGGAGTTGATGTTCCAAATGCTTCAATCATTTTAATAGAAAATGCAGATTGTTTTGGATTGTCTCAATTACATCAATTAAGAGGGAGAGTAGGAAGAGGAGTTCACCAAAGTTATTGCATTCTTATGACAAATGATAAAATTAGTATTGAAGGACATTTTAGAATAAAAAAAATGTGTCAAACTAATAACGGTTTAGAAATTGCAAAAGAAGATCTTAAATTACGAGGAAGTGGAGATTTAACAGGAACAAAACAAAGCGGAAGAACTTCTTATTTAAGAATTGCAAATCTTATGAAAGATTATCAGCTCATGAAAGAAGTTATTCCTATCGCTAAAAATTTTTTTTACAAAAATCCTAATTTTTTATTAACTCAAAAAACTACTACAAAAAGTCATTTTTATAAATACTACAAATCTTTTTGGGGAAGAATCAGTTAATAAAAAACTTCACGAAATAGTTTTAAACGGGAAGGAATAGAAAAAATTATTTATTAATTTTCAATAATCAAGTAAAAAAGAAAAAGTGAATGTGAATTTTTTTCATTCTAAATGAATTAGAGATTCTATAGAAGAACACAAGAGATTTTTTTCTCTATAAAAAAATTTCATTAATTTTTAAAAATTATTTACTACAGAAAGTAAAAATATTATGGATATGATTATGGATGATAACAACATAAAAATCAATTGGAGTATCCAAAAATGGATTTGTTTTGTCTCAGTATTGATATTTTTTATAAAGTTAATTACTTGGCATATAACTTCTTCTCTTTCTGTATTCAGTGATGCGATGGAAAGCATAACAAATATATTTAGTGGTTTTATAGGATTATATAGCCTTTATATCTCCTCTTTACCTAAAGATCATAATCACCCATATGGTCATGGAAAAATAGAATTTATATCTACTGCAATAGAAGGTTTTTTTATTTTTATTGTAGGAATCGTCATTTTTATAAAAACTTTAATACATCTTAATAAAAATATTATGAATGAAACTTTTTTATTAAGATTAGATTATGGAATTTTTTTAATGTTATTCACGGCTATTATCAATTATTTTCTAGGTTTTTTTGCTTGTAAAATAGGAAATAAAAATGGAACTTTAACACTAGTCGCTAGTGGGAAACATCTTCAAATAGATACTTATTCTACTCTTGGAATAATTATAGGATTAACATTGTTAAATATAACTAAATGGATATGGATAGATCCTATTATTTCTATTATTTTTTCATCCTTAATTCTATATACGGGATTAAAATTATTAAGAAATGCTACAGCTGGAATTATGGATGAATCTGATAAAAAACTCTTAAATAAATTATCTTTTTATCTAAATGAAAAAAGAGATCTCCATTGGATAGATCTTCATCATTTAAAAATTATTAAATATGGAAGTGCGTTACATGTTGATTGTCATTTAACTGTTCCATGGTTTTTTAATATTAAAGAAGCCAATAAAGAAGTACAAAAATTAACGGATTTAACAAAGAAAAAATTTGGAAATAAAGTAGAACTCTCCGTACATGTAGATGCTTGTACAAAACATCATTGTATATTTTGTTTCAATCATTCATGTCAATTTAGACAAAATTTTTTTCAAGAAAAAATTCTTTGGACATTAGATAAGACTTCATATTAAAACAATAAATCTTAGATTAAAAGAAAAGATCTTATTTTTAGTGAGAATAAAAGAATAAAAAAATATAAATATGGAATATAATACTAACCGTTTCAAATTGGTTATTCCAGAATATGGAAGAAATATTCATAAAATGATAGACTATGCAATACAAATAAAAAATAGAAAAAAACGTAACAGATGTGCATGGAGTATCATTAAACTAATGACTTCTTCTACTAGTCCAAGATTTAACAAAGAAATTCCATATTTTCAACATAAATTATGGAATCAATTGTTTATTATGTCCAAATATCAATTGGATGTTGATCCTCCTTTTCCAAAACCAAATCCAGAAAAAATGAAAATAAAATGTAAAAAAGTTGTATATCCAGAATATATAACCAATTTTAGATATTATGGAAAAATCATAAGAAATATGATACATGTAGCAATTCATTGTAAAAATAGACAAAAAAAAGAAGGATTGTTCTATGCTATAGCAAATACAATGAAAAAAAATTATTTAAGATGGAATAAAAATATTGTAGAAGATGATGTCATATTTCAAGATTTGAAAGAACTTTCAAAAGGAAAAATATGTTTGATGAATAATACGGATAATACATTGATACAATGTTCCCATATTTTATTCAATTCAAAAAGAAAAAAAAATTATATAAACAGAAAAAACAAAATATGATTATGATGAATAATCATAATGGCTAAATGGCTACTTTTAAAATAAAAGGAGGGTTTTCTTTGAAAGGAGAAGTTAAACCTCAAGGGGCAAAGAATGAAGCTTTACAAGTATTGTGTGCTGTTTTATTAACATCAGAAAAACTAAGAATAAAAAATATTCCAGAAATAGGAGATGTAAAATGTTTAATACAAATACTTAAACATTTAGGAGTCTATGTTCAAAAAAATGATGTTGGAGATTATACTTTTCAAGCAAAAAATATTCAACTTGAATATTTCAGTACGAAAAAATTTCGTGAATATGGAAAATATATTAGAGGATCTCTCATGATCGCTGGTCCATTATTAGCTAGATTTGGAGTGGCATGGATGCCTATTCCTGGAGGTGATAGAATTGGTCGTAGACGTTTGGATGCTCATTTAAAAGGATTTCAATCTTTGGGATGTTCTATCGATTATCATGAAGATAAATTTTTTCATTTATATACTAAAAAATATTTAACTGGACAATACATTTTATTAGAAGAAGCATCTATCACTGGAACAGCGAATATTATCATGGCAGCTTCTCTAGCTAAAGGGAAAACAACTATTTACAATGCTGCGTGCGAACCTTATATTCAACAGTTATGTAGACTTTTAAATAAAATGGGAGCTAAAATAAAAGGAATTGCTTCTAATCTAATTAATATAACTGGAGTCAAAGAATTAGGAGGATGTACACATAGTCTTTTACCTGATATGGTAGAAATAGGAAGTTGGATTGGATTAGCAGCAATTACTAATTCTGAAATTAAAATTAAAAATGTGAGTTGGAAAAATTTAGGAATTATTCCGAATACATTTAATAAAATGGGAATCAAGTTAGAAAAAGAAAATGATGATATTTATATTCCATCGCAAAAATCTTATAAAATAAAAAAATTATTAAATAATGCAATATTAACGATTTCTGATGCTCCATGGCCAGGCCTAACTCCAGATTTATTAAGTATTTTAACAGTAGTTGCGACTCAAGCGAAAGGAAGTGTTTTAATTCACCAAAAAATGTTCGAAAGTAGATTGTTTTTTGTAGATAAACTAATTGAAATGGGAGCACAAATTATATTATGTGATCCTCATAGAGCTACTGTGATTGGATTAAATCATCAATCTTATTTACGAGGTTCTTTATTAAACTCTCCAGATATACGAGCAGGAATATCACTTCTCATTGCGGCTCTTTCTGCTAAAGGAACTAGTATTATCAATAATATAGAACAAATAGATAGGGGATATGAAAATATTGATCAAAGATTACGTTTTTTAGGAGCAAACATTTTGCGAGAATAAGAATAATTATTATGAGATGAATCATGAAAAAATTATAAAAAAAAACTGAATAAAAACACTATATTCCTTATATTATTTTATTATTCACAAAATCAATTAACTTTATAAAAATAAATAATGTGAATATAAATAATAATGAAAAAAACTATGGAAAAATTCGAATATATAACTAAAGAAGGATTAAAAAAACTACAAAAAGAAATAGAAAGACTAGAAAACATAGAACGTCCAAAAATATCCATGCAAATAGCAGAAGCTAGAGACAAAGGAGATCTTTCAGAAAATGCAGAATATGATGCAATAAAAGAAGCTCAAGGATTCTTAGAAATGAATATAGCCAAATTAAAAAAAAAATTATCTAATGCACGAGTTATAGATGGTTCAAAAATAAACAAAAATAGAGTTTCTATTCTTTCTACAGTAAGAGTTAAGAATTTAACATATGGAGGAGAACAAATTTATACTTTAGTTCCAGAAGGAGAAGCAGATTTAAAATCTGGAAAAATTTCCATAAATACTCCTATATCTACAGGATTACTTGGAAAACAAGTGGGACAAATAGCTCAGATTAAACTTCCCAATAAAATGATCCTAGATTACGAAATATTAGAAATAGCATTTAGTGAATAAATGAATAAAAAAAATAACATTTTCGCAAAAATAATTAAAAACGAAGTTTTTTCTTATAAAGTAGCAGAAAATACTGAACATTTAGCTTTTTTAGATATTCATCCAATAAAAATCGGACATACTTTAGTTGTCCCAAAAAAAAACAATCAAGAAAAAATATTCTCTATAACAGAAAAAGAATTTCTGAGTCTTATGTCTTTTTCTAGAAAAATAGCTATAGGAATTGAAAAAACGATCCCTTGTAATCGTGTGGGATTATTCGTTCTTGGTTTTGAAATTCCTCATGTTCATGTCCATTTAATTCCTATGGATAAAGAAAGTGATGTAGGTTTTTCTTATAAAAAAAAAATGATTTTGTCTGTTAAAGATTTTGAAATTTTATCAAAAAAAATAAAAAAATCTATATCTATAGGATGAAAAAAATAAAAATTATTGATTATGATTCCAATGAAATAATATTTTTAACCCTTTTATTGTATGTAATTTATCTTTAAGATGAATTTTTTTGGTTAAAGGAGTGTATATATGAGAAAGGCCCCCAGTTGCAATAACAAAACAATTTGTTTTTAATTCTTTATTAATACGAGTTATAAGTCCTTCTACCATACTTATATATCCATATATAATTCCACTTTGAATACATGTTTCAGTATATTGTCCTAATAGACTAGGAGGCTTTTTCAATTCTATTTGTGAAAGTTGAGCTGTATTCCCAATCAATGCTGTTAATGAACTATTAACTCCTGGAGCTATAATAATTCCTTGAAGTTTTCCATATTTATTATCTATACAAGTTAAACTTAATGCAGTTCCAAAATCTACAACAACTAAAGTTGTTTTTTTATGTTTATACAATGTATATGCAGCTATCGCATTAGCATATAAATCTGTTCCCAATTGATGAGAATAATGTTTGATTGGAGAATCAGAATTTCTATCTACTATTATTGGTTTTATTTTATGAATTTCATATAAGGATTGTTCAACAATATTTGTAAGAGAGGGAACGACAGATCCAATCACAATATTTTGTATTAATTTTGATAGAATTCCATATTGTTGATATATATTTCTAAATAATAAAATATATTCATCTAATGATCTATGAGGATTACTATTAATAATCCATGAACAATTACATTTGAAATTATAATTATTATTAAATAGTCCAAAACGAAGACTTGAATTTCCAATATTTATGGTTAACAACATTATTAACTTCATTTTTGAAAAAAAAATAAAAATGTAATTATTACATTTACCCATCATTTTAATAATATGTTTATATTATACAATAAAACAAATATTTACTACAAAATAAAAGGAAATAAAAGTGGAATAGCCATTATTTTTTTGCATGGATTTATGGAAAGCTTAGAAATTTTTTTACCAATTTCCAATTTTCTTTCAAAAAAATACAAAGTCATTTTAATAGATTTTCCTGGTCATGGAAAAAGTTCTTTTTTCAATTTAGAAAAAAAAATTTTTTCTATGGAAAAATCTGCTGAGATAATAAAATTAATTTTAGAAAAAGAAAAAATAGAAAAAGCAATTTTTATTGGTCATTCTATGGGAGGATATATTGCTTTAGCTTTTGCAGAAAAAAATCCAGAAATCCTTTTAGGATTATGTTTACTTCATTCTACAGCATCATCTGATACACTGGAAAGAAAAAAAAACCGTATTAGATCTATACAACTTATAACAGAGAATTACCCTCTATTTGTTTCTACTAATCTCAATAAATTATTTAATCCTAACAAATTTAATTTGTTACAAAAAGAATTTCATTTTTTAAAGAAAATAGCATTATCTACTTCTGTTTGCAGTGTTATTTCTTTTTTAAGAGGAATGTCTATTCGAAAAGATAGAAAATTTGTATTAAGAAACACAAAATTTCCAAAATTATATATTATAGGTCTTTATGATTTAATTCTTGATCCCAAAAAAATTATTGAGGAATCAAAAAGTGGATATAAAAGTTATTCTATTAACATTCCCACAGGTCATATGGGTCCACTAGAAAATTCAAAAAAAATAATCGAAATTTTGGAAAATTTTGTATTTCATTGCATTATGAAATAATAATGAATAAAAAAGAACTAAGAAAAAAATATTTTTTTTATAGAAAATCTTTTTCTAAAAAAGAAATTTTTAAAAAGAGTTATGAAATTTTTTTACAGTTAAAAAAACTTTTCATTTGGAACAAAAAATATTACCATATTTTTTTACCTATACAAAAACATAATGAAATTAATACATTTATTATTATCGATTTTCTTTTTAAAAAAAAAAGTATGTCACAATTCCTCATTCCAATTTTCATGAATTATCCATAGAGAATTGTTTTTTTGATGAAAAAACTTTTTTAAGAGTAAATCAATATGGAATTCTAGAACCTAGAAAAAAAAATATAATTCCTCCTGATCTTATTGAGGTGATATTTATTCCATTATTAGTTTTTGATAATAAAGGATATCGTGTTGGATATGGAAAAGGATTTTATGATAGATTTATTAGACTATGTAAAAACAATGTTATCAAAATAGGGTTAAGTTTTTTTTCCCCTGTAAAAAAAATTGAACCTCTTCATAAAAATGATCTTATCCTAGATATAGGAATCACTGTCAAGAAAGTTTTTTTTTTCAATAATTCAATAAAAAAATACCTTAAAAATATCCCAGACAATAACCATCATCATGATAAGACTAATCATTAAAAATCCAATGAAAGTAGAACGTTCAATAACGATTTCTTTAATTCTTTTTTGTGTGATCATTTCTATTAAAATGAAGAATATATATCCTCCATCTAATGATGGAATAGGAAATAGATTTAGAAAAGCTAACCATATAGACAAAGTAGCTGTTAAAGACCAAAAAATATCCCAGTTCCATTGAGAAGGAAATTCTTTTACCATGGAAAAAAAACTGCCTATTTGTTTATAAGCTTTAGTTTTTATATGAAAAACATTTTTCAGAAAAAAAATTTGATTTTTTAATACTTCCCAAGTTCTTTTCCCACCGTAAGACAAACTTTCAATTACAGAAAAATTCTTTTTTTCAAATGAAAAAATTTGATCCAAATCCATAAAATTTTTTAAAAAAATTCCTAAAAATCCTTTTTTATTTAAAAAAACTTTTTTTTGAATAAGAGAACCATTTCTATTAATAGATAAATTAATCGTTGTATTTTTATATCTTGATAAAAGATCTTTTAATTGGTCAGAAAATAAAACAAATTCAGAGTTTACTTCTATAATTTTATCATCTTTTTTCAGTCCTGATTTATCTGCTTCTGAATTTTTTATTACATAGTTTACAATAGGAGGAATGCGAGGTTTAATAAAAAACCTAAATTCTTTTCTATCAAAAAGAAATCTTTTTTTCTCATCGGTTAATGATAAATTAATTATTTTCCCCATTCTATCTACAGTAATTGAATTTCCCAAAATAATCGATTTAGGAATATCATTGAAGTAAGAGATATATTTTCCATTTATTAATAAAATACGATCTCCATTTTCTAACCCAATTTTTTTTCCAAAAGAATCTACTTCAATTCCAAATTTGACATTTTTTGTAGGAAGATTTTTTTCTCCATATTTAAATAATAAAGAAGAAAAAATGATTATAGATAATAATACATTGAAAAGAATTCCTCCTGATATAATTAATAATCGTTTTATTGCAGATTTTGAACGAAACTCCCAATCTTTTTTTTTATTATCTAAATATGAATTTTCATCTAAAATCATTCCAGATATTTTAACATAACCTCCTAAAGGAAGCCATCCTATTCCATAAATAGTTTGTCCTATTTTTTTTTTGAAAATAGAAAACCAAGGGTCAAAAAACAAAAAAAATTTTTCAACACGTACTTTAAATATTTTAGCAAATAAAAAATGACCCAATTCGTGAATAACAATCAATATAGAAATACTGAGAAACAACTGTATAGATCGAATAAAAATAGACATTATCATTTCTAATGATTATTAATGTTGTTATTAATTATAACTTTATTCATACTTTATGAAGTAAATTTAAAACTTTATTTCATTTTTTTTCATATTACTATATTACTAATTGAGTAATTTCATATTATTTTATTTATTATCAATATCAAAATAAATTTTGAAAAAAAATTTGAATTTATCTAATCTAAAAAAAGGAGAAAAAGGAATTATTAAAGGATATAAAAATGAGAATTTTCCTCTCAAATTATTAGAATTGGGAGTTTTGCCTGGAGTCAAATTTGAAATACTTTTTGTTTCTATTTTTTATGATCCACTTTGTATTAGATACGATCAATCTTGTTTAGCTTTGCGTAAAAAAGAAGCGGAAAATATTTTAATAGAACCTATTTGAGTTTTTGATAAAAAAAAAATTAATGCAACAAAGAATAATTAAATTAGCACTTATTGGAAATCCAAATGTTGGAAAAACTTCTTTGTTCAATAAACTAACTGGACTTAATCAAAAAGTAGGAAATTATTTAGGAGTTACCGTTGATAAAAAAATAGGATATTTTTTTTATGAAAACATTTATTATCAAATAATAGATCTTCCTGGAACTTATAGTCTATATCCTTCATCTGAAGATGAAGAAGTTGTTTGTAACTTATTAAACAATGTAGAAGATATTGATTATCCAGATAAAATCATTGTGGTAGCAGATTCTTCTAATATTAAAAAAAGCCTTCTATTATTTAGACAAATACAAGATTTAGGATTTCCTGTATTGTTCATATTGAATATGATAGATGAAGCAAAAAAAAAAGGTGTTATCATTGATATCAATGAACTCAAAAAACTTTTGATTACAGAAATTATATTGATCAATGCAAGAAAAGGAATAGGAGTGGAAAAAATTAAAAAAAAAATAAAGAATCTGAAAAAAAAAACGAAAAACTACTTCTTTTTCAATCCGGGACTTCGTTATCATATTGCTATTAAAGATGTAAAAAAAAATTATAAAATAAATACTTACCAAGCTTGGTATTACTTAGCTAACAGTAAAAATTTTTTTAAAAAAAACAATATCCTCCTAAATGAAATTAGGAAAAAACACAATATCATTTCTAAAAGATTGCAAATTAAAGAAACATTAGATAGATATGAAGAAATAGGAAAAATATTCTCTAAAACAGTTTCAGAAAAAAAAAAATCACATTTAGAATTTTCAAAAAAAATAGACAATTACTTGATATTACATCCTTTATGGGGGTATTTGATTTTTTTTATTTTTTTATTTTTTATTTTTCAAAGTGTTTTTTTATGGTCAGAAAAACCTAAAAAAATCATAGAATTTTTTTTTTCTTTTCTTCAAAGAAAACTAGAAAATGTTTATCCAGGCCCTTTAAACAATTTCCTTTTGAAAGGAGTTTTACCAGGAATTAGTTCTATAATTACTTTTATTCCACAAATTTCTGTTTTATTATTTTTTATTCTTCTTATGGAAGAAAGCGGTTATATAAGTCGAGTTATCTTTCTAATGGATAGAATCATGCGTCCATTTGGATTAAATGGAAAAAGTGTAGTTCCTATTATTTCTAGTGTTGCTTGTGCTATCCCAGCTGTAATGTCTGCTAGACATATTGAAAATCCTAGAGATCGTTTAATTACTATTCTAATAACTCCTTTTATGACATGTTCTGCTAGATTACCTGTTTATACATTAATTATATCTATGATTATTCCGGATAAAAAATGGTTTTTTATTCAATTAAGAGGAATAGTTCTTATGGCAATGTACTTATTAGGTATTTTATCCGCTTTGAGCATATCTATGATTCTTCATCAATTTTTAAAAAAAAATTATAAAAGTCATCTTATTATGGAAATTCCTACTTATAAACGTCCTATGTTCAGAAATATATTCATTACTCTGTGGATAAATTTAAAATCATTCATTTTTAATGCAGGAAAAATGATTTTATTAATCAGTATATTAATTTGGGGACTAGGATCTTTTGGGCCTTCAGAATCTTCTAAAGATAAAGATTCTACTACTTTTTTTGAAAATATGATAAAAAGGAAAGAGTTACCTAATTCTTATTTAGGATTAATAGGAAAAAAAATAGAACCTTTTATTAAGCCATTAGGATATGATTGGAAAATAGGAATTGGATTACTTTCTTCTTTTGTAGCAAGAGAAGTTTTTGTTAGTACTATGTCATCAGTCTATAGCATAGAAAAAAAAGGAGATTTATTTTTTTTAAAGGGAAAAATGAAAAAAGAAGAAGACCCTAATACGAAAATTACAACAAATAATAATATTGCTACAGGAGTTTCTTTACTATTTTTTTATGCATTTTCTATGCAATGTATGAGTACATTGTCCATCATAAAAAAAGAAACAAAATCTTGGAAATGGCCTATCTTACAATTTATTTTTATGACAATATTAGCTTATCTTTCTTCTTTTTTTGTATATCAAATATTAAAAAAATAAAAACATGTGGCAATACATTGTCATTGGAATATTTTTTTTATATTCCGTAATATATTGTTTCAAAACTTTATTAAAATTTTTCTCATTAAAAAAAAACTTTTGTAGAAAAAAATGTAATTGTAAACTATGAATTAAATGAATTTTTTTTATTCATTCTATTTCCATCCAATAGAAGAATAAATAGCATTTCTAAATAAATCAGATAAAGGAATTCCTGCTATTTTTAATTGTTTTGGAAAAATACTTTCTTTAGAAAGCCCAGGAACTGTGTTAATTTCCAAAAAAAATGGAACTCCATTTACAAGAATATATTCCGATCTAGATATTCCTGATAAATTCAATATTTGATGTATTTTCTTTGATAAAGTTTGAATTTTTTTTTCAACTTTTGGTAATAACCTCGCAGGGGTTATTTCTTGAGATTTTCCAGAATATTTTGATTCAAAATCAAAAAAATCATTTTTGCTAATGATTTCTGTAATTGGCAAAACTTTAATTTTGTTTTTAAAAGATATCACTCCTACGGAGACTTCTGTTCCTTTAAGATAAGATTCTATAATAACTTCGTTATCTATTTTAAAAGCTTTCTCTACTGCATAAAAGAAATCTTTTTTTTCATACACTTTAGATATTCCTAAACTCGATCCAGATCTACTAGGTTTTACAAAACATGGAAGTCCTATTTTTTTTATAATTTTTTCCTCGCAAAAAGATTCATTTTTATTCAAAAAAAAGGAGACAGCTGTATCGATTCCAAATTCTTTCAAAAAAGATAAACAATATTTTTTATTAAAAGTTATACTTGCATGATGAAAATGACATCCTGTATAAGGAATTTTCAATAAATGAAAATAAGCCTGTATAATTCCATCTTCTCCTGGAGTTCCATGAATAGCATTAAAAACACAATCAAATTTTAAAATTTGATTCTTTGAAAAAGAAACTGTAAAATCATGTTTATTCACAGAGTATTCATGATTGTTTTCATCTATCAAAAACCATTTATCTCTGAAGAGATGTATTTGATAAGGTTCAAATTCTTCTTTATTTAAATTATTGTAAACTTCTTTTCCGCTTTTGAGTGATATGACAGACTCTTCTGTATCTCCTCCCATAATAATGGCTATTTTTTTTTTCATTTCATAAAATTATATTTTTTTCATATTTCATCTCATTCATAATGAAATTTTTTTATCTTTATTTTTTTATTGAATTAAGATATAAAATTTTGATATGTGATTACAACATGAATTATTCAAAATTATGTTTGATATTCATAATCAATTTATTAATTTCTATATTGATTTTATACAAAATCACTGATTTTGCATTAAAATGGGTTGATTTTTATACAAAACACGGATCTTATGTTGTCGTTCCTAACCTTCGTTCCTTAACTTTAGATCAATCTATAGAACTTTTAAAAAAATTAGGATTAAAATATGATGTAGAGATATCTCGTTACGATCCTTCTTTTAAACCTAATCAAATTCTTTCCTTTTCACCAGGAGCAGGAGATCATGTGAAAATAGGAAGACATATATACATACAAGCTAATGCAAAAATATTCCAATCGACGATATTACCTCATATCATAAATAAAAATAAACGGACAGCTATTAAATTACTTCATGATAATCATATTTTTGTTAAAGAAATAAAATATGTAAATGATCCTTCTAAGGATATTGTTTTGAAAGTTTTTTATCAAGGAAAATCTATTAAATATGGATATATTCTCCCGAATCTTGATTCGGTGACTTTAATGATTGGAAAAGGATTTGAAGAAAAGAATTTTGTTATTGTTCCAAATGTAATTGGAATGGATTTACAGACTGCCACTTCTACTTTGAGAGCCAAATTGTTTAATATTCATGACCATTCATCAACAAATGAGAATAACATAAACGAAGAAAAAATCGTATATCGTCAAAAACCTTCTCCTGGAAATAAAATACAGAAGGATAAAAAATATATTGAAATTTGGTTAACTTCTAAAAAAAATACGACTAATCAACCAAAAGAATTACTGGAAAATTTAATAAAATCACATGAAAAAATAATTCAAAATAATGAGGATAACCCTAAAAAAAATATTGAAGATAAAAATCATTTAGAAAAAAAAACGAAAATTGAAACAAAAAAAAATGAAAATAATAAAAAATAGCTTTTTACAAAAAAAATGACTCCTGTATTAAAATTTATTGCAAATCAAGATCAGAAACCTATTAGAATTGATAAATTTTTGATGCAATTAATTCCAAATATTAGCAGAAATCAAATTCAAAAAGCGACTAGATCAGGAAAAATTTTAGTCAATCAACATATTATAAAAAAAAATAATTATTTAATAAAGCCTTTCGATTTGGTAATAGTAGAAAAAACTATTACAAATAGTTCTATTTTTTTAGATTCCTCTTTTTTTTTAGAAAATATTACTGAAGAAAAAATACCTCTTAATATCATTCATGAAGATGAAGATCTTTTAGTTATAAATAAACCTGCGGGAATAGTCGTACATCCAGGGTTTGGTCATGAAAAAGGAACATTAATTCATGGAATTAAATATCATTTAAAAAATTTTTCTAATCAAAAAAAATTTCCTCCCAGATTAGGGTTAATTCACAGAATAGATAAAGATACCTCAGGTTTACTTCTTATAGCAAAAAATGAATATTCTCAAAAATGGTTATTGAAACAATTTTTTTATAAAACTATTTATAAAAAATATATTGCTCTAGTATGGGGGGATTTACAGAAAAAAGAAGGAAGTATAACTGGATTTATAGGAAGAGATCCTAAAAATAGAAAGAGAAGGATTCTTTTTAAAAATCCTTCTAAAGGGAAATATTCAATAACTCATTATAAAGTTGTAGAAAAATTTCAATATATAACATATATTTCCTGTTTTATAAAAACAGGAAAAACACATCAAATAAGAGCTCACTTCAAATATTTAGGACATCCATTATTTAATGATTCTACTTATGGAGGAAATAAAATTTTTATGAAAAAAAAACTTTCAAAAAAAAATATTGAATTTTTCAATATGTGTTTAAAAATTTTACAAAGACAAGCATTACATGCTATTTGTCTTTCTTTTATTCATCCAAATCATAAAAAATGTCATTTTACATGTCCAATTCCTGAAGATTTTCAAAATGTTTTACAAAAATGTAAAAATCAATTTTCTATTAAAAAAAATTAAATTCTTTTGTGTGTGATCCAATTATTTATAATAAGGTTCCTTTAAGAAGGAGATAAGAAATAGAAAAATATATAATCAATCCAACAACATCTACTAATGTTGCCACAAATGGAGTAGAAGAACTTGCTGGATCTCCTCTAAATTTTTTAATGATAAAAGGAAGCATAGATCCACTAAAAGTTCCCCATAAAACTACTCCTATCAAAGAAAAAGAAATAGTTAATCCAACCAAAATCCAATGGGGACCATAATTATAAAAATTAATATTATGCCAAGTCATAATACGTATGAACCCTGTTATTCCCAGAATACTTCCTAAAAAAAAGCCACATATTATTTCTCTTCGCATTACTATCCACCAATCTTTTATTTTTACTTCTCCTAAAGCCATAGCTTGAATAACTAAACTTGCAGCTTGAGATCCGCTATTTCCTCCACTTGAAACTACTAATGGAATGAATAAAGCTAAAACAATTGCTTTTTCTATCACACTTGAAAATTGCTGCATTACCGTTGTTGTAATCATTTCTCCTATAAATAATAAAGTTAGCCAGACAGCTCTTTTCTTTATTAATCTAAATAAAGGAACATTAAGATAAGATTGATTCAATACTTCCATTCCTCCTATTTTTTGAATATCTTCTCTATAATTTTCATTCAATACCCATAAAATATCATCTATGGTTACTATTCCCAACAAAATTTTCTGATCATCTATTACTGGAAGTGAAACTCTATTGTTCATAGAAAATATTTTAGTAGCTTCTTCTTCTGTATCCGTTACACATAATGCAGTATATTGTCCATCCATCAAATCAGATACTTTAGTTTTTGTATCTACTAATAAAAATTCTCGTATTTTTATATCATCTACTAATTTTCCTGTTTTGTCAATTATATATACAATTTCTATGACATCACTATTTTTTCCTTCTTTTCGTATATAATCTAATACTTCTTGAACACTCCAAGTATCTTGCACGGATAGACAATATGGAATCATTAAACGACCGACACTATTTTCAGGATATCCTAAAGAAACTAATGTTTTCCGTTTTTCTTCAGGGTTTAAATATTTAATTAAATCTTTTAAAGAATTTTTTGGAAGATTTTCCAAGAAGGAAACACGATCATCTACTGATAATTTATTTAAAAATTCCATCATTTTAATTGGTGGAAGACCTTCTATGATTTTTTTTTTTACAGTAAAATCTAAAACTTTAAAAACAGAAGTTGCTTTACATAGTTTTAATAAACTAAATATTTTTATAATATGATTTGGATAATCCTGAATTAATTTTACTAAATAACTAATAGTTTGATTATTTAAAAATTTTTCATTCAAATTATTTTGAAAATCATTCTTATGAGAATTAAACATTTCTTTTTTTTTTAGAAAAAATTCATATTTATTTACAAATATTGAAATTAATTTCAATCTTGATTGATTTATAAAACATTATCAAATCTAATAAATATTAGAAAATATGGAATATAATTTTCGTGAAATTGAAAAACGTTGGCAAACATATTGGAGAAAAAATCATCTTTTTTATGCAAAAGAAAATTGTTTTTATAAAAACAAAAAATATTACATTTTGAATATGTTTCCTTATCCATCTGGAGCAGGCCTTCATATTGGACATTGTTTAGGATATATCGCTTCGGATATTTATGCAAGATATAAAAGAGCAAAAGGATATAATGTATTAAATCCTATAGGATTTGATTCTTTTGGACTTCCTGCAGAACAATATGCTATTCAAACTGGACAACATCCTTATGAAACTACACGTAAAAATATTCAAAGATATAAAAAACAAATCAATAAAATAGGAATCTCTTTCGATTGGAGCCGTTCATTATGTACAAGTGATCCCACTTATTATCGTTGGACTCAATGGATGTTTATTCAAATTTTTAATTCTTGGTATGACAAAAAAAGTGAACAAGCTAAATCTATAGATACTTTGATTGAAGAATTTAATAAAAACGGAAATTTATTTGTAACTGCTAGCAGTTCATTCAATTACAAATTTAATTCAAAAGAGTGGAAAAAATTAAATTCTTTTAAAAAAGAATCCATTCTTTTAGACTATCGTTTAGCTTTTTTATGTAAAAAAACAGTTAATTGGTGTCCAGATTTAGGAACTGTTTTAGCAAATGAAGAAATAAAAAATGGAAAAAGTCAAAGAGGCGGATATCCAATTTACAAAAAGAAAATGTTACAATGGCATATCCGAATTAGCGCTTATATAGAAAGACTTTTAAAGGGATTAGAATTGATTGATTGTTCTAAGTCTTTAAAAAATTTACAATCTAATTGGATAGGAAAAAATTTAGGATCATCTATTTTATTAGAAATCATGTTTCCAAAAAAAAATAGAAAAAAAATAGAATTATTTATTTCTCGTCCAGAAACTATATTTGGAATGACTTTCATTATTTTATCTACAGATCATCCACTTGTAGAAAAAATTACTCTTTCTTCCCATAAGGAAAATGTGATGAATTATATTAACAAGAATAACAACATTCTATTAAAAAAAGAAACAACTATTTTTGGGGTTTTTACAGGAAATTATGTTTTTCATCCATTTATTATGGATAAAAAAATTCCTATTTATATCAGTGATGACTTTCCTATAGATAAGGAAACAAAATCTATAATAGGAATACCAGGTCATGAAAAAGATAGTTTTAAATTTGCGAAAAAATTTGGTTTGGAAATAATACAAGTCCTTCTTAAGGAAAAAAAAGTAGATGATTCTACTAAGAATAACGAAGATCAAAATGAAATATGCATAAATTCCGATTTTTTAAATGGATTAGATTCAAAAGAAGCAAAGGAAAAAATTATACGAATATTAGAAAAAAAAAATATTGGAAAAAGAAAAAATACATATAAATTACGAGATGCTGTTTTTTCTAGACAAAGATATTGGGGAGAACCAATTCCTATTTATTTTAAAAATAAAATCCCAAAAACTATTCCTATTGAAAAACTTCCTCTTCTTCTTCCAAAGATAGAAAATTATCATCCAAAAAATGGAAAATCTCCATTGGAGAGGGTAAATCAATGGGCTTGGGATGAAAAAAATATGAAAATAGTTTCAAAAGATCTTATAGATAAAAAACACGTATTTCCAATAGAAACTAGTACTATGCCTAGTTGGGCTGGATCAAGTTGGTATTTTATCCGTTATATGGATGTTCATAACCATCAATTTTTTATTGATAAAAAAAAAGAACATTATTGGAAAAATGTTAATTTATATATTGGAGGATCTGAACATACTACAGGACATTTGATTTATGCAAGATTTTGGCATAAATTTCTGAAGGATAGAGGTTGGATAAGTTCAGAAGAACCTTTTAAAAAAATTCTTAATCCAGGAATGATTCTTAGCTATTCTGCTATTATACTGAAAGCTATTGGAAAAAATATATTTGTCTCTTATGGATTAAGAAATAAAAATTATAATTTTTCATTTCAAGAAATTTATGTAGATCTATCTCTTATAAAAAATAATAAATTAAACATCAATCAATTTAAAAAATGGAGGACAGAATTTTCTAATGCAGAATTTTTTTTAGAAAAAGGAAATTTTTTTTGCAAAAGAAAATTGGAAAAAATGTCTAAGTCTAAATATAATGTAATTAATCCGGATAAAATCTATGAAAAATATGGATCAGATGTCTTTCGACTTTATGAAATGTTTTTAGGTCCCATTACACAATCTAAATCTTGGAATGATGAAAAAATTAATGGAATCAAAAATTTTATCAATAAATTTTGGCGGTTATTCCATAAAAATGGAGTTTTTCAAGTAAGTGAATTATCTCCAACTTTTGAAGAATTTCAAATATTACATAAAACAATAAAGAAATTGCAAGAAAAAATAAAATCTTTTTCTTTTAATACATCGATTAGTCTTTTTATGATTGTTGTGAACCAACTAACTATTTTAAAATGTAATAAAAGAAAGATATTGGAACCACTCGTCAAATTACTAGCTCCATTTGCTCCTCATATAGCTGAAGAACTTTGGAAAAAATTAGGAGGAAAAAAATCTGTTATTCTTTCTTCTATTCCTATTTTAGATACAAAATTTCTTGTAGAAAAAAAAATAACATATCCCATTATGTTAAATGGAAAGTTCAAATTTCAAGAAAAATTTGAATCAAATATTACAACAAAACAAATAAAAAAGAAAATATTAAATCATTATAAAACAAAATTCTTTTTAAAAGAAAAAGTATTAAAAAAAATAATCATAGTTCCAAAAAAAGTTATAAATATAATTATTTAACTAATCTTTAAGTGATTAAATTAAAAAAAATTTCTACATAAAATGTAGATTTGCATTCCATGATATAGCATTCATTTTTTAATTTTTTTTCATTTCTAGATTTAGAAAAGTGTAAAAACTTTTTTTTTATGTCAAAAAAAAACAAAAATAAAACGTATAGTTTTTTTAGTTTTCTAGAAAATAATTTTGATAAAGCAGCACAATTTCTTTCTATTGAAAAAGGCATTTTAGAACAAATTAAAGCTTGTAATTCTGTATACAGCATTCACTTTCCTGTAAAAATAGGAAAAAAAATAAAAGTGATTGAAGCGTACAGAGTTCAACATTCTCATCACAAATTACCCTGTAAAGGAGGAATAAGATATAGCATAAAAGTAACTCAAGATGAAATTATGACTTTAGCTGCATTAATGACATATAAATGTGCTATAGTAGATGTTCCTTTTGGAGGAGCCAAAGGAGGAATTAAAATGGATCCACAAACTATTTCTGTAGAAAATATAGAAAAGATAACTCGTCGTTACACTTCTGAACTAATTAAAAAAAATTTTATAGGACCAGGAATTGATGTTCCTGCTCCTGATTATGGGACTGGAGAAAGAGAAATGAGTTGGATTTTTGATACATTTTTATCTATTAGACCTGGAGAAGTAGATGCTTTAGCCTGTGTGACAGGAAAACCTGTATCACAAGGAGGAGTTAGAGGAAGAAAGGAAGCAACAGGATTAGGTGTTTTTTATGGAATTAGAGAATTGTGCCGTATCAAAGAGGATATGCTGTCTATAGGTCTTGATGTAGGGTTAATAGGAAAAAAAGTGATAATACAAGGGTTAGGAAATGTAGGATATCATGCCGCTACTTTTTTTCATGAAGCAGGAGCTATTATTATCGCATTAGCAGAAAGGGAAGGAGCTATTTACAATAAAAAAGGATTAAATGTATCCAATGTGATTTTACACTTGAAGAATACCGGATCCATATTAAATTTTCCAGGAGCAAAAAATATTGAGAATACAGAAAAAGCGTTAGAGTTAGAATGTGATATCCTTATTCCAGCGGCACTAGAAAATGTTATACACAAAAATAATGTCAATCGTATTAAAGCAAAAATTATTGGAGAAGCTGCAAATGGACCTATTACTCCAGAAGCGGATGAAATATTAGAAAAAATGGGAGTAATTGTAGTTCCAGACATTTATTTAAATGCTGGAGGAGTCACAGTCTCTTATTTTGAATGGTTAAAAAATTTAAGTCATGTCCGATATGGACGGATGGAAAAACGTTTTAGTGAAAATATGAATGCGGAATTACTGCAAGTGATAGAAACTATTTGCAAAAAAAAGATTTTAACAGAAGAAAAAAAAATTATTTTGAGAGGAGCAAGAGAAATAGATTTAGTCAGAAGTGGATTAGAAGATACAATGATTAGTGGATTTCATAAGATTCGTGAATTAAAAAAATCAATAGGAATAAAAAACATGCGTACGGCAGCATTTGTTTTTGCTATAAATAAAATCATAGATTCTTATGAAAGATTAGGAATTTTTCCATAATCTCCTAGGAAACTGAATATGTTATAAAAAAAATATCCTTTCCATGAAGTACAAAAGATCATTGTTGAAATTGAGCGGAGAAGCTCTTATGGGAAATAACGAATTTGGACTTCATTCTACTCGTCTTAAACAATATGCTGAAGAAGTAAAAAAAGTAGTAGATATGGGAGCTCAAGTCGCTATAGTTATTGGAGGAGGAAATATATTTAGAGGATTTTCTTCTAGAATCAAAGAAAACACGATCGATAGAATAGGAGGAGATTATATGGGAATGTTAGCCACTGTGATTAACGGAATAGCATTTCAATCTTATTTAGAAAATGTAGGAATATGTACTTACATACAAACCGCTATTAGAATGGATCAAATAGCAGAACCATTTGTCAAAGATAGAGCAATTCATCATCTTGAAAAAGGAAGAGTTGTTATATTTGTTGCAGGATTAGGAAATCCATATTTTACAACGGATACAGCGGCTGTATTACGTGCTATAGAGATAAAAGCGGATGTTTTACTAAAAGGAACTAGAGTTGATGGAATATACACAAATGATCCAGAAAAAGATAAATATGCCAAAAAACTTAAAAAAATATCCTTTGATATGGCATATAAAATGGGAATAAAAGTTATGGATCAAACGGCATTTATTTTAGGAAATGAAAATAATTTACCTATCATTATTTTTGATATGAATAGAAAAGGAAATTTTCAGAAAGTAATTTCTGGAGAAGAAATAGGGACCCTTGTTTCTAAAAAAAAATAGAAAAATCATGGATGAATTCAATAAAATTTTTTTTTACTGCAAAAAAGACATGGAAAAAATTTTGGAAAAATTCCAAAAAGAAATTCATCGTATTAGATTAGGAAGTAAATCGATTATTCCTTTTATAGAAAAAATAAAAATAAAATGTTATGGGGCTTTATTCCCTTTGATTGAAGTAGCCAATATTCACATTATAGATAACATAAATATTACAATTCAACCTTGGGATCGTTCTATAATATCTAATATAGACAAAGCAATCATAGATTCTAATTTAGGGGTTATGCCCACTAATAAAGGAGAATATATTCATATTCATCTTCCTATAATTACGGAAGAGGGAAGAAAAAATTTAATGAAAAAAATTAAATCACAAACAGAACAAGCAAAAGTCTTTATAAGAAATACACGAAAGAAAAACAATCAAAACATAAAAAAATTGAAACTATCAGAAGATTTACATAAAAAAGGGGAAAATAGAATACAGAAAATAACCAACGAATATATTCAAAAAATTGATTGTTTCTTTCTTTCTAAAGAAAAAGAAATACTGAAAAATAAATGAATGATAAAATAGAAAAATATTCAATTAAAGAATTATTAGATCAATATAAAATTTTCTTAAATAAAACAGTTTTAGTGGAAGGTTGGATTCGTTCTTTTAGAAATTCTATTTTTGTATCATTAAATGATGGATCTACAATACAAAATCTTCAAATTATTTTATCCAAAAATTTGGAAAAAAATTTTTTAAAAAAAATAACAATTGGAACTTCTATTCAAGTTATAGGAATTATAACAGAAAGCATAGGAAAAAAACAAAGCATAGAATTACGATCATTAAAAATAACTATTTATGGAGGAGTAGATCCTAAAAATTTTCAAAAATCTATTTTACAACCAAAACAACATAGTTTGGAAACATTGCGTAAACAAGCACATTTACGTTTTCGTACAAATCTTTTTAGTAGTATTATGCGAATACGTCATCATATAGCTTTTTTTATACATAAATATTTTCATAAAAATGGATTTTTTTATATTAACACTCCAATTATAACTACTTCCAATTCTGAAGGATCTGGAGAAATGTTTCAAGTGACTACTATAGATTTAAAAAATGTTCCCGTAAAAGGAAAGATTGATTATAAAAAAGATTTTTTTAAATGCCAAACCTATCTTAGTGTTTCTGGACAATTAGAAGCAGAAACAGCTTCTCTAGCATTAGGAAAAGTATATACTTTCGGTCCTGTTTTTCGTGCAGAAAATTCTAATACTTCACGCCATTTATCTGAATTTTGGATGATAGAACCAGAAATGGCTTTTTATCATTTAGAAGAAAATATGAACTTAGCAGAAGATTTTTTAAAATCTATCATTAAATCTATTCTTGATTTTTGTATAGAAGACTTATCATTTTTAAATGAACATATCAAAAAATGGAATTCTAAAAAAAAAGAAATTTCTCTTTTAGAAAAATTGAAATTTATATTGAAATTTCCATTTCAACGAATTAGTTATACTGAGGCAATAAATATTCTTAAAAAAAAGGAAAAAAACAAAAATTTTGTTTATCCAGTTATTTGGGGAATAGATTTACAATCGGAACATGAACAATATCTAGTTAGTGAATATTTCCAATCTCCTGTAATTGTATTTGATTATCCTTCTTGTATAAAAGCTTTTTATATGCGCATGAATAAGGATAGAAAAACAGTTAGAGCTATGGATGTTTTATTTCCAGAAATAGGAGAAATCATAGGAGGATCTCAAAGAGAAGAACGTTATGATATGTTATTAAATCGCATAAAAGATACAAAAATAGATAGTCGTAAACTTTGGTGGTATTTAGATACACGTCGTTTTGGTTCTGTTCCTCATAGTGGATTTGGATTAGGATTTGATCGCCTAGTTCAATTCATTACAGGAATGAAAAATATTCGTGATGTGATTCCTTTTCCAAGGACACCTAATAATGCAGAATTTTAAAACATGTTAAAACAAAGGTTATTACAAAAAAAACAACAGAGACTTTCTCCACAGCAAATTAAACTAATGAAATTAGTACAATTATCTACTTTGGATTTTGAACAAAGAGTAAAAAAAGAACTAGAAGAAAATCCAGCGTTAGAAGAAGATTATTCTAATAATGATTTTCCTACAGAAAATTGTGATATAGAATATCCGGAAAACACATTTGATATTTTTTCAGATACAGAAAATTCGAATAATCATAATAATAGAATAGAAGATTTTGATGAGATTAATATTGAAGAATATCTAAGTGATGATGAAATCATAGAGAATTCTTCTTATAAGAAAAACACAAGTATAAATAATACTTCTTTTAGGAGGAATAATCCTTATGGAATCTCTTTTCAAGAATATTTAAAAAGTCAATTACATACTTTTCGTTTCTTAAATAAGGAAGATTTATTGATAGCAGATTTTATAATAGGAAATTTTGATGAAAATGGTTATCTAAGAAGAGAAATATCTTCTATATCGGATGATATCTTTTTGATACTTGGAATATCAGTTTCTGTAGAAAAAATTGAAAAATTACTTTTTAATTATATACAAAAATTAGATCCTATAGGAATAGGATCTAGAAATTTACAAGAATGTCTACTTTTACAATTAAAAAATAAAAAAGAATCATTAGAAGTAAATTTGGCAAAAAAAATTATACAAAATTATTTTAAATCTTTTACAAAAAAAGATTATCAGAAATTACAAAATCAATTAAAAACAACAAAAAAAGATTTGCGAAAAGCTATCTATCAGATAGAAAAGTTAAATCCAAAACCAGGAAAAATCTATTCTGTAAATACTCTAAATTTAGATGATATTATTCCAGATTTCACTATTTTTATAGTGGATGGAAAATTAGAACTATCTCTAAATCATAGAAATACTCCAGAATTAAAAGTTTCGTCTTTATATTTAGATATGTTAAAATCTTATAAGTGTTCAAAAAAAAAAAGAGACAGAAAAAATGATGAAAATACTGTTTTGTTTATAAAACAAAAAATAGATTCAGCAAAATGGTTTGTAGATGCTATAAAACAGAGACAGAATACTTTAATGTTAACAATGAACGCTATTATGGATTACCAAAAAGAATATTTTTTAACTGGAGATCCATATAAAATAAAACCTATGATTTTAAAAAACATTTCTCAGAAAATTGGAGTAGGAATCTCAACGGTCTCTCGTGTTGCAAGCAGCAAATATGTAAATACACCATATGGAACTTTTCTAATAAAAAGTTTTTTTTCAGAAAAAATGATAAACGAAGAAGGAGAAGAAATTTCTTCAATTAAAATAAAAAAACTATTAGGAGAATCTATTGCAAAAGAAAATAAACAAAAGCCTTTAACTGACGAGAAATTATCAAAAATTCTTCAAAAAAAAGGTTATTTAATAGCTAGAAGAACTGTCACGAAATATAGAGATCAAATGCAAATCCCTATTGCAAGAATGCGAAAAATTTTATAATGGTTTTTTAATAATAATGGTTTTCCAATTAGAAAATTCTTTGATAGATAGAATAGAAAGTTCTCTTCCATATCCAGATTTTTTTATTCCTCCAAAAGGAAAACGAGGATCTGATTTTACTATTTCATTCACAAATACCATTCCAGTATTGATTTCTTTGGATAATATTTCCGCTTTCTCTAAATTTTCCGTCCAAATGGAAGCACCTAATCCATAACATGTAGCATTAACAATATAGGGAATTTCTTCTTCATCAGAATAAGAATAAACTAATCCTATTGGACCAAATATTTCCTCTTTGGGAATGTTTTTATTCTCTATCATCAATAATGATGGAGAAAAAAAATTTTTATCTCTTATAGATCTTAAACATATCTTTCCTCCATTTAAAATAATATTGTTGTATTGTTGATACAATCTTTCAGATAAATCATAACGAGAAATATAACCTATTTTAGTTGATTCATTGTACAAATCTCCTCTTTGATATTTTTTCATTTCCTGAATGACAATATCTATAAAATCATCTACAATAGAATTATCCACAATAAATCTTTTAGCAGAAATACATGTTTGTCCTGTATTATTTAATCTAGATTCTGCCGCCAATTTTCCAGTTTTCTCTATGTTTTTGACATCTTTCATTACTACAAAAGCATCATTTCCTCCTAATTCTAAAATAGATTTTTTAATATTTTTTCCTGATAAATATCCTATATGACTTCCAGCAAAATGACTTCCTGTAAAAGTAACTCCTTGTATAGTTGAATTAGATATCACCGATTCTATTTGGGGAATATCTATCAAAATAACTTGAAAAACTCCTTTTGGAAATCCAGATTCAATAAATATTTTTTCTAAAAGAATAGAACAACCTGCCGTATTAAGAGCAGGTTTTATAAAAATTACATTTCCTAATAGCAAATTAGGAATAGAAGATCTTATAGTTTGCCAAATTGGATAGTTCCAAGGCATAATTCCTAATATAGTTCCTATAGATTCAAATCGAACATAAGATTTTTCATATTCAGTAGTAGTTATCTCTTGAAAAAAAATAGATTCTTTAAAATTGGAATAATATTCACACAATTGTATACATTTATTTACTTCTGCTATTGATTGAGTTATGGGTTTCCCCATTTCCTGAGTAATTAAATACGATAGAATATCTATAGTTTTTTGCATGCAAAAAGACAGTCTAGTAATCTTTTTTATTCTATAAGAAAAAGAAGAATTTTTCCATTCTTTATATGCTTGATTAGCTATAGATAACTTATTAAAAATATCTTTTTCAGATAAAAAAGAATAAGTATTTAATATTTGATTATCATAAGGATTAATGGTTTTAAACTTATTCATATTTCCTCATTTTTTTTAGTAGTAGAATAAAAATAAAATTATACAATATATAATATAAAGTCTTTATTCTATAAAATAGGATCCAATCCTTTCCTTTTATTGATTTTTAACTTTTCCATTCAAACTAGCACTAGCAGAAATTTTTGCATGAAAAGCTATTGCATATAACTTTATTTTTTTTATAAACAAGAGAATCCCATTCGATCGAATAGGGGATAAAAATGTTTTTAACCCTATTTCTGAAATAAAATTTGTCTTTGATGAAAGAATTTCAAAAGGAAGATGTCCTGAATATAGGCGAATCATAAGAGCAGCCATTCCTCTAGGTAACAAAGCATCACTATCTGCATCAAAAAAAATACGTAATCCTTTTAATTGGGCTTCCAACCAAACTTGAGATTGACAGCCATGAATTAATTTGTCTTCTGATCGAAATTCATAAGATTTTTTTGGTAAATTTCTTCCTAAATCTATAAGATATTCATATTTTTCTTCCCAATTTTTTAGAAGAAAAAATTCTTTTTTTATCCTTTCTTCTTTATCCTGTAACGTCATTTCAAAAGTTTTATACATAAATATAATTTATGATTTTTTTAGGTTATTAGTGGGATTTATTAATAATTTTTCTCTAGCCATTTTTGCTGCTTCCGTCATATTTTTAAGTGATTTAATCACTTCATTCCATTTTCTAGTTTTTAATCCACAATCTGGATTGACCCAAATATTCCTAATTGGCAAATTATTAGAAGCTTTTTTAATTAAATCAAATATTTCTTTTACAGTAGGAATTCTTGGAGAATGAATATCATATACTCCTGGACCAATTTCATTTGGATAAGAAAACTCTGAAAAAGCTTTTAATAGTTCCATTTTTGATCTAGATGTTTCTATTGTTAAAACATCTGCATCTAAAGACGCTATATGAGGTAATATGTCATTAAATTCACTGTAACACATATGTGTGTGAATTTGAGTTTCATCTTTCACTACACTTGAAGAAATACGAAAAGCTTTGACTGCCCAATCTAAATAAAATTTCCAATTTTTCTTTTTCAAAGGCAACCCTTCTCTAATTGCGGGTTCATCAATTTG
The DNA here is from genome assembly GCF_014251255.1 of Blattabacterium cuenoti. Classification (NCBI taxonomy): domain Bacteria; kingdom Pseudomonadati; phylum Bacteroidota; class Flavobacteriia; order Flavobacteriales; family Blattabacteriaceae; genus Blattabacterium; species Blattabacterium cuenoti. The sequence goes on from NZ_CP059182.1 coordinate 532,882, forward strand.
AATTATTCTAATCCCTGAATTTTCTAAAGATTTTACTTCATCTCTAATCGCCCAAGCAATTTGATAAGCTGTAGTAAAAAGTGGTTGATCATCTCTTACAAAAGACCACTGTAAAATAGTTACAGGTCCGGTTAACATTCCCTTCATTAATTTTTTAGTTTTAGATTGAGCAAAACAAACATGTTTAATCGTCATATCTTTATCTCGTATAACATCTCCATAAATAACAGGAGGTTTAACACAACGACTTCCATAACTTTGAACCCATCCATTCTCAGTAGAAAGAAATCCTTTTAGTTTTTCTGAAAAAAATTCTACCATATCATTTCTCTCGAATTCTCCATGAACTAAAACATCTAAACCAATTTCTTCTTGTTTTTTAATTACATCTATAATAAATTTTTCAATTCTTTTTTCATATTCTTCTTGACTTAATTCTTTCTTTTTAAACTTATTTCGTAGAGTTCTAATTTCCTTTGTCTGTGGAAAAGAACCAATAGTTGTAGTAGGAAATATAGGAAGATGAAATTTTTTATGTTGTTTTTTTTGTCTTCTTTCAAAAGAAGAAATTCTTTTAAAATCTTTATTTTTTGCGAGTATTACTCTTTCCTTCACTTTTTTATCCTGAAAAAAATCCTTTTCTTTCTTTTTGTCATAGAGAAGATCTTTCTTCCCCTTTATAATATTTTCTAAATCTTGTAATTCAGATATTTTTTGTTTTGCAAAAGCCATTCTCTCTTTTACAGAAGAAAGAATCAAATGTTCGTCTTCTATATCTATGGGAACATGAATAAGAGAACAACTTGGCGCAATCATGACACGTTCTTCTCCTAAAACTTCTATTGTCCTTTCTATTTTCTTAATGGAATTAACATAATTATTTTTCCAAATATTTCTTCCATCTATTATTCCCAAAGATAAAATAATTTTTGTATCACCCAATAAATTTAGAAGACTTTCTAATTGTTCTGGATCCTCTACTAAATCAACATGCAAAGCTTTTATTATAGAGTAATTTTTTATAACAGAAACATTCTCTGAAACTCCATCAAAATAAGATGTTAATAAAATATTAATTTCAGAACAACATTGAGACATTTTTTGATAAGCATATTGAAAAGCTTCTATTTCTTTTTTAGATAAAAAATCAAAAACTAAAACAGGTTCATCTAATTGAATCCAATTAGCTCCTTTCTCCTTTAACTGATTGATAATTTGTATGTAAATAGGAACAATATTTTCAATTAAATCCATTTTATCAAAATTATCTTTTCCTTTTCCTAAAAAAAGATAAGAAATAGGACCTATCAAAACAGGTTTGGGAATTGATTTTAATATGAATTTAGCTTCTTCAAATTCCTCAAATATTTTATTTGAGGAAATACTAAATTTTTGATTTTTATCAAATTCTGGAACTATGTAATGATAATTCGTATTAAACCATTTAGTCATCTCCATCGCTTTAATATCCCATCCTTTTTTTTGAAATCCTCTAGCCATTGCAAAATAAACATCAATATGATTAGGAGGAGTAGGAGTGTCATTGTCATAAGTGGATATTGAATGATAATATTCTGGAATAACACCTAATAATAAAGACATATCTAATACATGATCATAGAAACTAAAATCATTACATGGAATCAAATCTAAACCGTATTTTTTTTGTATTTTCCAATTTTCTTTTCGTATTTTTTTTCCAACATAAAACAATTGATTTGGATCAATTGGATTTGCCCAATAAGCTTCGCAAGCTTTTTTTAACTCTCTTCGTCTTCCTATGCGAGGATAACCTAAATTATGTTTCAGCATAAAAAATTTTATTTAATAAATAAATCTAAACCAAAAAACGGACTTTGTAGAATTTTTAGAAAATAGTTCGTCATATTCTCGTCCTTATTTTATTTCTATTTCTTTTTTATTCCATGGGAGAATGATATAAGTATTCTAAAATTTCTTTTTCCAAAAAAGAGAAATGGACATTTCTTCTCTTCATCATAATTTCAGCAGTTTCACAAACTTTTTTAAAAGGAATCACTTTTTTATCTTGTATCCCTCCCAAAGAAAAAGAAGGAATATATCTGGGAGGAAACCCATATCCAAAAATATTTGCATTCACACCAACCATGGTGGCTGTATTAAATTGAGTATTAATAGCAGACTTAGAGTGATCTCCCATAATCATTCCAAAAAATTGAACATCTATAGGGAAAAAACTTTTTTCTTTAAAATTCCAAACTGTTACTTTAGAATAATCATTTCTTAAATTAGAAATATTTGTTCCAGCTCCCAAATTACACCATTCTCCTAAAATAGTATCTCCCAAAAAACCATCATGAGCTTTATTAGAATAAGAAAATATAACAGAATTTTTGATTTCACCGCCTACTTTACAAAATGGACCGATAGTCGTTGCCCCATATACTTTTGTTCCCATATTTAATGTTGCTTCTTTACAAAGAACTGCTGGGCCTCTAATCATAGATCCTTCCATGATTTTAACTCCCTTTTCAATATATATAGGTCCAAATTTTGCGTTTAGCACAATATTATCTGCAATTGTTTCTTCTTCTAAGAAGATTCTTTCTTTCAAAAAAAGATGATTTTTTCCTAAAAGTGGAAAAGAATCTTTTCCTTTTGTTAGGAAATCAAAATCTTGTTTTAAGATAATTCCATTGTTTATAAATATATCCCATGGATATTGAATATGTATAATTTGGGTTTGGTTTATGTGATAAATCTTTTTGTATTTTTTTTCATTTTTTAAACTTAAAAAAAATGTCGTTTGATTCTTATCAGAATAATCTAAATAAGATTTTCGTACAGCTACGATTTGATCTTTAAAAACAATAGCTTCATTTTCTTTTAATTTTAAAATGATTTGAATCAAATTTTCATCTCTTGGAATGAAAGAAGAATTAATTAATAAAATATTCTCAAATCCATTCTTTTTTTCAATACCAGAAGAATATTTTTTTGAAAGATATGGCTGTGTAAAAACGATAGCTTTTCCCTCAATATATTTTTCCCATCTTTCTCTTATTGTCAGAATTCCTAAACGAATTTCAGATACTGGCCTAGTCAATGTAATAGGAAACAAATTTTTCCACTCTACTCCTTCAGACAATATGAAATACATAATAATAATGAAACATAAAATTAATTTTTTTGATATTTTTCATATTTTTTCTTAAACTTTTCTGCTGGACCTGTTTTTCCTAAAAATCTTTTTTCTCCAGTAAAAAAAGGATGTGAAAAACTGGATATTTCCATTTTACATAATGGATAATCTAATCCATTTATTTGAATGGAGTCTTTTGTTTTTACAGTAGATCTACATATTAATATTTTTTCGTTATTAATATCTTTAAAAACAACAGGTCTATAATTTTTAGGATGTATTTTTTTTTTCATAATTTGAAATATTTTTGTCAATAATTATGTTTTTTGTTGAGTAGTAGTAGGAAAACGATAAATCATTCCATTAATATTCATCCCAGCTCCTAATGATGCCATTAATATAGTATCTCCAGGATTAATTTCATGAGGGGGCATCTTTCCTTGAAGAATTAAATCTAATAAAGTAGGAACAGTTGCCACAGAAGAGTTTCCGAATTTTTGTATAGTCATAGGCATTAAATTTGTGTAAAAATCTTTGTCTTTGAAAAAAGAAGATGAATAATTATATAATTTCAACAATCTTTTCAAAATAGCATAATCCATTTTAGCATTTGCTTGATGAATAAGAATTTTTTTAATATCCTTTAAATGTAAATCAGCATGATCTAATATACTTTTTAGCATATTAGGAACTTCTGTTAATGCATATTCATAAATACGTCTTCCATTCATTCTAATATTCACTAGAGATTTTTTATAACGAGGATTTAAAGAAGGACCATTCGATAAATAATGTAATTCTTCATTATTGTTACATTGAGAATCATAACAAATTATCCCATAATTTTCATTTTCTATTTCGATTGCAGATAAAACTACAGCTCCTGCTCCATCTGAAAAAATCATGGCATTTCTATCATGTGGATCTATTACTTTAGATAGAGTTTCAGAACTTGTGATCAAAATATTTTTAGCATATTTAGATCGTAAAAGTTGATCTGCTAAAATCATTCCTTCGATCCATCCTGGACATCCAAAAATCATGTCATATGGACGACATTTTCTATTTTTTATTTGAAGTTTGTTTTTCACTCTAGCTGCTATAGATGGCATAAAATCAGATTGAAAAGAAATCGGGTGAATATCTCCATAATTGTGAGCAGAGATAATATAATCTATTTTTTCTTTATAAATTTTAGAATTCATTAAAGCTCTTTTTGCAGCAATAGTTGCAATATCGGAATTAAATAAAGCATTATTTATATATCTCCTTTCTTCTATTTCTGTTATTTTCTGAAATTTATTAATAATTTCTTCATTAGATTTATTAATTTTTAATCCTTTTTTATCGTAAAATGTATGTTTTAAAAAATGATTACTTTTTATAATCTTTTTTGGTAAATAGTGTCCAGTTCCTGTAATGATTGATCGAATCATTTTTTTTTGCTACTTTGAAAATAATAACTCAAAAAAATCTTTGTGAAAAAATCGTTTTTTTATTAATTTCTGTTAATATTATAAAAAATAATCTTATGAACAAAGACCCCCTTTTTTCAAGGGAAAAAGAATTAACAAAAATGTTTGACGATATTTCTTCAAAATATGATTTGATTAATCATATTTTGTCTTTTGGAATAGATTTTTTATGGAGAAGAAAAGCTGTTCATTTACTTAGTCAAATAATAACAACTACAAAAGAAAAAAAAAAATATTAGATATAGCTACTGGAACTGGAGATTTGGCTATTTTACTAGCTAAAAGATTTGATGATATCAATGTAATTGGATTGGATCCATCTGATAAAATGCTAAAAATAGCTAAAAAGAAAATAAAAAACAATTTTTTGGAAAAAAAAATTCAAGTGATTCAAGGATATTCACAAAATATTCCATTTGGAAATAATACTTTTGATATAGTGACTATTTCGTTTGGATTAAGAAATTTTCAGTATTTTCACCGTTCTTTTAAGGAAATCTATAGAATTCTTAAACCCTTAGGGATTTTAGAAATTTTGGAATTTTCTCTTCCTTCAAATACTTACGTAAAAAAAATTTACCATTTTTATTCTCATTTTTTTTTACCTAAAATAGGAAATTTTTTATCAAAAAATCATTTTGCTTATAGCTATTTACAAGAATCTATTAAATCTTTTTCAGATTCTTATTATGGAAATAAAATGAAAAAATTATTAAAAGATCACAGATTTAAAATTATTCATACAAAAAAATTAACATGTGGAATTGCATCTATTTATTTATCAATAAAATAATTTTAAAAAAAAAACTGATTTTTAATTAAAAATTAAAAGTTATGAAGTATTTATCTGGATATTTAACATCTACTTTTATAAAAAAAAGAATTAAAAATATAAAATCTATTCTATGTTCTCCAATAGAAATACAACATAGACTCATTCATCAATTGATTTTATATGCAAAAAACACTGAGTTTGGTAAAAAATATGGATTTTGCGAGATCAAAAAATATCAACAATTCTCAGAAAGAATTCCCATATGCAAATATATAGATTTACATCCTATAATTAAGAGAATTCGTCAAGGAGAAAAAAATATATTATGGCCAGGTAAAATCAAATGGTTTGCTAAATCGTCTGGAACTACAAATACAAAAAGTAAATATATTCCTGTAACAAAACATTCTATGAAGGAATGTCATTATAAAGCAGGAAAAGATATGTTATCTATATATATTCATAATCATCCAAAAACAAAAATTTTTTTTGGAAAAGCTCTTCGTTTAGGGGGAAGCTTTGAATTATATAAAGACTATAATACTTTTTGTGGAGATTTATCTTCTATTTTGATAAAAAATCTTCCATTCTGGGCAGAATATATTAGTATTCCTAAAAAGAAAATCGCTTTAATAAGTGAATGGGAAAAAAAATTAAAAACTCTTGTCAAAGAAACCGCATACAAAGATGTACGTATTCTTTTAGGAGTTTGTTCTTGGCTTCTTATTTTTTTAAATCAATTGTTAAAAACATTAAAAGAAAATAAAATAAACGAAATATGGAAGAACATAGAAGTGATATTCCATGGAGGTGTAAACTTTAAACCATATCTTCCTCAATATAATGATTTATTTTCTAAATCTATTAATTATTATGAAATATATAGCGCATCAGAAGGTTTTTTTGCAGTGCAAGATAGAAAAAATGGAAAAGATCTTTTGCTTTTGTTAGATCATGGAATTTTTTATGAATTTATCCCTATGGAAGAATTCTACAATCCATTTCCAAAAATTATTCCTATTGAAAAAGTAGAATTAAATAAAAACTATGCACTTGTTATTTCTACAAATGCTGGATTATGGAGATATGTAGTTGGAGATACTATAAAATTTACTAGTTTATCTCCATACAGAATATCTGTTTCTGGAAGGACAAGCCATTATATTAATTCTTTTGGAGAAGAGTTAATCATTGAAAATGCTGAAAAAGCATTAGACATAGCTTGTAGAAAAACGGATTCTGTTATTCATGAATATACAGCTGGTCCTATCTATATGAATCAAAAAAATTCTGGAGCTCATGAATGGATTATTGAATTTAAAAAGCCTCCAAAAAATTTAAACAATTTTAGAGACATTTTAGATAATGAATTGAAATCTTTGAATTCAGATTATGAAACTAAAAGATATAAAAATATAATCTTACGTCCTCCTGTTATATATGTTGCTAGAAATGGATTATTTTACGATTGGTTAAAAACCCAAAAAAAATTAGGAGGACAAAATAAAGTTCCACGTTTATCTAACGATAGGAAATATATCGATTCTCTACTTAAAATAGAATAAAAAATTTTTAACTTTATTTTTTCATTAAACATCCTTCTATTAGAATAGTTATAAGGAGAATAAGAATAGAAATATAATATATATGTATTTTACATCAGATAAAAAAAAAGAAATATTTAAAACTTATGGAACATCTATTTTAGATACAGGTTCATCCAAAACGCAAATTGCTTTATTCACTTATAGAATTAAGCATTTAAGTAAACATTTGGAAAAGAACAAAAAAGATTTCAACACAGAAAGAGCACTGGTAAAATTAGTAGGAAAAAGAAAAAAATTACTGAAATATCTAGAAAAATATGATATAAATAGTTATAAAAAACTTATCAAACATTTAGAATTAAGAAAATGATCATTAAGAGGATTCTCCTACTCAAAAAAAAACTAGTAATCATTTCGAATAGAAATACAATCTTTTTATTTTTTAAAAAAATTATTATAGAATAGAAGAAAAAAATTCAATATGTCAGATCCAGTCAAAGAAATCATTTCTCTAGAAGAAGATGATCGTACTATTGTTCTAGAAACAGGGCAATTAGCCAGACAAGCAGATGGTTCCGTTATTGTAAGAACAAAAAATACAATGTTATTAGCGACTGTCGTTGTTTCTAAAGAAATCATTCCAAATGAAATCAATTTTTTACCATTAACAGTGGATTATAGAGAAAAATATTCTGCTGGTGGAAAAATTCCTGGTGGATTTATAAAAAGAGAAGGAAGACCTTCTGATGAAGAAATTTTAACAATGAGATTAGTAGATCGTGTTTTGAGACCTACTTTTTCAGAATTTTTTAGAAGAGAAATACAGATTATGATATCTTTGCTATCATATGATAGAACAGTATTACCAGATGGATTAGCTGGATTAGCAGCATCTACTGCTTTGTCTATCGCAGGAATCCCATTTGAGGGTCCTGTATCAGAAATACGTATTATACGTGTCAATAAAAAATTTATTCTAAATCCTAATTTAGATCAATTGAAAGAAGCAGATATGGATTTAATAGTAGGAGCTTCTACAAATTCTATTCTCATGATAGAAGGAGAAATGAAAGAAATTACAGAAAGTGAATTTTTAAATGCTATTACTATTGCTCATAAAGCAATAAAAAATCAAATAAAAGCACAAATTAAACTTGTGGAAAAGTTACCAAAAAATCGTTTTTTTTTCATTGAGAATGATTTTGATATGGAAAATTCTTTGTTAGAAAATGAAAATTTGAAAAAAAAACTATTTTCCTTCTCTTACGAAAAAATTGAAAAACTTTACCAAAGTTTTTTGGTGAAAAAAATGAGATCTATTCAAGAAAGAAAAATATTAAATAATTTCAAAAAAAATTTGTCTTTAGATGAAAGAGAAAAAAATGAAATTTTTATTCATCAATATTATGAAGAAATGAAAAAAAAAATAATTAGACATATGATTTTGAAAAAAGGAATTAGATTGGATGGAAGAACCAATCAACAAATACGACCAATATGGAGTATTGTGGATTATCTTCCAGGAGTTCACGGATCTGCATTATTTTCAAGGGGGGATACTCAATCTTTAACTACAGTAACACTAGGATCATCTTTAGATGCTAATAGAATAGATAACGTTATTATGGAAAATCAAGAAAAATTTTATCTTCATTATAATTTTCCTCCATTTTCTACTGGAGAAATCCGTCCAATTAGAGGAGTTACTAGACGTGAAGTAGGTCATGGAAATTTAGCACAAAGATCATTAAAAAACGTTATTCCTCCTAATAATCCATATACAATTCGTGTTGTTTCTGATATCTTAGAATCTAATGGATCTTCTTCTATGGCAACAGTTTGTGCAGCAAGTTTAGCATTAATGGATGCAGGGATTCCTATTGAAAATCCTGTTTCCGGTATTTCCATGGGATTATTTACAGATAAAGAAAAAAAAGTGATCATCTCTGATATTATGGGAGACGAAGATAGTTTTGGGGAAATTGATTTTAAAATAACAGGAACAAAAAATGGAATTACCGCATGTCAAATGGATGTTAAAAAAACACAAGGATTGACATATGATCTTTTAAATCAGATTTTAAATCAAGCTTTAAAAGGTCGTATGTTTATACTAAAAAAAATGCGAGAAACTTTACCAAGTTATAGAAAAAAATTGAAACCTAATGCTCCAAAAATATATACTTTAAATATTCCAAAAGACTTCATAGGCGCAGTCATAGGATCAGGAGGAAAAGTAATTCAAGAAATACAATCTGATACAGAAACAAGTATCTTAATTGAAGAAAAGGGAGGAACAGGATATATTGAAATTATAGGAAAGGATTCCAATAAAATAGAAAAAGCTATTAATAGAATCAAAGAGATTACTTTTGTTCCTGAAATAGGAAAAGTTTATAAAGCAAAAGTAAAATCTATAAAAGATTTTGGAGCTTTTGTGGAAATATCCAAAGGAATAGAAGGATTATTGCATATTTCTGAAATAAGATGGAAAAGGTTAAATAATATAAAAGACGAGTTGCACGTAGGAGATATTATTGATGTCAAGTTTATGGGAATTGATGATAAAAACAAAAAAATGAAACTTTCTAGAAAAGTTCTTTTTCCTCGTCCTAAAAAAAAATAATTCTATAAAACTTAGAAAAAAAACATGAGACAACTCAAAATTACTAAACAAGTAACTAATCGTGAATCTGAATCTTTAGATAAATATCTTCATGAGATAGGAAAAATTCCGTTATTAACACCAGAAGAAGAAGTAGAATATGCTCGTAGAGCAAGAGAAGGAGATGCATCTGCTATAGATAAACTTGTGAATGCCAATTTACGTTTTGTTGTTTCTGTGGCAAAACAATATCAAAATCAAGGATTAAGTTTATGTGATTTAATAAACGAAGGAAATTTAGGATTGATAAAAGGAATATTACGTTTTGATGAAACAAGAGGATTTAAATGTATTTCTTATGTTGTTTGGTGGATTAGACAAGCTATTTTACAAGCAATAGCAGAACAATCACGATCTATTCGTCAACCTACAAACAAATTAGCTTTATTAAATAAAATACTTAAAACTCTTGCTCAATTAGAACAAGAATTACAAAGAACTCCTTCTATAAGAGAAATAGCAGAATATTTAAATATGAATGAAAAAGATGTAGAAGAATCTATAAAAAATTCAGGAAGACATGTTTCTATGGATGCTCCTTTAATAGAAGGAGAGGATTCTAATTTATATGATTTAGTTAGATCGGATGAATCTCCTCGTCCAGATGAACATCTAGAAAAAGAATCTCTTAGAAAAGACATCAAAAGAATTTTGGAAACTTTAAGTGAAAGAGAACGTCGTGTTATTATTTTGCATTTTGGTTTAAATGGATCTCCGCCAATGACATTAGAAGAAGTCGGACAATCTTGTGATTTAACAAGAGAAAGAGTCAGACAAATTGAAAGTATTGCTTTAAAAAGATTGAAACATTCTTCTAGAAGCAAAATTCTTAAGCCTTATCTGGGATAAAAAAAAAGACCTCGAAGGGATTTGAACCCATAATCTTCTGATCCGTAGTCAGATGCTTTATCCAATTAAGCTACGAGGCCTATCATTATGTGAATATATAAAAAAAATATTTTTTAGGATAAAAGTATTTTTAAAAATTTTTCTATTTGAAGTGAAGAATTTCCAACAAGACCTCCATCTATATCTTCTTTAGAAAAAATATTTCTTGCATTAGTATCGTTTATACTTCCTCCATACAAAATATGGATTTTTTTTGATATTTTTTCTCCATATTTGTCTAAAAATAAAGTACGAATATACTTATGCATTTTTTGAACTTGTTCAGGAGTAGCTGTTTCCCCTGTTCCAATAGCCCATATAGGTTCGTATGCAATAATAAAATTGCTAATTTTTTCTGAAGTACATTGAAATACAGTTTCTTCTAACTGATTTTTAACAACGATAAACTGTTCTTTTCTTTTTCTTTCAAAAAATGTTTCTCCAACACAAAAAATAATGTTTAATCCATATTTTAAAGAAATATGAATTTTTTTTAGTAAAATGTCATTTGTTTCGGAAAAATATTTTTTCCGTTCGCTATGTCCTAATATTACTTGTTTAATTCCTATAGATCTTAGCATAGAGGCAGATACTTCTCCCGTATAAGGTCCATTTTCCATTTGATGAACGTTCTGAGCAGCAACATTTAAAGAAGTCCCTTGTAAAATCTGATTCGAAATTTGTAAAAAAGGAAAAGATGGTGCAATAATAACCTTTTTTTTGTAATTTATTTTTTTATCAAAAAAAATTTTTAGTAAATCTCTAAGAAAAGAAGTCGTTTCATAGAAATCATGATTCATCTTCCAATTTGCAATTACAATCTTTTTTTTCATTTTAATTAATTCTTCTATTCTTTCTTTTTTTCGAGTTTTAGTGTGTGTCTCTAGTAGGAGAGTCAAAGTAAAAAAGAGATAAATTCTAATTCATTTTCATTTTTTCTATATCTCTATTCTTAGAGAGTAAAAAGATTATCATTTTTAACATTTTTAAATAAAATTTTTCCAAATCTTTAGATTTAGAAAGAAAATTTTTTTTTTTTTTACAAGATAAAATGTTTTCTACAATTGTATCTATTGATAATCCATCATTGATTTCTTCTTTATCGTTCCAATTTTTAATTGGATTTAATTGTTTGTTATATATATTTAAAATTTTAGAATGTGAAATCTTTCTTTTCAAAGAAGAAGAAAAATTTAATTTTATTAATGTTATTATAATGTAATTAATAACATCTAGATATGTATCTATAATGTTTTCTTCTTTTACTTTTGTATTTCCTTTTTTTTGAATATTTTGTATACGTAAAATTTTTATAAAAATTTGATCTATCATAGAAGAAATTTTTAAAAATTTCCATGATAAATCATAATCTTTTAATTTTTCTTTAAATAATTTTTTACATTTTTCAATGATAAAATCAATGAAAATATGATTCATATCATTTAATTTTATTAATTGATAAATTACAAAAAATAGTTTTAATTAATGATAATTAATTGCGCAGGATCTTTATTATGTTTCAATAAACCAAAAATTATGGGAATAGTAAATGTAACTCCTGATTCCTTTTATGATGGAGGAAAATTAAATTCAGAATCCAAAATATTACAACATGTAGAATCTCTATTAAATGAAGGTTCTGATTTTATAGATATTGGAGGTTGTTCTACTCGTCCAGGAGCTAAATTTCCAACAGAAAAAGAAGAGATCAAACGAATAATTAGTCCTATTCGTTCTATATTAAAGACATTTCCAAATACTAGAATATCTATAGATACTTTTCGTAGTAAAGTAGCAGAAATAGCAGTAAAGGAAGGAGTTGTCATGATAAATGACATATCTGGAGGAATGTTAGATAAAAACATGTTTTTTCTTTTGAAGAAACTGAAAATTCCATATATATTAACTCATATGCATCATCATCATATAAATAGAAAAAAAATTTCTAATTCTGAAAAAATTAAAAAAAATATTAATCCAATTATAGAAATCAATCATTTTTTTTCTAAAAAAATTTATTATTTGAAACAATATGGAATAAATGATCTAATTTTAGATCCTGGATTTTGTTTTGGAAAAACATTGGAACAAAATTTTCAATTATTAAAACATTTGTCTCTATTAGGATTTGAAGATCATTTAATTTTAATTGGTGTTTCTAGAAAATCTATGATTCAAAATATTCTAAAAATTTCTTCTAAAGAATCATTAAATGCTACTTCTATCATTCATACTTTATCTCTGTTAAAGGGAGTTAAATTATTACGAGTACATGACGTAAAAGAAGCTGTAGAATGTATCAAATTAGTTCAATATTATGAAGAAATATAATTTTTTCATAAAAAAACTTAATTATTTATGAATCCATTTTTTTTATTTTATATTTTTTTTTAGAATTTCTTTCATTGATATTTTAGATATTTTTTTAGTAGCTATTATTTTATTACAAGTATATAGACTTGTTTATAACACAGCTGCTTTAAATATTTTTTATGGAATTATTGCTACTTTCATTTTTTGGAAAATAGTAGAAATGTACAAAATGAAACTTCTTAGCATAGTTATAAGTGCTTTTTTTAAAGGAGGTTTCTTAGCTTTAATTATCTTATTTCAACCAGAAATAAGAAAATTTCTTCTTATAGTTGGGAGCAGAATTTTTTTTAAAAAATTTGTTTTTTCTCTATTCGAAAAATCTGAAGTTACTTCTTCAGTAAAAACTGAAACTATAGATAGTATTGTAAAAGCTTGTGCTATTTTTTCGGGAGATAAAACAGGAGGATTGATTGTGATTCAATTACATCAGGATCTAAAAGAATTTATCCAAAATGGAGATGAAATGGATGCCAAAATTAATATTCCTATTTTAGAAAGTATTTTCTATAAAAATAGTCCGTTACATGATGGTGCTGTTGTTGTAAGAAAAAATAAAATTGTGAGAACAAGAGCTATATTACCAGTATCTTATAATAAAGAAATTCCATCTCGTTTAGGTCTTCGTCATAGAGCTGCTATTGGATTATCTGAAAAAACAGACGCAATATGTCTCGTTATTTCTGAAGAAACTGGTTATATATCTTATATAAAAGATCAAAATAGAACAGTCATTACTAACATAAATCATCTAAAAATGAAACTTGAAGAAGATTTACTTTGACTTTTTTTTTAAAATTTTAAAATACTTTGTATTTATATATAAATATTTTATATAAAAATGAACATAAAAAATTTATATAATTTATATACTATTTCTTCTGGAGTAGAAATAAATAGTAAAAAAGTAAAAAAAGGTTCTATTTTCTTTGCTTTGAAAGGAAAAAATTTTAATGGAAACCAATTTGCTAATGAAGCCATTTCAAATGGAGCAATGATGTCAATAGTAGATGATCCAAGATACACTTTTCCTTTTAAAAATATTTTTTTTGTAAAAAATACTTTGTTTTCTTTGCAAGAATTAGCAAAGTATCATAGATTACAACTTCAAAATATTCCTATTATTGCTATTACTGGAAGTAATGGAAAAACAACAACTAAAGAATTAACAGCAGCTATTTTAGCTGAAAAATATAATCTTGTTCATTCTACTAATGAAAATTTCAATAATCATATAGGAATTCCATTGACGATTCTATCTATGTCTAAAAAGACACAAATTTCTGTGATAGAAATAGGAGCTAATCATGAAAAAGAAATAGAAAAAATGTGTTCTATAATTAATCCAGACTATGGATATATAACTAATTTTGGAAAAGCTCATTTAGAAGGATTTAAAGATATGAAAGGAGTGATTCGTGGAAAATTAGAATTATACGATTTTTTAAAAAAAAATAAAAAAAAAGTTTTTGTAAATGGAGATGATCCCATTCAATTAACTAATAGTTTAGGAATGAATAGATATATTTTCTCTGAAAAATATAATTCATATGTAAATGTAAAAATTAAATATTCATGGAATCAAAAAAATTTAACATCTATTTTAGATTTGAATAATCTACAAATAGTATCCAAATTAATAGGAAACTATAATTTATACAATATAGCTTCTGCCATAACTATTGGGAATTATTTTCAAGTTTCTTTAAAAAAAATTAAAAAAGCTGTGGAAAAGTATGTTCCCAACAATTATAGATCTCAAATTTTTCAAAAAAAAAATATAAAAATTATTATGGATTGCTATAATGCCAATCCTACTAGTATGAAGAATGCTCTCACATATTTTAATAATCAAATTGAAGGTAAAAAAATAGCTATATTGGGAGATATGGATGAATTAGGTTTTTCTTCTAAAGAAGAACATCAAAAAATTATTTTTTATCTAGAAAAAAGTAATATCAACACAGTTTTTTTAATTGGAGAAATGTTTTTTCACACTACTATTAAAACTTCTGATAAAGTGAAAAAGTTTTTTAATAAAAATATTTTTATACAGTGTATAAACAATTATTGTTCTATTATTCTTAATACAGATTATCTTCTCATTAAAGGTTCTAGAAAAAACTATTTAGAAAGTATAATAGATTTAATCTAAATTTGTTGTAGATTTATATCTTAAAGATTAAATTTGTATGCGAAAAAAACTTCATAATTCATAAAATTTTTCTTTTATGAAAGAAATTACCACAGAAACCTATTTGAAGTGGTTTAAAGATATGTCTTTTTGGAGAAAATTTGAGGACAAATGTCGTTCCCTATATTTAAAACAGAAAATAAGAGGTTTTTTGCATTTATATAACGGGCAAGAGGCACTTCCTGCAGGATTAATTCATGCTATGGATTTATCTAAAGATAAAATGATAACGGCTTACCGATGTCATATTTTTCCCATTTCTATGGGAGTGGATCCAAAAAAAATCATGGCAGAACTTTTAGGAAAATCTACAGGAACTTCTCACGGAATGGGAGGTTCTATGCATATATTCAGTAAAAAACATCGTTTTTATGGAGGACATGGAATAGTAGGAGGTCAAATTCCATTAGGAGCTGGAATTGCTTTTGCCGATAAATATTTTAACAGAGATTCTGTAACTATTACACTTATGGGAGATGGGGCTGTAAGACAAGGTTCTTTACATGAAACTTTTAATATGTCCATGATATGGAAACTTCCTGTTGTTTTCATATGCGAAAATAATCAATATGCTATGGGAACATCTGTAAAAAGAAGCACCAATATGAAAGAAATTTATCAAATAGGTTTTGCATATGGAATGCCATCTTATCCTGTAGATGGAATGGATCCTGAAAAAATAGCAAAAATAGCTTTTTCTGCTATTGAAAGAGCTAGAAGGGGAGATGGTTCTACATTTATAGAAGTTAAGACTTACAGATATAGAGGTCATTCAATGTCTGATGCAGAATCATATCGTAGTAAGGAAGAAATTCATTTCTATAAAAAAAAGGATCCCATTTTGAAATTAAAAAATATTATTATTAGAAATCAATGGGAAACTATAGAAAATCTAAATTCTATTGAAAATGAAATAAAAAAAGAAGTAGAATCTTGTGTTGAATTTGCAGAAAAATCGGATCCTCCTTCTTTAGAAGAAATGTATAATGTTGTTTATAACGAGACAAATTATCCTTTTTTAGATAAAGTGATCCAGTGATTCGATTTTATTCATTCCATCCATACATACATATAAAGAAACAGAAGAAAACAAAACATAGGAGGAGTAGAGTAATATAGTAAAGTAACATACATAATAAATAATATATAAAATAAATATCTGAAAAAAAAGAATGGCAGAAATAATATCCATGCCCCAATTAAGTGACACAATGGAAGAGGGAACAGTTGTCAAATGGAATAAAAAGGTAGGAGACAAAGTTTCAGAAGGAGATATTTTGGCGGAAATAGAAACGGATAAAGCGACTCAAGATTTTGAAATTGATGTTAGTGGAATTCTCCTTTTTATAGGGGTAAAAGAAGGAGAAAAAACACGTGTTAATGAGACACTCGCTATCATTGGAAAAGAAGGAGAAGATATCAGTTTTCTTTTGTCTGAGTTAAAGAAAGAAAAAAAAAGTGAAGAAGAAGAAAAAGGAAAGAGAAGATTTATATCTCCTGTAGCAAAAAAAATGGCAAAAAAAATAGGAATTCCTATAAATAAAATAAAAGGAAGTGGAGAAAGAGGTCGTATCATTAAAAGAGATGTTGAAACATACGATAAAAATTTTAATCCTACTAAAGAGAAAGAGGAAGAAATGAAGATAAAAATAGAATCACGATATCCTCATTCTTCAATGAGAAAAAAAATTGCAACACATTTAACAAATTCTAAATTCACGGCTCCTCATTATTATTTAGTAATTGAGATTAATGTAGAAAAAATGATACAATTAAGAAAAAGTTTGAATGAAAAACTTTCTACAGAAGAGAGGATCTCTTTCAATGATATTATTATTAAAGCAGTTTCTATATCTTTGAAAGATCATCCTAATGTAAATGCTTCATGGAAAAAAGAAGAAATTATATATCATCCTTATATTCACATTGGAGTAGCCGTCTCTGTAAAAGATGGATTAATAGTTCCAGTAATTAAAAATACTGATCAAAAATCATTACTTCAAATATCTAAAGAAATAAAAGATAAAGTATTTCGTTCTAAATCAAAGAAAATACAACCAGAAGAAATAGAAAATAGTACGTTTACAGTTTCTAACTTGGGAATGTACGGAATTGAATTTTTTACTTCTATAATTAATATCCCTAATTCATCTATTCTTTCTGTAGGAGCTATTATGGAAAAACCTATTGTTAAAAATTCAAAAATAGAAATAGGACATGTTATGAAAATAACTCTATCTTGCGATCACAGGATTATAGATGGAACAACAGGAAGTAGTTATCTTCAGACATTAAAGAAAATGTTAGAAGATCCTATTACTATATTAGTTTAGTTTTATGTTTTTTTTATCCTTCTTTTTTCTTTGGAAAAAGATAGGATATAAGAATTGTAGATAAAAATATAATAGAAGGAAAAAATGTAAAAAATCTTTCATAGAAAAGAAAAGTCTTTTTTTTGTCTAAAAAATAAAAAATAAGTTTTACTCCAAGTATGATGATCACATAAAAAGCGGAATCTTTCAAAAGAGGTTTTTTTTCCATTATTTTCACAAATACTTGAGTAATCCATCTCGTAGACAAAATTCCTATAAAAATACCTAAAAAAATTAAAATACAATTTTCTGATAAAGAAACAGCTGCAAAAATGTTATCAATAGAAAAAGATAAATCCATTATTTCTATACTAAGAATTGTTTTCCAAAACGAATTTATGTTTTTCTTGTTATTTAAATTTTCTTTCTTTTTCTTGTTTTTGGAGAAGAAATATCTGCCCCCAAGATAAATTAAATAAATTCCTCCTAATGGCTTTAACCACCATATTTGAATTAATTTATATGCAAATATTAAACAAACACTCCTAAAAAAATAAGCTCCAAAAATACCATATTTTATAGCTTTTTTTCTATCTTCTTTTTTTATGTCCATCATCATAGATGCTAATAATGCTGCATTATCTATTGATAAAATACTTTCTATAAAAAAAATATTACCTACAGTGTAAATAGAAACTATAGGATGATCAATAATATTTTGAATGTCATTTTTTACAATGAATGAAATCATAATTCATTTAAAATGAACTTTGCAATTTCAATAAATTTCTGTAAGTACCTTGTTTTGAAATCAAATATTTATGTTTTCCTTGTTCTATAATTTTTCCTTTTTCTAATACAATAATATGATCTGCATTTCGTCTGAGAGTAGAAGATAATCTATGAGCTATTACTAATAAAGTTCGGTTTTTCATCATATGATTTAAAGCTTTCTGTACAGCTATTTCAGATTCTGTATCTAGAGAAGAAGTCGCCTCATCTAGTATCAGAATAGGAGGATTTTTTAATACGGCTCTTGCAATGCTAATTCTTTGTTTCTGCCCCAGAGATAATTTGTTTCCATTGTATCCAATAACTGTATTATATTCTTTTGGAAGTTTCTTAATAAAACAATGTGCATTTGCAATTTTAGCTGCTTGTATTATAGAATCCATAGAAACTATTTCTTCTACACCTAATGCAATATTATTGAAAACAGAATCATTAAAAAGAACTGGTTCTTGAGTAACCATTCCTAATAATCTTCTATAATCTCTAGTATTTAAACATTTGATATTGATTCCATCAATAGTAATCTCTCCAGAAGAAACATCATAAAAATTAGCAAGTAAATTTGCAATAGTAGATTTTCCACTTCCAGATTTTCCTACTAAAGCTATAGTTTTTCCTTTTTTTATAGTAAAATTTAAGTTTTGAATTAGAACTAATTTGTTATATGTGAATGAGACATTCCGAAACAAAATTTCATCTTCAAAATGAAAAATTGATTGAGATCTTTTTTTTTCATTTGAAACACATTTAGTATTTAATATTTCCACAATACGTTCTACAGAGGCTCTTCCTTTTTGAATATTCGATATAGAATTTACTAAACTTTTTGTTGGGTTGATTATTTGAAAAAAAAGACCTATAAAAGGGAAAAGAATTTCTGGATTCATTCCTTTTTTTTCTAAAAAAAGTTTTCCTCCATACCAAACAATTAAAATCATAGTAATGGAACTCAAAAATTCACTAATAGGAGAAGCTAATTCTTTTTTTCTATTAACACGTGCGGAAAGTTTTCTTTGACATTCAGATATGTTTTCAAAACGTCTTTGCATTTGATTTTCTGCATTAAAAATATTTATAACCTTTATAGAATTTAATGTTTCTTCTATCACAGAAAACAATTTTCCTAATTGATTTTGAGATCCTATCGCATCTTTTTTCAAACTTTTCCCTATAATAGATATTAATGTTCCCATTAAAGGAAGCAAAATAAAAACAAATAATGTTAACTGATAACTCATAAAAAATAAAGTAAATAAATGAAAAGAAACTATAATAGGATAACTAATAATATTAGCTAAAGAATTTACTATAGATCCTTCTATTTCGTTAATATCATTAGATAACCTTGACATTAAATCTCCATTTCTCTTATTAGAAAAAAAAATAATAGGTAAAGACAATATTTTTTTATGAAAATCATTCCGTATATTTCTAACTATAGAAGTTCTTATTCCTATCATAAAATATTCTGCTAAATATCTAAAGACATTTCGTATTAAAAAAAGGATCATAATAAAAATACAAAAAATGGCAAGTGTATTTGTTTTTCCATATTTATATGATATTGAATTAATACAATTGTGAAAATATTTTATAAAAAAATCAAAATATCCATTAAAAAAATTAAAAAATGTTGTTTTACTTTCTTCTTTTTTTTCAGTGACTTCAAGTAAAAGACTTAACACAGGAGAAATAGATATTATAGATATAATAGAAAACAAAGAATGTAAAAAATTACACGATATATTAAGAATATAATAATATTTATAGGGTTTGAAATAAGTTAAAATTTTTTCAAGTACATTCATTTAATTTATTTAAGTCCTATTTATAACAAAATTGTGTTATAATAACATAAATTTTTTTTTCAATAAAAAACTACGAATAAGAATTCGTATAATAAATTTGATTACAATTTTTATATGCATTATCTTATGATTTTTCAGAAAAAAAAACAAAAAAATGATAAACTTTTTATTTATTAGCATTGAAGAAAGTTTTTTTATTATTTTTATAGCTCTTCTTATATTTGGACCAAAAAAAATTCCTGATATAGCTCGCGGAATGGGTGAAGGAATTAGATATTTAAAAAATGCTAAAAACAAAATAAAAAATGAAATAATACAAAACAGTATTCAAAATTCAAAAAATAAAAATTTTTTTTTCAATAAAAAAAAAAAGAATCCTCCTAAAAAAACTAAAACGGAATAAGAATATAATCATTCCATGAAAAACTAAATATTCTTAATATTATTTCTATAATCTTTTATGATTGATTTATCAATCAATATTCTTCCTAAATTTTCTAAAGAATTTTTTCTCAAATAAGAATTTAATTCTTCCATTTCGGAAGAAAAATAAGAAGGAATTTTAGAAGGGTAAAAATGTTTTAAAGGTCTTACAAAAAAAATTCCTTTTTCTCCTAGTATAGGTTTAGAAGTTTCATATAATTTTAATGAAGAAGCAAAACCAACAACTTTAGGTTCTCTATCCCCATCAATTATGGAATCATAAAAATTTATTTTATAAGATTTTTTTATTTTTTTAGAAAAATAAAATGCTATTTTTTCCAAATTTGGATTTGAAAATTTTTTTCTCATCATATGAGATAAAAACTTATTTATTTTTTCTTTTTTTAAAAAAAGAACTAAATTATTTTTTGTTTTTTCTATTGAAAAAACTCTATTTTGAATTTTTGAAAGATATACGACAATATAATCTCTCTTGGAAGTAGAAATCATTTTGCAATCTCTTTCTTTTCTATTTTTTTCAAATGCCCAATGAATTATTTCTTTATCTTTTTCTGTATTTAATTCATCAATATGAGATTGATCAAATTTAATATTTTTCAAATATATTGTTTCGTATTTATTTTTTCTTGCATGATTAATAAATTTATTAAAATTAGAATTTTTATTTTCAATAAAAAATTTTCTTACTTTTTTGTAAAGAGAATTTTCTGTTTTTTTAGATGGAGTAAGAGTCTTTACAATGACTGCAAATTGATAAGCAGGCATCGGAATACTTTTTTTATCAATTCTAAATATATGATAACCAAATTTTGTTTCAGAAAAACCTATCATTCCTTTTTTATTTTTCAATGAAAAAATATCAAATGAATTAATAGAATAATTAGAATAATTTTGATCATCATATTTTATCCATCCTAAACTTCCTTTATCTTTTTTCGCACTCATTAAATCATCTGATTTTTTTATCACAAAAGAATCAAACAAAGAAGGATTTTTTTTAATCATATGAAATATATTCTCAGCTATTTCTTTAGCTTTTTTCTTCGTTCTGTGATTAGAAGAACGTATTGCATCTCTATGAGAGATTAAAATATGACTCACTAAAACGGAATCAGATATCATTTTTTTTCCAATTAGTTTAGCCATAAAATAAATATTTTCTTCCTTTATAGGTCCTATAATATTTCCAATTTTTTTATTTTTTGAAATAAAATTTTGTAAAACAGGTGGAAGAGACTTTTTTAAGTAAAAATTTGAATCAAAAAGTTTTTCAGATTGTTTTGAAACAAAAATATAATTTTGATTAGTAGATTGAAATTTACGAAATAATTTTTCCATCTTTTTTTTCATTTGATTTTCATCATCTAAAGATGGTTCAGAACGAAAAATAACGAAACCAAGACTTCTTATATTTTCTCTTTTATAAAGAAATTTATGATTCTTAATGTAATCATAAATATCATGATTTTTTATTAAAAACATGTTTTTATATCTATTTTCTATTTCTGAATAAGGAATAAAAACATAATCAATAAAAGAAAAAAAATTTTTATCCTTATAATTAAATTCTGCTTCAACTGAAGATGTATTTAATCCATACATTAACATTTCTATATATTTCTTTGCAAATATTTTTTTTGTTATATTTTTTTTTTCATAGGACCAAATATTTTTTTCTTCCTCAATTTTAGGATTCTGAACTTCAGATTCATTTTCTAATATTTTCAAATAATTTTTAAATTTTTTAAGATCTAAATTTCCATAAAAATCTTGAAAATCAAACACATGACTATATATAGATTGTTTAGAAACAGCATTCCAAAAATCTTTTTTTGTACTCTGTATTCCCAATTTTACAGCTTCTTGATTTAATATTTTTTCGTATACTAATAATTTCCAAGCTTCATTCTTCAAATAAAAATCTGGTTCTTCTTTACGAAATTGTTTCAAAAATTGAAAACAATCGATATATTCTTTCATAGAAATATTTTCTCCATTGACTTTCCCAACAATATTTGGACTTTCATAAAAAATTTTTAATAAAACATTAGGATCTAATACAAAAAAAAACAAAGAAATTCCTATAAATAAAAATAAAATCCATGTATTCCTTCTTATTTTTTCTAAAAAACTCATATATAATTTTTTTTTCTAAGAAAAACTTCTTCTATTTTATTTTTAGATACTTTGTTTATTGAAATAAAGAAAGTATCACTAATCATTATCTTTTCTCCTTTTTTAGGAATATTTCCTGTACAAGAAACAATTAAACCTCCTAAGGTTTCATATTCCTCTGATTTAGGAAGATCTAATTTATATTTAGTATTAAGAAAATCAATTTCTAAACGAGCAGAAAATAAAAACTCATTTTCATTTAATTTCTTTTCCACAAATAGAATTTCATCATGTTCATCTTTTATATCCCCAAGAAATTCTTCTAAAATATCTTCTATAGTTATCATTCCTGCTGTTCCACCATATTCATCTAATATTATAGCAATACTTTTTTTTTTCTTAATAAGAAGATCCATTATTTTTCGTATTGGAGTTGTTAAATGAACTAATTCTACTGGTCGAATTATAGATTCAAGATAATTTATTTTTTTTTTGAAGAATTCCAAATAATGAATATATCCTATAATATTATCTATATTATTTTTATAAATAACAATTTTTGAAAATCCTTTTTCTGTAAATTTATAACGAATTTTATCAAGAGAAGAAGTATTTATGTTGTAAGCAACTATTTCTTTTCTAGGAACCATACATTCTCTTGCTTTTTTTTCAGAAAAATCTAAAGCTTTATGAAAGATTTCCACTTCTGATTCTACTATTCCCTGAATATTGTTTTCTATATTTTCTGATATAAAAGAAATTAAATCTTCCTTATCAAAAATTTTAGTTTTTTCATTTCCTTTTTCCCCCAAAAAATTTAGAAAAATATTAGATAGATAAGTAATCAAATTTGTAATAGGAGAAAATATTTTATATAAAAAATATGCAGGAATAATAAATAAATTTAATAATTCATTAGAATATGCACTAAATATCATTTTAGGAATAAATTCTCCAATAATAAGAATAATAGTAGCGGAAAAAATTGTTTCTAGCAGAAAAAACCAAAAAGAATTATTGTAAATAAAAAACCATTTTGGAATAAAAAATGGAAATAATTTTCCCATATAAATTCCATATACGACTAAAGATATAGTATTTCCTATTAACATTGTCGTTATAAATTTTTTTGAATGTTTCATGCTTTTAGAAAGCAATTTAGAACGAAAAGAACCTTTCTTTTTTTCCAATTCTATTTGAAAAAAACTAGAAGAAATCAAAGCCATTTCCATTCCAGAAAAAAAAGCAGATACAAGTATAGTAATAAAAACTATACTAATATAAAAAATCATACCATTTTTATATAGGGATAATTCCACTAATATTTTTCAAGCTAA
Organism: Blattabacterium cuenoti; assembly: GCF_014251255.1. NCBI lineage: Bacteria > Pseudomonadati > Bacteroidota > Flavobacteriia > Flavobacteriales > Blattabacteriaceae > Blattabacterium > Blattabacterium cuenoti. The sequence goes on from NZ_CP059182.1 coordinate 556,725, forward strand.
TATTTTTAAAATCATCAGATGCCTCCAGTCCATTCATTGCCCGCAACATAGTTCCATCTGGATAATATATAATTGTACACTTATTGTTAAATATTTTTTTTTGTTTTCTATTCCAAAAAATTTCATCCGTTTTTAAAAAATATCCATTGGAACTTACAACTCTAATATTTCCTTTGATATGATAAAAAATTTTTTCAGTTGATTTAACCCAATCTGCAGTAAGAGAAATATATTCTTTTGTATTTTTTTTATCAAAAAAAAATAATTGTATTCCTTTAGGAAACAAAGTAGAAATAGAATATTCTTCCATAATTGGAAAATTCATGAATAATCTAGGAATTCCATTTTCCTTAGATAAAATACTTGTGCGAAGAAAAATCCTATGAGGAATTTCTTTACGTTTTTTATTCTTTATCAACTTAATGAAATTTTTTTTTTCTGTTGTACATGAAAAAAAAAGAAAAAATACTAATAAAAAAAATAGCTTTACAAAACTTTTCAAAAGATTACTTCTTCTTATTTTTTTATTGTTGTACTTTTGTATCATAGTTAATCGGTATCTTAGCTCAGTTGGTAGAGCAAAGGACTGAAAATCCTTGTGTCCCCGGTTCGATTCCGGGAGATACCACTAAAAAAAAATAATCAAATTCCTAATTCTTTTTTGACTTCTTCTGTGATATCTATTCCTTTATTAACTAATACTCCTTTTCCAGGACTACAATCATCTACACGTAGAATATTTTTATTTCTATCCATTACTTTATGGATGGCATTATCTATTTTTTTAGACAAAGGATTTAACAGTTGTTCTTGTCTTTTAGCTAAATCTTCTGCAGCTTTTTTTTGATATGCATGAACTCTTGCTTGAAAAACTTCTAATTCTCTTTTCAAAACTGGATTTCTATTCCTCTGAAATCTTTTAGATTTATTATGAAATTCTTTCACTAACTTTTCCAATGTATTTTCATGACTTTTAGTCAATTTTTCTAATTCTTTTTTAGCAGTAGAAAATTCAGGCATTTTCTCAACCAGAATCGTACTATTAAGACAAACAATTCTTTGACTACATTCTTTAGAATATCCTTGTATACCAATTATATTAAAAAATATAAAAAACAATAGATAATAAAAAATCATATTTTTTCTCATAAGAAAAATTTTAAAATTTAATTTCAATTAATCTTGACCTATGATAAAATGTGTTTTCCATTTTGATTTAAAATGATCTTTTCCTTCTTCATTATTACTACTTATTCCCATTATTATAGGATGACCAAAATCTATTCCAAAAAATCCTATAGGAGAAAAAAACATACGAAATCCAACTCCAAAAGATTTATTCATTTTAAATGGATTAAATTTTTTATAAGAATCACTAATACTTCCTCCTTCTAAAAAGAAGGAAGTCCAAAATTTGGACAAATTTTCATTTTCATTAGAAAATGATTTAATCAAATAACGAATTTCAAAAAGAGATTTATTATAAATAATTCCTCCATCATTTGGAGTAAGATCTTCATGATCGGAATATCCTCTTAATGAAATATGATCTCTATCTTCTAATTTGTTTCCACCCATAGAAAATTTATGAAATGAAAAATAATTTTTTTCATTATTCCCTAATATTCCAAATTCTCCACCTACTTTAATTACCATTTGATCTACAATTTTTTTATACCAATAAGAAACCATTTTAATCTTAAAAAATTCCATCCAATCTAATTGATTTTTGTTTTTATTCTTTAAAACCAAAGAATAAGGAAGAGTAAAAATTGTATCAACTTGTATTTTTGATCCATCAATAGGATAAATTAAGTCTGGATCTCCATAAAATCTTTGAAAAGAAATTAAGTAATTTAAATTATTCAATCGTAAAAAAGGATCACTATGACTTTTTTTGTAAAAAAATTTATCATAACACGTCGATAATCTTATTTTAGAATAAGGATCCAAAAAAGTTAAAAATTTATCCCAATAAATAGAAGATCCTATTTTTTCTAAAAATATTTCTTCATTTTTTGGAAAAAAAGACTTATCGTTTTTTATTTTATTTTTTGAGAAATAAGTTTCAAAAGTAAGAGATGTTGGATTTTTTTTCTCTATCCATGGTTCTGTAAAAGAAAGTCCATAAGATTTTTTATCTTTTCCAAATTGACTAAATAATAATAATTTTTGTCCTTCTCCTTGAGGGATAGGATTCCAATTCCATTTCAAAAAATTAAGAAGAGAAAAATTTCCAAAACTTAATTTTAAGTTTCCAAGAAGTTTTCCTTTTTCATATCCTCCATGCAATTTGATTTGATTAGATCCTTTTTCAACTACATGCCATTCTATATCTACACGATCATGCTCCTTATTGGGTTTAATATATGGATAAATTTTATTTGTCTCAAACAGATTTAAATTTACCAAACGAAGTAAACTAGATTTTATTTCTTTAGGAGAAAGAAGATCTCCTGGAGAAGTGGTTAATTCACGTCTAATAACATGATCTTTAGTGATTGTATTTCCTGATATATTTACTTTCTTTATATATACTGGATGATTTTCTTCTATTTTTATCTCTAGATGAACTTGATTTTTATTATCTATTTTTGTTTCTATAGGAACAATTTTTGCGAAAAAATATCCTCTATCTAAATAATTTGAAATAATACTATATGCATAATCTGAATTAGAAATATTGTTATTAATTCCAATTTTATCATAAGGATCTCCTTTTTTATAAACAAGAATTTTTCTCAAAAAATCTGTTTTAAAAACAGTATTTCCTATAAAATTAACATCTCCTAAAGAATATTGATTTCCTTCAATCACTTTTATTTTTATGCTATAATTGCCAGATTCTTCTTTCCATATCGTATCTAAAATCACTTTAGCATCTAGAAATCCCATTGAGAAATATTTTTCTCTAATATTTTTTAAATCATCTTTTATTTTTTCATCTACGAAAAGAAAAGGTTTTTCTATTATGGGAATATAAAATTTATTTCTAGTCTTAGTCATAAGACTCATCAACATTTTTTGACTTAAAATTTTATTTCCATCAAATAAAATACTTTCTATAAAAGTCTTTTTTCCTTTTCTCACAGAGAGATTTAAAATATTCTTCTTTTTTTTACAAAATAGAATATTTTTTTTTATATAAATTTCTTTATATCCTTTTTTAAGATAATAATCTTTAATTTCATTATGAAGAGATTGAATTAAATCATAAGAAATTTTCTCTCCTTCACGTATTTTTTGAACAGTGTCAAATTGTGTTATTCCAGTCCCTTTTATATTTATTTTGTGAATTTCTATTGAATCTTCTAAATCAAAAAGCAAATCAATTTCATTTTCTTTTGATGAAAATCTATCCTTTTTATAAAAAATAGAAATCTTTTTAAAAAGATTACTTTTCCATAATTCTTTAATGATATCATCTATTTTTTTCCCAGGAATTTCAATCTTATCTCCAATAGAAAGATGAGACAAATTTGAAATAAAAATAGGATCATATTTTGTTTTTCCTATGATTTTAATATTTTTTACAATGAAAAAAGAATTTTTATTTTCTTGAATTCCATTTTCTATTCCTATTTGATTTGTTTTAGCAAATAAGAAATGTATTTGTATTATTATTAAAAAGAAAAATATTCTATTTATCTTTTTTTTCATATTCATTCTTGGTTCATAAAATGAAACGCTTAATTAAGTTATCCTTATCCAACTTTTCCAAATCTACGTTTCCTTTTTTGATAATTTATTATAGCTTCAAAAAAATCTTTTTTACGAAAATCTGGCCATAAAACATTGGTAAAATAAAATTCTGCATAAGCAGATTGCCAAAGTAAAAAATTACTGATACGTTGTTCTCCACTAGTTCTAATTATAAGATCTACATCTGGAATATCATTAGTATATAAATGATTTTTAAAAGAAGAATGAGTTACATCATTTAATGACAAATGTCCAATTTTAACTTTTTCAGCAATATTTTTTGTTGCTCTCAAAATCTCCTCTCTTCCTCCATAACTTAAGGCTAAAATTAAAGTTCCCGATGTATTATGTTTCGTTTTTTTTCTAAAAAAAATCAATTCTTCTTGAATTAATTTAGAAAATTTTTCTATTTCTCCTATAGGAATAATTTTGACATTATTTTCATGAATTTCTTCTAAATGACTTTTTAAATTAACATGAAATAGACGCATTAAATTATCTATTTCCTTTTTTGGACGATTCCAGTTTTCTGAGGAAAAAACATATAAAGTAATATAGGGAATTCCTAATTCTTTTCCAACACTTATAGTTTCTCTTACAGATTGAATTGCATTTTCATGACCAAATGTTCTTAACTTCCCTCTTTTTTCGGCCCAACGTCCATTCCCATCCATAATAATGGCTACATGATGAGGAATATTTTTGTAATTTATTTTTTCTAACAAATTTTCCATAAAATCATAATCCATAGTTCTATTCGACTCTACTTAACTTTTTTAGTAGACTAATAATTAAACTAACAAATATATATAGAAAATTAAGAAAAGATAGACTGTTTTTATTTTAATTTCTTTGATCCATTCCCCATAATAATTTTTCTCGTAAAGTTTTATAGTAAGTTTGTTTTTTTTCTTGAATTAAATATATATAAAAAGGAGCTTTTCTAATAGATAATTCATTCTCCTGACTTAAAGAAGTAAGCCGAGTGTCCAAAGACAAAGAATAAGATTGAACACGACTATGTATTTTTAAATGTACTTTTTGATGATCTGAAATAATTAATGGACGTGAAAATAAATTGTGTGGAGATATAGGAGTAAGAACAAAATTTTTATTATCTGGAGTAATAATTGGCCCTCCACAACTTAAAGAATATCCGGTAGAACCAGTAGGTGTAGAGATAATTAATCCATCTGCCCAATAAGATGTTAAAAATTCATTATCTATATATGCATCTATAGTAATCATGGAAACTGTTTCTTTACGAAAAATCACTATTTCATTTAACGCAAAATTAAAAAATAGATCATGATTTTTTATGATCGAAGTTTCTAACCATAATAAACTGCGAGGAATTAAATGAAATTTTTGATTAAAAATTTGATCTATTTTTTTTAGAAAAACATCCTTGTTAAAAGTTGCTAAAAATCCTAAATTTCCTGTATTGACTCCAACAATAGGAATTCCTGAATCTCTAATTAGAGTAATAGCAGATAATATAGTTCCATCTCCTCCAAAAGTAAACATTAAACTGAAATCTTTTGTTAATTCCTTATAATGAGAAAAAATTGGAAAATTCAAATTTTTAAATTCTTCAAAAGAAGATAAAACATTAAAAAATGATTTCTCAATATAAATTTTTATTGAATGATTTGATATATAGCCTATGAACTGTTTCATGTATGGAATATTTTTCTTAACAAATTTTTGTCCATATACGGCTATTTTCATTGTGTATTTACTTAATTTTTTTTTCTTAAAATAAATAAAAATTACAAATTTTATTGATTTATTCACATTTTACTTAATTAGTTTCGTCTTAATTAAACTAAATTTGTTTTTTTTGTTTCTTTAAAAAAAGAAAACAATGAAACAATCTTTATTTCATGCTAAAGTTCTTTTGTTTGGAGAATATGGAATTTTGGAAAATTCTAGTGGACTTTCTATTCCTCATGATTCCTATCAAGGAACTTTAAAATTTCAATCTACTTCTTCTAGAGAATTTTTTTCTTCTAATTTAGAATTAGAAAAATATTTTAAATTTTTATTTTTTCTAGAAAAAAATAAAAATTTAGTTTCATTAAATCTGAAAAAATTATATGAGGATATTCAAAAAGGAATTTTTTTTTATTCAAACATTCCTCAAAAATATGGAATTGGAAGTTCAGGTGCATTAGTTGCCGCTATTTATGAGAAATATGCTATAAGTAAATTGAAAAAATGTACAAAAAAACACGAAAACATAATAAATTTAAGGAAAATATTTAGTCAAATGGAATCTTTTTTTCACGGAAAAAGTTCTGGAATTGATCCTTTAATTTGTTACTTAAATATTCCTTTGCTTATTCGTTCAGAAACGAATATCTCTTCTATAAGAATTCCTACAAAAAGAATAAAAAAAGGAAAAGGAGCTATTTTTTTACTAGATTCAGGAAAACCCAGTAAAACATCATCCATGATAAAATTTTTTTTAGAAAAATTAAAACATGATAAATTTAGAAAAATATTGAAAGAAGAATTTATAAAATATAATGAAAAATGTATAGAAACTTTTCTTAAAGGAGATTTTAAAGTTTTACTAAAACACGTCAAGTTACTTTCCGCTTGGGTTTTTCATCATTTTCGTCCTATGATTCCAAAAAATTTTTTGAAAATATGGGAAGAAGGACTTTTCACGAACATACATTATCTAAAATTGTGTGGTTCTGGAGGAGGAGGTTTCTTATTAGTATTTACTCCAAATTATGATTTATCTATAAAAAAACTAAAAAAATATACAACAGAAGTTCTTTTTCGTTTTTAAAGAAAAAAAGTTGATAATGAACAAAAAAAAAGATGGGTTTATACGATTAAATCATTACTTATCTAATGCAGGTATTTCTTCAAGAAGAAAATCTGATCAATTGATTCAATCAGGAGTTGTAGAAGTGAATGGAAAATATGTTTCAAAACTAGGAACTATAATTCACGTAAATGATATTGTCAAATTACATGGACATCGCATTAAAAATAAAAAAAAAATATATATACTTCTTAATAAACCAAAAGGAGTTATCACTTCTACAAGTGACAGATATAAAAGAAAAACAGTTATGGATTTAATACCAAATTTTTCTAATAATCGAGTCTTCCCTGTAGGAAGACTCGATCGTTTAACCACAGGAGTCTTACTTCTTACAAATGATGGATCTCTCACTGAAAAATTAACTCATCCAAAATATAATATTAAAAAAATATATCATGTTTTATTAAACAAAAAAATTAAACCCCAAGATATTGATCTCATTAGAAAAGGAAAGATATCTCTTTATGAAGGAAGAATCAAAGTTGATTTTATTTCCTGCGGAAATAGAAAAAATAGAATAAAAATAGGATTACATATAGGATGGAATAGAGTGATTAGACGCCTTTTTAAAAAACTAACTTATCAAGTTATACAACTAGACAGAGTGAATTTTGGAGGATTCACTAAAAAAAATCTTAAAGTAGGATGTTGGTGTTTTTTAAATAAAAAAGAAATAAATAACACAATAAAAATTCATGAAAAAAATAAGCATTATTAATGGTCCTAATTTAAATCTTTTAGGAAAAAGAGAACCAGAATTATATGGAACTGAAAGTTTTGTATACTTCCTGAAAAAATTGAAAAAAAAAAACTTTTTTGTGATATAGATATCACTTATTATCAAAGTAATCACGAAGGAAAAATTATAGACATTTTACATGTTGTTGGATTTCAATCAGATGGAATTGTAATTAATGCGGGAGCTTACACTCATACATCTTTAGGGATTGCTGATGCTATTAAATCAATCCCAGCTCCAGTTATAGAAGTTCATATTTCTAATGTCCATTCAAGGGAATCTTTTAGAAAAAGATCATTTTTATCTTCTGTATGCAAAGGAACTATTTTTGGATTTGGATTAAAATCTTATGAGTTGGGAATAATCAGTTTTTTTTTATAAAATTTATTTCAAATTATGAAATTTTTCAATAAAACGAATAATTTTTTCTTTTCCATATTTTTTCTTTACAGAAACTTGAAAACATTTAGGAATTGAAAAAAATTTTTTTTCAATTTTTTTTTTATGTAAAAAAATATTTTTATTAAGATTTCTTTTATTTAATTTATCTGTTTTTGTAAAAATAATACAAAAATGAATTCCAAATATTTTCAATTTTTGCATGAAATCTATATCCATTTTTTGTAGTGTAATTCTGCAATCAATTAATAAAAACAAACAAGTAAAATTTTTATGAAAAATGTAGTCTTTGATTAATTTATCTGTTTTTTTTTTTCTCTCTTTTTTTTAGTAGAATACCCATATCCGGGTAAATCTATTAAATACCATTGATGATTTATTAAAAAATAATTAATAAATTCTGTTCTTCCAGGATGGGAAGAAACTCTGGCAAGTTTTTTTCCAATAATAAGATTAATTAAACTAGATTTTCCTACATTAGAACGTCCAGCAAAAACATATTTAGGGAAATCAGAAAAAAAGAATTGATTTGAAGTGACCATACTTCCTTTAAATTGTGCTGAAAGAATTTTCATAGTTTTTTTTTTCAAATTTAGAAAGCCATTTTTCTAATATTTCTATAAATTTTTTTGGATGTTCCATCATAGGAACATGTCCGCATTTGTCTATCCAATGTAATTCAGAATGAGGAAGCAGCCTATAAAATTCTTTCGCTACTTCTGGAGGGGTTACATGATCTTGTTTTCCCCAAATTAAACAAATAGGCTGATGAATCATAGACAAATCTTTTGACATATTGTATTTCATAGCGCTTCTTGCAAGATACAAAGTTTTAATTCCTTTTTTCTTATCATTCACAATATGAAATACTTCATCTACTAATTTTTTAGTAGCAATTTTAGGATTAAAAAATACTTCCTGTGATTTTTTTTTAATATATTCGTAATTTTCTCTTTTAGGAAAAGCATCTCCAAAAGATTTTTCAAATAAACCTGAACTTCCTGTAAGAACAACAGAGTGAACTAAATCCAATCTTTTTTTTGCTATTATTAAAGCAATATGTCCTCCAAGAGAATTCCCTATTAATGTCGATTTTTTAACACCTATCTCACTTAAAAATTGAGCAATATATTTAGATAAACTATAAATATTTGTAAGAAATAAAGGCCTATTATAAAGAGGAAGTGAAGGAATAATCACTTGATATCCTTTTTTTGGAAAAAAATCTAAAAGAGCATTAAAATTGCTTAATCCTCCCATCAACCCATGAAGTAGTATTAAGGGATGACCTTTTCCCTTTTTTATATAAGAATACTTTTTTTCTTTTTGAATACACATAAAATCATATGTTTTTATTATTAAGTTGTTTTTTTTTCCATTTTTCTTGAATTAAAAAATAGGCTTTTTTAGCTGCAATTTCTTCTGATTTTTTTTTTGACGGACCTCTTCCTTTAGTTTTTATTCCATATTTAGAAACGGTAAATTCAGACAGATAAGTAATTATCTGTTTATTTTTTTCTGAAACTCCTTTTTCTTCTCTAAAAGTGTTAAAATTTATAAAAAATTTGTTTTTTTGAGACCATTCTATAATCCATACTTTGTAACTAAAAATCTCCTTTTGCAACTTTGCAACATTAACATGAGAATGTAATATTTTTTTATATACAAAATCTTTGCAACCTTTGTATCCTATTTCTAAATAAATGAATCCTATTAAAGCTTCAAGAATATTTCCTAATATATTATCTGATATAATTGTATTTTCTTTTTTTAAAAAAATATCTGTAAGAGTTAATTTTTTAGAAATTTCATTTAAATTTCTTCTACATACGATTTTAGATCGTACTTGAGTTAATTCCCCTTCTTTTTTTTCAGGAAGTCTTTCACATAAAAAATGTGAAATAATGGAATTTAATACAGCATCTCCCAAGAATTCTAATCTTTGAAAATCAAAAAAATAATTCTTTTTATCAAAATTTCTTTTTTTTGTTGAAAAGCTATGAATAAATACCTTTTTCAACAATTTTAAATTATTAGGACAAAAACCCAATATTTTTTTTAATTTACTAATTAAAACAGAATCATCATTTTCATCATTTTTTTTCATCAAAAAAATGTTATTAAATAACATCTATTTTCTTAAATAAAATACAAACATTGTGTCCTCCAAAACCAAAAGTATTACATATACTAATTTTTACTTCTCTTTTTATAGCTTTGTTTGGTGTAAAACTAATTTTTGGATCTATCTTCTCATCTAGATGAAATAAATTAATAGTTGGCGGAATTATTTTTTTTGTTAAAGGAAGAATAGAAGCTATTGCTTCTATTGCTCCTGATGCTCCTAATAAATGTCCTGTCATAGATTTTGTAGAATTAATATCAATATTATATATATTATCATGAAAAACTTCTTGAATTGCTCTCACTTCAGCAAGATCTCCTAAAATAGTAGAAGTTCCATGAGAATTAATGTGATCTACTTCACAATATTCAATTCCAGCATCTTGAATTGCTGTTGTCATTGCTAAAACAATCCCTTTTCCTTCTGGATGAGGAGCCGTGATATGATAAGCATCTCCAGACATTCCTACTCCTCCTATTTCTGCATAAATAGTAGCTCCTCTTTCTTTAGCATGTTGATATTCTTCAAGAATTAGACATCCAGATCCTTCTCCTAAAACAAATCCATCTCTATCCTTATCGAAAGGCCGTGAAGCGGTTTGATAATCTTCATTTCTAGTAGATAATGCATGCAAAGCATTAAATCCTCCTACTCCACTTTGCGTAATAGCTGCTTCGGAACCACCAGCAACCATAATATCTGCCTTACCCAAACAGATTAAATGATAAGCATCTACTATTGCATTAGATGATGAAGCACAAGAAGATACAGTTGCATAATTAGGTCCATGAAGACCATAATTCATAGAAATAAATCCAGCTGTAATATCTATGAGCATTTTAGGAATAAAAAATGGACTAAATCTAGGATATCTTCCCCCGTTAACATAATCTGAAATAGATTTTTCTAAATTTAAAAGACCTCCTATTCCAGAAGACCAAACAACACCTATCCGTTCTTTTTTTTCATTAGAAAAATTTATTCCACTATTTTTAACAGCTTCTTCAGAAGCTAAAATCCCATATTGAGCACACGGATCTAATTTTCTTCTTTCTTTTTTACTAAAAAAAACACTCGGATCATAATTTTTCAATTCACAAGCAAATTTAGTTTTATATTTTTTTGTGTCAAAATATGTAATAGGAGCAGCTCCGCTTTTTCCCTTAATAAGGGATATCCAATACTCTTCTACATTATTTCCTATTGGATTAATAGAACCAATTCCAGTAACGACGACTCTCTTTAATTCCTCTATACCTCCCATAAACAAAATAATAAATATTATTATTCATTTTTCTTTTTTTTAAGAATCAGGAACTTCACCTTTTTTTTCTTGATTTTTATTCATCTTTTCTTTCTCATTTAAAAGATCTTCTATTGCCTGTATAGCTTCACCGACAGTAGTAATTTTCTCCGCTTTTTCATCAGAAATACTAATATTAAATTCTTTTTCGAACTCCATAATAAGTTCCACTATATCTAAGGAATCTGCACCTAAATCATTAGTAAAGCTAGCTGTTGGAAGAATTTCATTTTCTTCTACACTTAATTTTTCTACGATAAGAGCATTGACTCTTGATGCAATATCAGACATAGAATCTATAGTTTTTGTTTTTTTTTATGATACAAAATTAGTAAACTTTTGTAAATCATATATAAATTTGTCTTTCATAGAAATTCAATAACAAAATATGAGTTCTCTTTCTATAGAAAATTACGGAATCCTAAATTCTTCAAATTATTGTCAATTATCTCCTGATGAATTACAAAACATAATTATTAAAAATGGAATGGGAATGGAAACAAAATCAGGAGTATTGGCTATTAATACTGGTTCTTTTACTGGAAGATCTCCTAAAGATAGATTTATTGTTAAAGATCGTATTACAGAAAATAAAATTTGGTGGGATGAAAAATTTAATCAATCATTTGATCAAAAAAAATTTGATAATTTGTATCAAAAACTCGTTCATTATTTATCTGGTAAAAAATTATATGTAAGAGATGGTTATCTTTGCTCGGATAAACGTTATCAGCTGAATATTCGTTCTATTAGTGAATATCCTTGGTCTGATCTATTTATACATAATCTTTTTTTAAGGATTCCAAAAATTGGAAGAATCCTTCCAGATTGGTTATTGTTATGTGCTCCTGGATTTTATGCTAATCCAATAACGGATGGAACACGGAAAAAAAATTTTTCTATATTAAATTTCTTAAAAAAAATTATATTAATTGGTGGATCTGGATATACAGGAGAAATAAAAAAATCCATTTTTTCTGTTCTAAATTTCATACTTCCTACATATAAAAATGTATTTCCTATGCATTGTGCTGCAAATGTAGGAATTCATAAAAAAGATACTGCTCTTTTCTTTGGATTATCTGGAACTGGAAAAACAACTATTTCCAGTGGAGATAAGAATAGAAAATTAATAGGAGATGATGAACATGGATGGACATATGACAACATTATTTTTAATTTTGAAGGAGGTTGTTATGCAAAAATATTGGGAATTTCTAAAGAAAAAGAACCAATGATTTATCATGCAATAAAAAAAGGAGCTATGTTGGAAAATGTAGTTTTTAAAAAAGGAACAAAAGAAGTTGATTATTTCAATGATTCTATCACGCAAAACATGCGAATCAGTTATCCTATTTTTTTTGTAAAGAATATTGAAAAAAAATTGTTATCTTCCAATATAAGAAACATTTTTTTTCTAACTTATGATGCTTTTGGAGTATTGCCTCCTATAGCAAAATTAAACAAAGCACAATCTGCTTATTATTTTTTATTGGGATACACTTCTAAAGTCGCTGGAACAGAATTAAATATAAAAAAACCACAAGCAACTTTTTCTTCTTGTTTTGGAGCTCCATTTATGCCTCTACATCCTATTCAATACACAAATATGCTAATAGATAAATTAAATAAGACGGAAATAAGCGTATGGATGGTTAATACCGGATTTATATCTGGAGAAGATTCCCTAGGAGGATTTCGAATCCAATTAAAAGATACACGTAAACTTGTAAAATCTGCCTTGGATGGATGTTTATCTAAAGTTCCTTATGAAAAAGATCCTATTTTTAATTTTAAAATTCCAAAATATTGTCCGGGAATATCTTCTGATATATTAAATCCCAAAGAAACATGGAAAGATAAAAAAATGTATCAAATTCAAGTAGAAAAACTTGTAAAAAAATTTATTAAACATTTTGATAAATACAGAAAATACACAAATAAAAGTCTCTCATCTGGAGAACCTAAAATATTATAATTCATTTTTTTTACTCAAAATATACTTTCCTAAAATATCAAATTCCACATTAACAATGTCTCCAATTTTTAAATATTTAAAATTTGTTTTTTCATATGTATAAGGAATAACCGATGTGCTAAATCTGAATTTAGCACATTTTATTATAGTCAGACTGATTCCATTTATGGCAATAGATCCTTTTTCTACAACCACATTGTATAAACTTTTTTTAGAAAGAAAAGAAAAAATCCAACTTCCATTTTTGTTTTCTATTTCAATGATTTTAGCTGTTGTATCTATATGTCCTTGTACGATATGACCGTTTAATCTTTCATTAATTTTCATTCCACGTTCTAAATTTACTTCATCATTTATTTTTAATACATTTAAATTAGTACGATAGAAAGTTTCTTCAGAAGCAATTACTGAATAAATTTTTTTATTGTGATTTATATTTATTATGGTAAAACATATTCCATTATGAGAAATACTTTGATTAATTTTTATTTCGTTATATAAAAATGGATTATTCAAAGTGATACAAAGATTATTTTTATCTCGATATAATCTATGGACTTTTGTTGTACATTCTATGACTCCAGTAAACATATAAAAAATAATTTATTTTTTTTAATAAAAAATATAATTTAAAATAATTTTTAAATGCTTTTATGAAAAATAGAAAAATTAGAGTGGGAATCTCTACTGGAGATCTCAATGGAATAGGAATGGAAATATTTCTAAAGGTATGCCGTAAAAAAAAACTTTTAGATTTTTTTACACCTATACTATTTGGATCTAAAAAATTGTGTTCTTATTATAAGAAGATTCTAAATATCGAAGTTAGCAATATACGAGAAATAAAAAGTTTCAAAGAGATTGTTGATTATAAAATCAATGTTTTAAATATTTGGAAAGAAGATATTAAATTTGATTCTATTGGAATTAATCCTGATTCAGGAAAATATCCTATTTTATCTTTAAAAAAAGCAACTAAAGCTTTAAAAGAAGATAAAATAGATGTTCTTGTAACAGCTCCAGTAAACAAAAATTGGATGAACATCAAAGGATTTCCTTTTTTTGGTCATACCGAATATTTCCAAAATGTTTTGGAAGGAGAATCATTAATGATAATGATTCATGATACTTTAAAAATTGCCTTAGTTACTAATCATTTACCATTGAAAAAAGTGAGTTCAGAACTCACTTTAGAAAAAATTATAAAATCTGTACAGATTTTACATAAATCTTTATTAATAGATTTCTCTATAGAAAAACCTAAAATGGCAGTGTTAGGATGTAATCCTCACTCAGGAGAAAATGGTTTAGTTGGAGATGAAGAAAAAACAAAAATTAAACCAGCTATTGATTATTTATTTCAAAAACAAAAATTATTAGTTTTTGGTCCTTATTCTCCAGATGGATTTTTTGGAAATCATAGTTATCGTTATTTTGATGCTATTTTAGCAATGTATCACGATCAAGGGTTAATTCCTTTTAAAACATTAACCTTTAATGAAGGAGTCAATTTTACTGCAGGACTTTCTCATATACGAACTTCCCCAGACCATGGAGTAGCATATGATATTGCCAAAAAAGGAATTGCTAATGAAAAATCTTTTGAAGAAGCTATTTTCAGTGCAATAAAAATATTCAAAAATAGAAAAGAACATATGAAAATTTCAAAAGAAAAAGATCTTTCATAAAAGAATAAAAACAATATTCTTTTTTACTTGTAACAAACCTCCATTTATTTTAATAATAAAATTTTTCTTCTTAAAAGAAGATAATTTTAGGAATCCTCCTCCTAGGAGAGAGATCATTGAATCATGATTTTCTAATATTTGAAAAAATCCATTTAATCCAGGAGCTGTTATAGATGTTGCGCTATCTTGATAGAAAACTTTTTCATAATTAATAATTGTAACCTGCATTGTTTTGTATATTTTTTTTTTATTATTTATCTATTCTATCCTACTTTTTTTACAGTTCCTATCACTTGTTCAATAGTTCCTTTCAAATTAAAAGCTATTTCTGGAATATTATCCAATTCTCCATCCATTATCATATTAAATCCTTTAATTGTATCTTCAATTCTTACAAATTCCCCTTCAATTCCTGTAAACTGTTTTGCTACATGAAATGGTTGAGATAAGAATCGTTGAACACGTCTAGCACGAAAAACTGTCAATTTATCTTCTTCACTTAATTCTTCTATTCCTAAAATCGCTATAATGTCTTGCAAAGAATTATATTTCTGTAAAATTTCTTTAACACGTTGTGCACAATCATAATGATCTTTATGAATAATATCCGGAGACAAAATCCGTGAAGTAGAATCTAATGGATCAATTGCAGGATAAATTCCTAAAGAAGCTATTTTTCTTGAAAGAACTGTTGTTGCATCTAGATGAGAAAACGTAATAGCTGGAGCTGGATCTGTTAAATCATCTGCAGGGACATAAACCGCTTGTACAGAAGTTATAGATCCTTTTTTAGTAGATGTTATTCTTTCTTGCATAGATCCCATTTCAGAAGACAAAGTTGGTTGATATCCAACAGACGAAGGAATTCTTCCTAATAAAGCTGAAACTTCTGATCCGGCTTGAGTAAATCTAAATATATTATCTATAAAAAACAAAACATCTTGTCCTTTTTTTTCTATAGACTGATCTCTATAATACTCTGCTAATGTTAATCCAGATAAAGCAACTCTAGCTCTTGCTCCGGGTGGTTCATTCATCTGTCCAAAAACAAAAGCAGCTTTAGATGTCTTTAAAGCTTCTTTATCTACTTTAGTCAAATCCCAATTTCCTTTTCTCATTGATTTCATAAAAGAATCTCCATATTTTATAATTCCAGATTCCAACATTTCTCTTAATAAATCATTTCCTTCTCTAGTACGTTCTCCTACTCCTGCAAATACAGAACGTCCTCCATGTCCTTTTGCTACATTATTAATTAGTTCTTGTATTAATACAGTCTTCCCTACTCCAGCTCCTCCAAATAATCCAATTTTTCCTCCTTTTGGATAAGGTTCTATCAGATCAATAACTTTAATTCCTGTATAGAGTATCTCTGTTTTAGTAGATAAATCTTTAAATTTTGGAGGAACCCTATGAATAGGTTTAATTTTATCTAAATTATCTAATCCATCTATACTATCTCCCAAAACATTAAATACACGTCCATTAATAGATTCTCCTGTAGGCATACAAATTGGACCATTCATAACCTCTACTTCTTTTCCTCTTTGTAATCCGTCTGTTGTATCCATAGATATACAACGAACAGTAGATTCTCCAATATGTTGTTGGACTTCTAGTACAATTTTCTTATTATGTAAATTCACTTTTAATGCATCATATATTTTAGGAAGAAAAGAAACTTCTTTAAAAGAAACATCCACAACGGGTCCTATAATTTTAATTATTTTTCCTTTTAATTTTTTCTTGTGCATAGAATTTTTTCTATAGAGTATACGCAAATCATTTATATTTGTAAATGTAAAAGAAAAAAGATAAAAAAAATTTGAAAATTTATTCATTCATTGATGAATTTTCTTCTTTTATCCCATGTGTCTTTACACTCGGAGTTTTTGATGGAGTTCATAGAGGCCATCAAAAAATTATTCATGATTTAGTTCTTAGAGCAAAAAAAGAAAAATTGTTTTGTTCAGTTTTACTTACTTTTCATCCACATCCAAAAGAAATATTAGAACCAAACAGAGAAATTTTTTATTTAAATACTCTTTCTGAAAGAATTTATAATCTGAAAAAAACAGGAATAGAACACTTGATTATTCATCCTTTTACTGTGAATTTTTCAAAATTAAGTACAAAAGATTTTTTGAAAAAAATTGTATCTTCTAAATTAAAAATAAAAAAATTTATCACAGGATATGATTCTCATATTGGAAAAGACAGAGATGTATCTTCTCATCATTTGAGAAAATTTTCTCCTATTTATGGATTTAAAATTTATCAAGTGAATCCTTATAAATTCAACAAAAAAATTATAAGTTCTACTAATATACGGGAATCTCTTATCAAAGGAAATATAGAATGGGCGAATCAAGCTTTAGGGTATTCGTATACTTTATCAGGTTTTGTTATCAAAGGAAATGGAATTGGAAGAATTTTAAATTATCCCACTGCTAATATTCAAGTAGATACAAAAAAATTAATTCCAAAAAAAGGAGTATATGCTGTGAAAATTAATTTTTTACATAAAAAATATCAAGGAATGTTGAACATAGGAGTATGTCCTACCATTAAAAGAAAAAATAAAAAAGTAAAGATAGAAGTTCATATCTTTGATTTTAAACAAGATATTTATGGAAAAAAAATAGATATTTTTATACTTCAAATTATTCGTGAAGAAAAAAGATTTAATACACTTCAAGATCTAAAAATACAAATGGATAAAGATCAAATAAAAATAAAAAATTTTTTTCATAAATATAGATCAAAATAATAATCATTATTGTGATAAATCAAGTAGATCAAATTATTCAACATATACTTAAAAAAAAAGAAGAAAATATAAAAAAAAAACTTTTATTAGTATCATTTGATAGTTGTATTATAAAATATATACAAAGAAAATATACTAAAGAATTTAGTGCTTCTAACAAAACAGTAATCATTTACACAATAGAAAAGTTTTTAGAAAAAATTTCTGGTTTATCTCTATCTCATATAGATTATATTCTTTTGTTTTTTTTTGAAATATTAAAAAAAAAAAATAGTGTTTTAGCAAAAAATTTTAATGATTTTTTAAAATGGGCTCCTAATATATTGAATGATTTTCATGATTTGGATATTAATTTAATTAAATTAAAATCTTTTTTTTCTTATATCATTTCTACAGAAAAAATAAAAGAATGGAATCCAAATATTTTAGAAATAGAAAAAAAAAATTTCTTTTTTTGGGAAGAAATTTACAAAATTTACTACATTCTTCAATGTCAACTTTTAAAAAAAGGAAAAGCTTATTTCGGAATGCTTTTTAGAATTTCTTTTCTTAAATTAAGAAATTTTTTTTCTAAAAACAGAAATATACAAATAGTATTTTTTCTTACAAAATCTCATTTTGTTAATGAATGCGAAAAAAAGTTCATAAATAAAATGATTCAGTTGAATCAAGAATCTCTTCTAATATATAATTTATTTTCTAGTAATAATAAGAAGAAAAAAAATTTGTTCTTAAAAAAGAATTATTATGATTTTTTCATTCAAAAGAAATATGAACCAATATCAAAAAAAATTCTCCATTTAGAGAAGATAAAAATAATCAGTGTTTCTAAAGAAATAGAACAAATACATATTGTAGAAAAAATAATTTCTAGACTTATTAAAAATGGAAAAAAACCACATAAAATAATTATAATGTTAGGAGATAACTATTTATCTATTCCTTTGTTTCATTCTCTAAAAAAAATTACAGGAGTTCATTTATCCATTATGAATTATCCATTCAAATTCCTTCCAATTCACTCGACTTTTTATTCAATTTTTCAATTGCTTTTAAGAAAAGAAAAATTCAAAAATTTTCATAAAGAAGATATAATGAGAATATTATCTGATGGATATATACAAAAGATTTTTTTAAGAAAAAAATTATTATTAGAAATATTTAACACAAAAAATTTAGATTTTATATCTGAATCTATGATAAATAAATATTTATCAAAAAACGATTTAGAAATCATTTTTAAAATACAAACTAATAAAACTAAAAAATGCATTATTGGCATTATTAGTTTCATAAAACTATTGAAAACCTTTTTTTTCCTGTTTCCAGAAAAACATCTATTAGAATTAAAATTTTTATCAGTTCTAGAAATTTATATGAAAAAAATGAAGATTTTAGTAAGAAAAACAAAAAATAGTTTTTTTTTGGGAATAAAAGATGTATTCAATCTATATCAACAATTTATAAACACAGAAAAAATACAATATAAACAACCTCATCCCCAAGGATTATCCATGATAGGATTTATGGATCCATATTTTGGAGATTTTGAAACAACAATTATAACTTCCGTTAACGAAGGAATTATTCCACCAGATAAAAAAAAATATAATACTTTCATCCCCTTAGATATTCGTAAAAAATTAAATCTTCCTATTTTTCAAGAAAACGAAGAAATCTATCAACATCATTTGATAAATATTTTGCAAACATCAAAAAATGTTTATTTGATATATAAAAATCAACCAGATGAACTAAATTCTGGAGAAAAAAGCCGTTTTATTTATCAAATAGAAATGAACTGTAATAATTTTACAACTGAAAAAAAAGAAAATATTCCATTATTTATTTCAAAAAGATCTCCTATTGTTATAAAAAAAACGGAATCTATAATCAGACGATTAGATGAACTTTCTCGTCACGGATTTTCTCCTTCTTCTATTCATTTATATAATTGTAATCCACTTTTATTTTATTATAAAAAAATTATTGGATTAAAGAATCCAGAAGAAATTTCTTTCAAACAAAAAATAGGAAAAATAGTCCACAAAATATTGGAAATATTATATAAACCTATTAAAGGTCGTTTATTAACGATTGATTTTATTAATACAATAAAAAAAGATTATGAATTTACCACAAAAAAATTTCTTTTAGAAGAAGAAACTCAAACAACTTTTCTTCCTTATCCAAAAGGAAGGAAAATGTTACTACTATCTATAGTAAAAACTTACATAAAAAATTTTATTTCATGGGATGAAAAACTAATTCAGAAAGGTCATCAAATTTTTATGAAAGAATTAGAATATAGTATTTCAACAGAATTAGAAGACATTCGATTTCAAAAAGTAAATTTATACGGAATTATAGATCGTATAGATGAATTCGATGGAACTACACGTATTATTGATTACAAAATAGGAATACAAAAATTGAAAAGATTTCATATTTCTTTGAATAAAATTGCAAATATATTTCATGATCCTAATCATGTAAATATAATGCAATTGTTAATTTACGTTTATTTGTGGTTTAAGTCTTCTAAATTTGTAGGATACAAAGAAAAACCCCCAATCATTGGAATCGTTTCTCCAGAAAAAGGAGTAGAAAACTCTATTTTAACAACTCCTATAATTTTTAAAAAAACAATGAATATTTCTTATAAAAATTATGTAGAAAATTTTTTTCCCCATCTAGTTAATAGAATTTTTGAAATTTTAGATCCAAAAATTCCTATTATAGAAAATACTAATTTTAGCGATTTTTGATATATTTTTCTATATAATTTCCAACTTCTTCAGTTGTTACTAAAGAAGAATCTATTATATCTGGTGTACAAATTTTTTTTTCAATAGAGCTTTTTACTGCTTCTTCTAAAAGAATTTTTTCTTTGCACATTCCAAAATATTCTAACATCATAGATACAGAAAGAATACATCCTAATGGATTTGCTATATTCTTTCCTTCTGCTTGAGGATAAGATCCATGAACTGGTTCAAATAAAGATTTATTATTAACTCCAATAGAAGCTGATGGAAGTAATCCCAAAGAACTAGTAATAACACTTGCCTCATCTGAAAGAATATCTCCAAACATATTATCCGTTAGAATAATATCAAATTTTTTAGGATTCATAATAATTTGCATAGCAGCATTATCTATATATAAAAACTCCAAATCCACATTTGGATAATTTAATGACATTTCCTTAATAACTTCACGCCATAATCTAGAAGTTTCTAAAACATTAGCTTTATCCACTAAAGAGATTTTTTTCTTACGAGAAAGTGCTGCTTGAAAAGCTATTTTTCCAATTTTTTCAATTTCTTTTTTGGAATAAATACAATAATCATAAGCTTCTTCTTTATTTTGAGAACGACCTTTTTTTCCAAAATAAATTCCACCAGTTAATTCTCTAAATATCAAAAAATTAACATTTTCTAATCTTTCTTTTTTTATAGGAGATTTATTTATTATTTCTGAATAAGTAATTATCGGACGGATGTTGCAATATAATCCCATTTTTTTTCTAAGTTTTAATAAACCATCTTCTGGTCTCATTCCTCTTGGATAATGATCGTATTTTGAATTTCCTATAGATCCAAATAAAACAGCATCTGATTTTAAACAACTATCTATAGTTTCTTTTGGCATAGGATCTCCAAACATTTCTATAGCTTTAGATCCTGCTATCATTTTTTTATAAAGAAAATTATGAGAAAATTTTTCTTCAATAGAATTCAAAACTTTTATTGCTTGTTTGATTACTTCAGGTCCAATTCCATCTCCTTCTATTACTACTACATTTTTTTTCATAATTAAAAAAAGTTAAAAAACAATCTTTTTTCTTCAAAAAATTTTATCTCTTTTTGAAGAGAAACTAAAAAATCTATATCATCATATCCATTTATAAAACAATTTTTTTTATATGGATGAATATAGAATTTTTCCAATTCTCCTGTTTCTAATATTTTAACAAATTGTTCAATTAAATTAACTTGAACATTTGTATGTGGATTTTTTTCAACTGTATCAAATAATTTTGATAAAAAAGATTCGGAAACTTCTATAGTTAACAATCCATTATTTAATGCATTTTCTTTAAAAATATCTGCAAAAAAACTAGATATAACGACTTTAAATCCATAATCATAAATTCCCCATACTGCATGTTCACGACTCGATCCACATCCAAAATTTCTTCCTGATAAAAGAATCTTTCCAGAAAAAACAGAATTATTTAAAATAAAATTTTTTTTTAAAGACCCATCTTTTTCATAACGCCAATCTCTAAAAATATTTTTTGCACATTCTTTACGTTTTGTTTCTTTCAAAAAACGAGCTGGCATAATTTGATCTGTATCTATATCTTCCATAGGAAAGGGAACAATTCTACTAGTTAGTAGAGTAAATTTTTTCATAAGTATTTCTTTATATCTACAATTTTTCCTTCTATGGCGATAATAGAAGCTGTCAAAGGACTTACGAGTAAAGTCCGAACTCCTGTTCCTTGTCTTCCTTCAAAATTTCTGTTAGATGTAGAAACACAATATTCTCCCATAGGAATTTTATCTTCATTCATTCCTAAACACGCAGAACATCCTGGTTGACGAAATTCAAATCCAGCATTTTTTAAAATTTTGTCTAATCCTTCTTTCTTTGCTTGTTGAATAACTTTCTGTGATCCAGGAACCACCATTACTCTTACATGATTCGCCTTTTTTTTTCCTTTCACTATCAATGCAACTAATCTTAAATCTTCTATTCTAGAATTAGTACAACTTCCTATAAAAATATAATTGATCGTTTTTCCTATTAATGATTCTCCAGGAGAAAAACCCATATAATTTAAAGATCTTTTATCATTTTCAGAAAGTGATTTTTCTGGAATGCGTTCAGAAATTTTCATACTCATTCCTGGAGTTGTTCCATAAGTGATCATTGGTTCTATATCTTCTGCATGAAGAAGATATTTTTTATCAAAAATTGTATTCTTATCTGTCTTCAAAGTAGACCAATACTCTATGTTTTTTTTGTGATGTTTTTCTTCATTTTTTAATAAATACTTTTTACACTTTTTGATGTAATCAAAAGTAATTTCATCTGGAGCTATTAATCCTCCCTTTGCTCCCATCTCAATACTCATATTACAAATTGTCATTCTTCCTTCCATACTCATATTTCTAATGACTGATCCCGTATATTCTATAAAATGTCCTATTCCCACATCTACTCCTAATTTTGAGATTATATACAAAATAACATCTTTTGGAGTTACTCCTTTTTTTAAATTTCCCTCTAATTGAATTTTCATTTGTTTAGGTTTAGAGAGCAATAAACATTGGCTTGCCATAACCATAGCAACTTGACTAGTTCCAATACCAAAAGCAATACTTCCAAAAGCTCCATGAGTAGATGTATGACTATCTCCACAAACTATTGTCATTCCAGGCAAAGTTAGCCCCAATTCAGGACCAATCACATGAACAATTCCATGATTTTCATGCCCAAGTCCATAAAACGTAATTCCAAATTTTTTACAATTTTTTATTAAAAAATTTATTTGTTTTCTAGAAAGAGGATCTGAAATAGGTAAATGTTGATTTTTTGTAGGAACATTATGATCTACAGTAGCTATAATTTGTTTGGGTCTAAAAACAGAAAAACCTCTTTTTTTTAATTCTAAAAAAGCTTGAGGACTCGTAACTTCATGTATATAATGTCTATCAATATAAAGTACATCTAACTTATTTTCCAATTTTTTTATTGTATGAGATTCCCAAACTTTATCAAATAAAGATTTTTTAGACATGTTTAAACAACATTTATTCTTCTTCTAATGTGTTGTAATCTATTTTTATTATTGTTTCCTTTATTATTGGCTTCTTCTAAAATAATTTTTAATTCTTGATCAGATATCTCCTTTTTTTTATCAGCATATCTTAAAAAAATAGAATAAACTAAATCTAAAGAATTTTTATTTAAAAAATGTCCCAATTTTTTATAACGATAATCCAAAGCTGCCCTTCCACTTCTAGCTGTTAAAATAATTGAAGAATGGTTATGAATTCCAACATCTTCTGGATTAATGCTTTCATAAGTTTCTCTTTTCTTTATTATTCCATCTTGATGAATTCCTGATGAATGAGAAAAAGCATTCATTCCTACAATCGCTTTATTTGCCTGTACTTTCATTCCTGTACATTCAGAAACTAAATGACTTATTGAAGAAATAAGTTTTGTTTTTATATTTGTAAATAAATTCAAATGAGAATTTTGTTTAATGATCATAACGATTTCTTCTAATGAAGTATTTCCAGCTCTTTCCCCAATTCCATTAATAGTACATTCTACTTGTTGTGCTCCATTTATTATTCCAGATAAAGAATTTGCAGTAGCCAATCCCAAATCATTGTGACAATGAGTCGATAATGTAATATTATGGATTCCCTTAACATTTTCCTTAAGAAATTTAATTTTTATACCATATTCTTCTGGTAAACAATAACCTGTAGTATCAGGAATATTAATAACTGTTGCTCCATATTTAATTACAGCTTCACAAACTTTTGCTAAAAAATCGTTATTTGTACGTCCTGCATCTTCTGCATAAAATTCTACATCTTCTACAAATTTTTTTGCATATTTTACAGCTTGTATAGCTCTTTCTATAATTTTTTCTGGAGTACTATTAAATTTATAACGAATATGGCAATCAGAAGTTCCTATTCCAGTGTGAATTCTAGATCTTTTTGCATATTTTAAAGCACTTCCTGCTATTTTTATATCTTTTTCTACAGCTCTAGATAAAGCACAAATAATAGGTTTTGAAATAGATTTACAAATTTCTTGAACAGATTGATAATCTCCTGGACTCGAAGTTGGAAACCCTGCTTCAATGACATCTACTCCCAAATATTCTAGTTGTTTCGCTATTTTTATTTTTTCTTTAGTATTTAGTTTACATCCTGGAACTTGTTCTCCATCACGCAACGTTGTATCAAAAATATGAATTCTTTTCTTTTCCATACTATTTGGATTATTTTAATTCCATTTCAAAACTATCTCTTACAAAAAAAAAATAATATAAAATAATTTTTATATTTACAATGTATAAAAATACAAAATATTTTATATTTTTCTGTTTATCAAGCTTAATAACTTGAAAAAATTACAATGTTAACAAAAATGAATAATAAGAAAATGGATCATCTTCTTCTATTAATTCAATCTCTATCTAAATCCGAAAAAAAGAATTTTAAACTTTATGCAAATAGAATAAAAAAAAACAAAAACGCTAAGTTCATAAAACTTTTTGAAATAATGAGCAAAATAAATTCTTATCAAGAAAAAGAAATATTGGAAAATACATTCATAAAAAAAATTCAATTATCTAATATGAAAGCTCATTTATATAAACAGATTTTGATTAGTCTTAGACGACAGCAGAAGCATATTCTAGAAAATTATGATATACAAATACATGAATTTTTAGATTTTGCTAAAATATTATACGATAAAGGTCTTTATCTACAAAGCTTAAAATTTTTAAAAAAAGCAAAAGTTATAGCTAAATGTAATGAATCAAACACAATTTTGTTAGAGTTAGTAGAATTTGAAAAAATGATAGAATCTCAACATATTACCAGAAGTATTTATTCTAGATCTGGAGAATTATCTTTAGAATCTAAAGAATTAATTGAAAGAGTTCAATGTCATAATGCTTTATCTAGTCTATCTTTAGAATTATACGGATTATATTTAAAAGTAGGATATGTAAGAAATGAAAAAGACAAAATATTTATAGAAACATATTTTCGTACAAATCTTACAAAATTTGATATAACTAAACTTAGTTTTTATGAAAAATTGTTTTTATATCAAGCTCAAGTATGGTACCATTATATTAGACAAGATTTTATCATGTGTTATAGGTCATCTTGTAAATGGGTTGAGCTGTTTCAAAATCATGAAAAAGCAAAAAAAATAGCTCCTGTCAGTTATTTAAAAGGATATCATTATTTACTAGATACTTTATTTTACTTGAACCATTACTCTAAATTCAAAAACGTTTTAGAAAAATTTGAAAAAGAAGTTCAAAATGGAGATATTATTTTAAATGGAAATACAAAAATATTAATTTTTATGTACAAATATACTAATCGTATTAATAAACATTATATGGAAGGAACTTTTTCTGAAGGGGTAAAAAATATTCTTCCTTCTTTATTCCAAGATTTAAATAAAATTTCTACTCGTTTAGACTCTCATTATATTATGGTACTTTATTATAAAATTGCTTGTTTATATTTTGGAAGTGGAGACAATAAAAATACCATTAGATATTTACTAAAAATTATGGAAAATAAAGAAAAAAATTTAAGACAAGATTTACAATGTTTTGCTCGACTTTTACATTTAATTGCTTGTTACGAAAGTGGATTAGATGAAAATATGGATCGTAAAATACAATCTGCATACAAATTTTTTATTCAAATGGATGATTTATACATTGTACAAAAAAAAATTATTCATTTTTTCAAAAACCTAGGAACTTTTTATCCACATCAAATTAAAGGACAATTTAAAAAATTAAGAGAAAAATTAATTAAATATTCTGATCATCCTTATGAAAAAAGAACTTTTCTATATCTAGATATCATTTCATGGTTAAATTCAAAAATAGAAAATAAATCCATTGAAATAATTATAAAAGAAAAATTTTTAAAAAATCATTGTTAATTTAACAATAAAATGATTTTAAAAAAAAGAACCAAAAAATATGAAAAAACAAAATTAATGAATGTGACAAACATATTTGAAATATCATATTTCATGATCAAATAAAAAAGAAAAAAAATACTAAAAAATAACTTTAAAATTGTCTCTATCACATAGAGAGAAATAATTGATCTAGGTTTTTTATTAAAAATAAAAAAAAATAATAAAAAAAAACTATTAATAAGAAACAGAAATACATATCCTATTATGAAATAGGAAAAATCCCTTTCATAAAAAAAATTACAAATTATATGTATAAATAATATAAACGAAAAAAAAACTACCAGTTTAAATTTTTTAATTATCATTAGTTTGAAAAATAAATAAAAAAAAAAACATAAAAATAAAATTAATCAAAATGTTCTTTAATAAAAAAACATGCAAAACATTATTGATGAACTTTCTTGGAGAGGTTTAATTCAAAATAAAGTTCCTGGAGTAGAAGAACAACTAAAAAAACGTACGACTATATATATTGGATTTGATCCAACATCTAATTCTTTACATTTGGGAAGTTTGCTTCCTATTATTATGTTGATTCATTTTCAA
This sequence comes from Blattabacterium cuenoti, assembly GCF_014251255.1. NCBI lineage: Bacteria > Pseudomonadati > Bacteroidota > Flavobacteriia > Flavobacteriales > Blattabacteriaceae > Blattabacterium > Blattabacterium cuenoti. The sequence goes on from NZ_CP059182.1 coordinate 583,604, forward strand.
AAAATGGGACATCAATCTTTAGCATTGATTGGAGAAGCTACAGGAATGATAGGAGATCCATCGTATAAATATGATCGTAGAATTTTTTTGAATCAAAAAACTTTACAAAAAAATACAAAATCTATCAAAAATCAACTTTCTAAACTATTAAATTTTCATTCTGAAAAAGTAGAATTATTAAACAATTTTAATTGGATGAAAAATATTTCCTTTTTAAAATTTATCCGTGATATAGGAAAACATTTCTCTATAAATTATCTGATATCTAAAGATTCTGTAAAAAAACGTGTTAAAAATAAAAATGACGGAATTTCTTTTACTGAGTTTTCTTATTCTCTCATACAAGGATATGATTTTCTCTATTTAAATCAAAAAAAAAATTGCTTTATTCAAATTGGAGGATCAGATCAATGGGGAAACATTACTGCGGGAATAGAGCTTATTAGAAAAAAAACAGGAAAAAAAGCATATGGAATCACTTTTCCTTTGGTAACAAAACCTAATGGAAAAAAATTTGGAAAGAGTGAAAAAGGAGAAAATATATGGTTAGATAAAAATCGCACTTCTCCATACAAATTTTATCAATTTTGGATAAATGTATCTGATATGGATATTGAAAAATTTATTAAAATTTATACCTTTCTTCCTAAGGAAAAAATCAATACATTAATTTTAAAACATAGAAATAATCCAAAAAAGAGATTACTACAAAAAAAACTAGCATGTGAAATGACAAAATGGGTTCATGGAAATGAAGCTTATGAAAAAGCTATAAATATTTCAAATATTTTATTTGAAAAAAAGTATACAAATACTTTTTTACAATCTTTAGATGAAAAAACTATATTTTCCATATACAAAAATATACCACATATGCTCTTTCCTAAAAAAGAGTTTGAAAAAGGTATTTATTTATTAGATTTTTTAAAAAAAAGCAGTTTTTTTTCTTCTAAAAGTCAAGCAAATCGTGCTTTAAATGCAAATTCAATTTTTATCAATAAAATATCTATCAAAGAAAACATATTATTAAATAAAGAAAATGTAATAGGAAAAAAATACATTTTACTTCAATTTGGAAAAAAAGAATTTTTTCTTATAAAACTTAAATAATAAAGTAGATTTAATATCCAAAACTTTTTAATTTATTGTAATTTGAACGCCAATTTTTACATACTTTTACATCTAATTTTAGAGAGACTTTCTTTTTAAAAAAATCCTCTATTTCTTTTATAGAAAAAAATCTTAATTTTCGAACAGAATTTCCATTATTTCCAATGAGAATATTTTTTTGAGAATCACGTTCCACGTATATAGATGAAAAAATATCTATTTCAATTTCATTTTTATTAAATTTTTCTGTAAAAACCTCAACGGAGTAAGGAATTTCTTTATAATAGAAAAAAAATATTTTTTCTCTAATAATTTCATTAACAAAAAATCGTTCCGACTTATCACTTAAAATTCCTTTGGGATAATAAGGAGGGTGTTCAGATAACAATCCTAAAATTTTATTCATTAATAAATCTTGATTTATTTTTTTTAATGCAGATATAGGTAATATTTCTGAATTAGGAATAAATTTATGCCAATAATCTATTGTCTCATAGAATAATTTTTCACTATATTCTATCCCTATTTTATCTATTTTATTTATTAAAATAATGATAGGAATATTTCTATTTTGAATAGGATTCAATATAAAAGAAAAATATTTTTTTTCCATGAAATGGAATTTTCTCATTTCTGTCATAAATAAAACAATATCAGCATCTTCTAAAGATTTTTCCACATATTGCATCATTATTCTTTGCATAGGAGAAATTGGGTTTATAATAATTCCTGGAGTATCAGAAAAAATAATCTGAAAATCAGACTCATCAATAATTCCTAATATTCTATGACGAGTGGTTTGTGGTTTTTTCGTAATAATAGAAATTTTTTTTCCTACAAGAGAATTTATTAATGTTGATTTTCCTACATTTGGAAATCCTATAATATTAACAAAACTAGACTTATGAATAATCACTCAATAAAAATATTGTTTATTGTATTTTTACCGTTTTTGATTCTGATTTTCTAAATACAATTCCTTTTTCTTTAAAAAAATCTACTAATATTTTAGTATTGTTATGTATTTCTCCTTGAATAATTTTTTTAGAAAGTTGATTTAAAATATCATGTTGAATTACTCTTTTTAATGGTCTAGCCCCAAAATGAGGATCATATCCTTTTTCAGATAAATATGCTATTGCTTCATTTGTCGCTTCTATAGAAATATTTTTCTTTGACAATAAGAATCCTAATTTTTTCATTTGTAATTTTACAATTTCTTTAATCTCTTTTCTAGAAAGAGGTTTAAACAAAATTATTTCGTCAATACGATTAATAAACTCTGGTCTTACTATATTTTTTAATAAATCTATCAAAGACTTTTTTATGGATTCTATTCCATTAGAATAATGAACTTCTTGGTTTAATTTTTCTTGAATCATATCTGCTCCTATATTGGAAGTCATAATAATGATTGTATTGGTAAAATTTGCTGTACGACCTTTATTATCTGTCAATCTTCCATCATCTAATACCTGTAAAAGGATATTAAATATATCTGAATGAGCTTTTTCAATTTCATCTAATAATATAACACTATAAGGACGACGACGTATGGATTCTGTTAGTTGTCCACTTTCTTCATATCCAACATAACCTGGAGGAGCTCCAATCAATCTACTTATTGAATGACTTTCTTGATACTCACTCATATCTATACGAACCATATTATTTTCATTATCAAAAAGATATTCTGCTAACGTTTTAGCCAATTCCGTTTTTCCTACTCCTGTACTTCCCATAAAAAGAAAAGATCCTATAGGTTTTTTTTCATCTTGAAGTCCAGCTCTAGAACGTCGTATAGCATTTGCCACAGATTGAATAGCATTTTTTTGACCTATAACTCTCTTATGTAATTTTTTCTCTAGAGATAACAATTTTTCTTTTTCACTTTGTAACATTTTAGTAATTGGAATTCCAGTCCACTTAGAAACAACTTGAGCAATATCTTCTCTAAAAACTTCTTCTTGTATCATTTTTTTTCCATTTTCATTTTGTTTTTTTAATTTTTCTTCAAATAATTTAACTTTCTTTTCTTCTTCTTTAATTTTCCCATATCTTAATTCAGCTACTTTTCCATAATCTCCTAATCGTTCTGCTTGTTCTGCTTCAAACTTAAAATTTTCTATTTTATCCTTAGATTTTTGTATTCCTTCAACCAAATCCTTTTCACTTTGCCATTGATTTTGTAATTTTTTTCTTTTTTCATTCAATTTCGCCAATTCCTTCTTTAATAAAATTAGTTGTTTTTCATCATTTTCTCTTTTTATAGCTTCTATTTGTATTTCCATTTGCATTATTTTTCGATGTAAAACATCTAATTCTTCAGGTTTTGAATTAATTTCCATTCTTAGTTTTGATGCAGCTTCATCAATAAGATCAATAGCTTTATCAGGTAAAAATCGTTCGTTAATATAACGTTGAGATAATTCTACAGCAGCAATAATAGATTCATCTTTAATTCTTACTTTATGATGACTTTCATATTTTTCTTTAATTCCACGTAATATAGATATAGCATCTGTCACAGATGGTTCATCAACATATACTTGTTGAAATCTTCTTTCTAAAGCTTTATCTATTCTAAAATATTTCTGGTATTCATTTAAAGTAGTTGCTCCTATTGCGCGAAGTTCTCCTCTTGCTAATGCAGGTTTTAAAATATTTGCTGCATCTATAGATCCTTCTCCTCCTCCTGTACTGACTAAGGTATGTATTTCATCAATAAATAAAATAATATCTCCATTTGAAAAAGTCACTTCTTTTATAACGCCTTTAAGACGTTCTTCAAATTCCCCTTTATATTTGGCTCCTGCAATAAGAGATGCCATATCTAAAGAGTAAACTTGTTTATTTTTTAAATTATCTGGAATATCTCCATTAATAATACGATGAGCTAATCCTTCAGCAATAGCTGTTTTTCCAACTCCAGGTTCTCCAATTAAAATTGGATTATTTTTTGTTCTTCTAGATAAAATTTGTAAAACTCTACGTATTTCTTCATCACGTCCAATAACAGGATCTAATTTTCCTTTACTTGCCCATTCATTAAGATTTTTTGCATATTTTTCTAAAGAAGCATTAGAAGAGTTTTCTGTCATTTGAGAAACGACATTTCCACTTTCTTTTCTTATATCCTTAATGATTTTCTTTATATCTTCTTCAGTAATTCCTTGATCTTTCAATAATTGAGATGTATAATCAGAATTCATAAAAATAGCATAAAAAAGATGTTCAATAGAAATAAATTTATCTTTTAAACTATTAGCATAGATTTCTGCTCTATTTAACATTTGTATTACATGATTACTTAAATGTTGACTAATTGGCTTACTTAATATTCTAGGATAAGTAGAAATAATACGATCTACTCCTATCATTAGGATTTTATGATTGATATTTAATTTTTCTAAGATAAAAGAAATAATATTATCTTCTTTTTCTAGTAAAGATTTCAATATATGTGCATTTTCAATAGATTGTTGGTTATTTTTTAATGCAATTTGTTGTGCTTTTTGTATAATATTTTGAGATTTTATAGTAAATTTATTAGAATTCATAAAATAATGAAATTTGTTTATCCTAATCTGGATACTGAGTTAATATTAAACTAATAAGTTCCATTTTTTTTTTTTTACAATATAAAAAAAACATATTTATGTTAATATTTACTTTCGTGTTTTTATTTTTATGATAAAAAAAGAAGAAATACAATCTCTTTCAGAAAGAATTAATAGAATTCATGATGTTCTAAACATTCAAAAAATGAAAATCTTTCTTGAAAAAGAACAAGAAAGATTTTTTCATCCTAGTTTTTGTAAAAATTACAAAAAATATAAAAATTTCGTAAAACGTTTACATGTTATGAAAACATGTATAAAAGATTTTTTTGAATTAAAAAATGCTATGGAAGAACTAGAAATTCTTTTTTCTCTTTCTAAAGAAGAAAACGAAGAGAGTATTGAAATTGAAAAAGAACTTCATCTTCAATTTAGTAAGACTAAAAAATTATTATCAAACATAGAATTAAAAAATCTTCTTTCTAAAGAAGAAGATGTTTTGAATGCTATATTACAAATTTCTTCTGGAGCAGGAGGAACTGAAAGTTGTGATTGGACATCTATGTTAATGAGAATGTATGTGATGTGGGCTGAAAAAAAGAAATATTCCGTTAAAAAAATTCATCATCTTCCTGGAGATATTACAGGGATGAAATCCGTGACTTTAGAACTGAATGGATTGTATGCATTTGGATATCTAAAAGGAGAAAATGGAGTTCATAGGTTAATACGAATCTCTCCATTTGACAATAACTCAAAACGACATACTTCTTTTTCTTCTGTTTATGTCTATCCTTTAATAGATAAAAAAAATATTGATATTGATATTAAATCTTCAGATATCCAATGGGAAACTTTTCGTTCTGGAGGAGCAGGGGGACAAAATGTTAATAAAGTAGAAACAGGAGTTAGATTACGTCATCTCCCAACAGGAATTATGATAGAAAATACAGAATATCGTTCACAAATACAAAATAGACAAAAAGCTTTACAACTTTTGAAATCTAGATTATTTGAAATAGAAATCATTAAAAAAAATGAAAAAAAAAATCAGATAGAATCTGAAAAAAAAAAGATAGAATGGGGATCTCAAATACGAAATTATATCATGCATCCTTACAAATTGGTAAAGGATTTAAGAACAGGTTATGAAACTAATCAAATTCATTCTGTCATGAATGGAGAAATAGATATTTTTTTAAAAAAATTTTTAGTCTATAATAAAAAAAGAGAAGAAAAATAAAGAAAAAAATTTAAAATTTTTTCTTAGTTATTGATTTTTTTTTTAAATAAAAAAAAAAGATCATTAATTCTTCTATTTTTCGATTGATGAAAATTCGTTACGCTGATCTTATAGATCAAACTTTTGATTTTCCTACAGAGGAATTTTCTATTAAAAATAATCTGTTAGAGTTTCATGGAATTCCACTAATGAACCTTATTAAAAGATATGGAACTCCATTGAAATTTACTTTTTTGCCAAAAATCTCTCAAAATATACAAAAAGCTAGAAAATGGTTTGAAAAAGCTATTCATTCTAATCAATATAATAACAAATATACTTATTGTTACTGTACAAAAAGTTCTCATTTTTCTTTTGTTTTAGAAGAAGCGTTGAAAAATAATATTAGCATTGAAACTTCATATGCTTATGATATAGAAATTGTTAAAAATCTTTATCAAAAAGGAAAAACAAATAAAAATATTGAAGTAATCTGTAATGGATTTAAAACTCATAATTACATAGAAAATATATCAAAATTGATTAATAATGGTTTTTATAATACTATCCCCATATTAGATAATTCAGATGAATTAGATAAATTAAACTTATTTATCAATTATCCATTTAAATTAGGAATACGAATTGCTTCTGAGGAAGAACCAAAATTTGAATTCTATACTTCTCGTTTAGGTATTGGATATAAAGATATTATTGTTTTTTATTTAAACAAAATAAAAGATAATCCTAAAGTGGAATTAAAAATGTTACATTTTTTTATCAATACGGGAATTAAAGATACAGCTTATTATTGGAATGAACTTTTTAAATGTTTACACATTTATGCGAGACTAAAAAAAATAGCTCCGGAATTAGATATTTTAAATATAGGAGGGGGATTTCCCATTAAAACATCTATGTCTTTTGAATATGATTACGAATATATGACTAATGAAATTGTTTATCAAATTAAAAAATTTTGTCAAGAAGAAGATATTTCAGAGCCACATATATATACAGAGTTTGGAGCTTACACAGTTGGAGAAAGTGGAGGAATTTTATATAAAATTCTTAATCAGAAACGTCAAAATGACAGAGAAAAATGGAATATGATAGATAGTTCATTTATGACGACTCTTCCTGACACTTGGGCTATAAGAAGTAGATTTATTATGATGGCTATCAATCGTTGGAATGATTCATATGAAAGAGTTTTTTTAGGAGGATTAACATGTGATAGTGATGATTATTATAACTCAGAACAACATATGAATGCTATTTATCTTCCTTGTTTTCGTGAAAATATCCCACTTTACATTGGTTTTTTTAATACTGGAGCATATCAAGATACAATTAGTGGATATGGAGGAGTTCATCATTGTTTAATTCCTCAACCTATTCATATTTTAATAGATCATGATAATAAAAAAAACTTTGTCTATAAAATATTTCGTAATTCACAAAGTCCTGAAGAGATTTTAAAAATATTAGGCTATTAATTTTTTTTTATTAAAAAAATAAAATATTTATGAATAAAAAAACTTTTGCAGGAATTCCTAAAAAATACGCCTTACTTGAAAAATCCAAAATTGTACTTATTCCTGTTCCATATGATTATACAGGAACATGGAAAAAAGGATCTAAAAAAGGTCCAAAAGCTTTCTTATCTGCATCAGAACATATGGAATTATATGATATTGAAACTAATTCAGAAGTATACAAAAAAGGAATTTTTATTGTCCCATCACCTATTGTCAATTCTTCAATTCCTTCCAAGGAGATGATTAAAAAAGTATACGATATTACAAAAAAATATCTTTTTAAAAAAAAATTTGTTACTCTCATAGGAGGAGAACATTCTATTTCAATAGGGAGTATTCGAGCGTTTGGAGAAACATATACGAATATGAGTATTCTTCATATGGATGCACATGCAGATTTACGTCCTATGTATAATGGAGATCCTTATAATCACGCTTGTTCCATGTATGAAGCATCAAAAAAATATCCTGTTATACAAATTGGAATTCGAAGTATGGATATACTAGAAAAAAAATATATAAAAAAAGAAAATACATTTTATATCCATGATATTTATAAAAATGATTTATGGATGAAAAAAGCAATTCAGAAATTATCTAAAAATGTGTTTCTTAGCATAGATATAGATGTTTTTGATCCAAGTATAGCCCCTTCTACAGGAACTCCAGAACCAGGTGGAATGTTCTGGTACAAAACTTTAAAATTCTTAAAAATGGTATTCAAAAATAAGAAAGTTATAGGATTTGATATTGTGGAACTCTTGCCAAATGAAAAAGAATCTTCTACAGATTTTTTAGTAGTTAAACTATATTACAAACTATTGTCATATAAATTTTCACTACATAATACATAATTATTATGAATCAAAATCAAAAAATCATTATAGCTATAGATGGATATTCTTCTTCCGGAAAAAGTACTCTTGCTCAAAAGATATCTAAAATACTGAAATATACTTATATAGATACAGGGGCCATGTATAGAAGTATTGCTTTATTAGCGATTCAAAAAAATGTTTTTAACAGTGATTTATGGAATCTTACTAATTTAATTCCTTTTTTGAAAAATATTGATTTTCAATTTCAATGGAATAAAATATTAAATAGAACAGATTTTCTTTTTAATAAGAAAAATGTTCAATATGAAATTCGTTCAAAAGAAGTTACAAATAAAGTAAGTTTAATAGCTAGAATCCCAGAAGTTCGTGAAATATTGACAATGAAACAGAGAAACTTTGTAAAAAATATTCCTCTTAATAAAGGAATTATTATAGATGGAAGAGATATAGGGAATATTGTTTTTCCTCAATCAAAATTAAAAATTTTTATGACAAGTTCTATAGAAATTCGTTCCTACAGAAGATATAAAGAAATTAAAAAAAGAGGAGAATTATCTTCTTATGAAGAAATAAGGAAAAATATTCTGTATAGAGATATGATAGATATTTCTAGAAAAATTTCTCCATTAAAAAAACCTATAGATTCCATAGAAATAGACAATACATTTCTTAACACTGAAAAACAATTAATGCTTGTCCTTCAATTGATAAAAAAAAATATAATAAAAAAGAAAAAAAATCATATATGAAACTTTTAAATGGAAAAATCGCAATAGTAACAGGAGGTTCAGGAGACATTGGAAAATCTATTGTGAAAACATTTGTAAAACATGGCGCTTATGTTATTTTTACATTTTTTTTTTCAAAAAAAAATGCTATAAAATTATCCAGTGAATTGGGAAATTCAGTAGAAGCACATAAAATAGATCTTACAGATTTTGATTCTTCACAAAACTTTGTGAAAAAAGTTATGGAAAAATTTGGAGGAATAGATATATTAGTAAACAATGCTGGAATAATAAAAGACAATTTATTGCTTAGAATGTCTGAAGAAGATTGGGATAAGGTTATTCGAACTAATATTTATTCTATTTTTTATCTTACAAAATATGTAATTAGTTATTCTATGATAAAAAAAAAAAATGGAAGCATTATTAATATGAGTTCTGTTATAGGAATGACGGGAAATTCTGGACAGTCTAATTATGCAGCATCTAAAGCAGGAATTATTGGATTTACTAAATCAGTTGCTAAAGAATTCGGAAAAAAGAACATTCGTTGTAATGTTATAGCTCCTGGATACATTGATACAAAAATGAATTCTCATTTTCAATCCAAAATAAAGGAAAATTGGATTAGAAATATTCCCTTAAAAAGACCTGGAATTCCTCAAGATGTAGCCAATTGTAGTCTATTCCTTGCGTCTGATCTTTCCAATTATATTACTGGAGAAGTATTAAATGTTAATGGAGGATTAATTTAATATGTTATATTCAAATAAAAAAATTGTTCAAAGTTTAGGAGAAATTCTAATAGCAAAATCTATTATACATATAATAATTTCTCCAGGATCTAGAAATGCTCCTCTTATCATTCATTTTACACAACATATGTCTTTTAAAACTTATAGTGTTGTAGATGAACGTTGTGCAGGATTTTTTGCTTTAGGAATTTCACAACAAATAAAAAAACCTGTAGTCCTTAGTTGTACCTCTGGATCCGCAGTAGTGAACTATTATCCTGCAGTTACAGAAGCTTTTTACCAAAATATTCCTCTTATTTTTCTCACTGCAGATCGTCCTAAAGAAATTATAGATGTTTTTGAAGGACAGTCTATTCATCAGGAAAATATTTTTCAAAAACACGTAGAAACATCTATTCAACTAACAGAAGATGAATCTAAATCAGGATTATGGTATAATGATAGATTGATGAATGAATCTATTAATAGATGTATTTTAAAAAAAAAACCTATACATATTAATATTCCTTTTTCAGAACCTCTTTATGAAACAACAAACTATTTACAAGTAAAACCTAAAATTATAAAAACTATCTCCGTTGAGAATAATTATATTGAAAAAAATAAATATAAAAAAGAAAAATATATATGGAAAAAATCTAAAAAAAAAATGATTTTACTAGGATTGTTTTTTCCAGAAAGAAACATGGAAAGGATTTTAAAAAATTTAAGTATAGATCCTTCTATAGTCATTTTCACAGAAACAACATCTCATATATATGGAAAATTTTCTTTTCCTATAGATCCGCTTATTCTTAGCATGAAATCTAAAGAATGGCTTCAACTGAAGCCTAATCTTTTGTTGACTATTGGAATCAATATTATATCAAAAAAAATAAAATTTTATTTAAGAAAATATCCACCAATGTATCATTGGCATATAGGAGATCATCAAAATAATTACCCAGATACCTATTACAAATTAACGACCTATTGGGCTATTAAACCAGAAACTTTTCTAAAAAAATTTTTTTGTACTAACAAAAATAATAATGTGAATAATTCTCATTCACAATTATCAAATTATAGATATCTATGGGAAAAATTAAGGAAATTTAGAATAAAAAAACAAAATTCTTTTTTAAAAAAAGAAAAAAGTTTTTCAGATATTCAAGTTTTATTTTTTATATTTAAATCTATTCCTAATCATTCTATTTTACAATTAGGAAACAGCACCATTATACGATATTATCAACTTTTCTATAAAAAAAAATATTCTGTTAAATCTTATTGTAATCGTGGAACTTCTGGAATAGATGGATGTGTTTCTACAGCTATAGGTTCTGCTGTTAGCAGTAAAAAAATTGTGACACTAATTATAGGAGATATAAGTTTTTTTTATGATAGTAATGCTTTATGGAACAATTATATTCCAAATAATTTTAGAATTATACTTATCAACAATGAAGGAGGAAATATATTTAGATTTTTTTCAAATAAAATTCCTAAGAAAAGTTTTAATTTTTTTGAAACAAAACATTCTTTTACTGCAGAAAAAATTTGTGAAATGCATAATTGGAAATATGAAAGAGTTTCAGATAAATTTTCTTTGAAAAAAAGTTTATATATTTTTTGGAACAAATCCGATATTCCTTCTTTATTAGAAATAAAGACTCAAAAATCCAATAACGCAAAAATATTGAAAAGATATTTATCTTAATTTTCCATTTTATATTTACTAAAATAAGTAAAAAAAATATCATAAATAGCTTTAATTCTAGCAAGAATTTCTCTGAACTGTATTTTGGAATCAAAAGATAGACTTTTTGCATTAAACCCTATAACATCTAATCCTAAACAATTTCCTATAAAAATAGCTCTCTCATTATGAAATTTTTGAGAGATGATAGTAAATTTTTTTTGATTAAAAATTTTGTGAACTCTTATCACAGAATGTAAAGTACTAATTCCTGAAAAATCTTCATATATAAAAGATGAAGGAATTCCTTTTTTCATTAATTCTTTTTTCATCATTTTTGGTTCATTATAATTCCTCTCTCTATTATCTCCACTAACAATTATATAACGAATTTTTTTATGAAAAAAAAGAAAATAAGCCGCATCCATTCTATATTTAAAATAAGCGTTTATTCCTCCTCCATGCAAATATTTAGAAGTACCTAAAACAACTCCAAATGTATTATATGGAATGTCATTGACATGATCATAACTTTTTCTTATTGACCATAAACTGATTCCAAAATACAAAGAATAAAACAATAAAATAATAAAAAAAAATATACGTTTTATTTTTAATTAATGCAATAATCGTATTCTACGAATAATAAAAAGAATCATCTTCAATTACCCATTCCCCCTTTTCCAAAAAAAATTCTACTTGTTTAAATTTTATGTTTTTAGTTTCTCCAGTAACTAGATGACGAATATTAATTCGATTATTTCTTCCTAACTTTTTTTCTCCTTTCATTATAGGATCAATCATCATCTTGTTTTTATTGGAAATATTATATAAAACATCACTTCTCATAAGAGTAGATTTAAGTAAAAAAGAAATAACTTTTTTGTTTATTTCATAAACTTTTTCTTGAAATAAATTAAAAGCATTCTGCTTATAAACTATTAAAGGATCTTTTTGTTCAAAAACAGCATTTTGAACTGAAGATCGTAAACTATCCATTTCTCGTAAATGTTCTTTCCATTTTTCATCTAGAAAACACAATATAGTCTTTTTTTCAAACATAGATAATAAAGATCTTCCCTGACTCTCATAAATTTCTTTCAAACTTGATCCAAAACAAATATTAGTTATTCCATCTGTAAATATGATTTGAATTTGATAATTTTCATAATTTCTTTCAAAAAGATTCGAGATATTAGTAGATATAATAGGAAAAAAGTTCTTAGAAATCATTTTTTCTTTTTTCTTTTCATAAAAAGAAATGATCTTATCATGAAGTAAATTGATACAATCACGTTCTTTATACGAAAAGAATTCACTTTTTTGTATAGGAAAATGAATTCCGAAAATTTGAAAAAATTCAAACTCAAAATTATTGAAAGATTTCTTCCCTAGTAAAATCATTATCTCTAACAAGAGATAGACCATATTAGATATATCTAAACTTAATTCATTTTCACAACATAACGCATTTTTACGTTTTTTATAGATAAACTCTCGTTGTTTATTAATCACATCATCATAATCTAGTAAACGTTTACGTATACTAAAATTATTATCCTCTATTTTTTTTTGCGCTCTTTCTATAGACCTTGTTAATAAAGGATGTTGAATAATATCTCCTTCCTTATGACCAAAACGATCCATTAATTTTGACAATCTTTCTGAATCTATAAATAAACGAATTAAATTATCTTCTAGAGATACATAAAATTGAGAAGTTCCTGGATCTCCTTGACGCCCAGAACGTCCTCTTAATTGATTATCGACTCTTCTAGAATCATGTCTTTCAGTTCCTAAAACAGCTAATCCCCCATATTTTACTACTTCTTTAGAAAGTTTTATATCCGTTCCACGACCAGCCATATTTGTTGCTATAGTTACAGCACCAGGAAGACCTGCTTTTGCTATGATTTCTGCTTCTTTGTCGTGTAATTTAGCATTTAAAACATTATGTGAAATTTTTCTAAATTTCAAAGCTCTACTTAGAAATTCAGAGACTTCAACAGAAGTAGTTCCAACAAGAACTGGACGTTTTTCATTTTTAGAAAAATGAATAATTTTTTCTAAAATAGCATTATATTTTTCACGTTGTGTTTTAAAAACAAAATCTTGTAAATCTTTTCTTTTTGTAGGTTTATGAGTAGGAATCACTACTACATCCAATTTGTATATATGCCAAAATTCTCCAGATTCCGTTTCTGCTGTTCCTGTCATTCCAGATATTTTTTTGTACATTCTAAAATAATTCTGCAAAGTGATTGTAGCAAGAGTTTGACTAGAGGATTCTATTTTTACATGTTCTTTCGCTTCGATAGCTTGATGAAGTCCATCAGAATAACGTCTTCCTTCCATAATACGACCAGTTTGCTGGTCCACTATTTTAACTCTTCCTCCTAAGACTACATAATCGACATCTCTCTCAAAAAGAGTATAAGCTTTAAGAAGCTGATTAATAATATGTATACGTTGTGATTTTACAGAAAAATTTTTTAATTTTTTTTCTTTTTCTCTAATTTCTTCTTCTTTAGAAAAATTTTTCTTTTCTAATTCTGTTATTTCCACATTTATATCAGGAAGGACAAAAAAACCTATATCTTCTACATTTTTAGATAAAAACTCAATCCCTTTATCTGTCAATTCTACAGTATTATTTTTTTCATCTATTACAAAATAAAGATCTTTATCTACTCTATACATGGCCCTCCCATTATCCTGTAATAAATACTGACTTTCTATCTTTTGTAAAATTAAACGAATATTATCTTCACTTAAAAATTTAATTAAAGATTTTTTCTTTGGTAACCCACGATATGCTTGAAAAAGTTTAAATCCTCCTATTTTTTTGTCTCCAGATTTTATTAAGCTCTTAGCTTCATAAAAAAAATTACTAACTATTTTATTTTGTTGATTAACAAGATCTTCTACTTTATCTTTTAAAAATTTAAATTCATCTTTATTATCTTTATCAGGTTGAACAGAACCTGAAATGATTAAAGGAGTACGGGCTTCATCTATTAACACAGAATCAATCTCATCTATTATAGCATAATTTAACTCTCTTTGAACCAGTTCTTCTTTAGAACTTGCCATATTATCACGCAAATAATCAAACCCGAACTCATTATTCGTTCCATAAGTTATATCAGCTTGATAAGCTTTTTTACGTAAATAGAGATTAGAAGATAGATAATTATCAATACAATCCACTTTTAATCCATGAAATTCCATTAAAGGAGACATCCAACTCATATCTCTTTTAGATAAATAATTGTTTACTGTCACAATATGGACTCCTCTTCCAGAAAGAGCATTTAAATAAGCTGATAAAGTCGCAACAAAAGTTTTTCCTTCTCCTGTCGCCATTTCAGCTATTTTTCCTTGATGAAGAACGACACCTCCCATTAATTGAACGTCATAATAAACCATATCCCAAATGATGGATTTTCCATGAGCATCCCATTCATTTCTCCAAATAGCCATGTCTTTGTGCAAAAAAACATAAGGCTTTATTTTTGAAATTTCTTCATCAAATAATGTGGATTTGACTATAAGTTCTTTTTTTTCTTTAAACCTTTTTGCTGTTTCTTTCATCACAGAAAAAGCTTTTGCTAAAATATTTGTTAATATTTTTTGTTCTTCTTTATAACATTCTTCTTGTAATTTTTCTAAATGAGAGTAATTTTCCTCTAGAGTACTTAGAGTACAAGATTTTTCTTTTATTTTATTTAGTATTAATTTTTCTTCTTCATAAAATTTTTTTGTAGATATTTTTATGAGATTCTTAAATTCTTTAGTTTTATTTCTTAATTCATCATCTGATAATAATGAGATTTTTTTCTCTTCTTCTTTGATATGAATCAAAATTTTTCTAACCTCTTTAAGATCTTTTTCATTCTTATTTCCTAAGAACTTCTTTAAAAGATTTCTAAAAAAATTCATTAGTATAAAATGTTATAAAACATATTTTTTTTTATTTTTGAATTTGAAATTAAAGTTCATATTCATCTCTATTCCAATAAAAATCTTCATCATCACGTGGATAATCTGCCCATATATCTTCTATAGATTCAAAAACTTCTCCTTCTCCATTCTCTAACTGCTGAAGATTTTCCACGACTTCTAATGGAGCACCAGTACGGATAGCAAAATCAATTAATTCTTCTTTTGTTGCAGGCCAAGGAGCATCTTCTAAATGAGAAGCTAATTCTAAAGTCCAATACATATTATATATTATTGATATTGATTTGTTTTACTGAATTTTATTTGAAAAATAATGAACTTTTTCATAAAATTACAAGATAAAATTAGTGAATTTAAATTACAAATAATTTGAGATTATTAGAATTCGGATCTATTTATTATTCTTTATCCATATGAAAAAATTTCCTAGAATTGTGTTTATAGGAGGAACACATTTTTCTCTTTTTTCTTTAAAGGAATTATTTATGAATCAATATAATATTGTAGGAATAATTACAAATCCTGATGATTCCTTAAAAAGAAGAGGAAAAGACCCATTTACTAATAAAATAAATCCTATAAAAAAGTATGCATTAGAAAATCATATTCCTTTTTTACAACCAAAAAATCTTCTTGATTCTTTTTTTTTAAAAAATTTGAGAATTTGGAATGCAGATATACAAATAGTTGTTTCATTCAAAATCCTACCTAAAAAAATATGGAAAAATTCAAAAATAGGAACTTTCAATTTGCATGCATCTCTTCTTCCTCAATACAGAGGAGTTTCTCCCATAAATTGGACCATTATAAATGGAGAAAAAAAAACTGGATTAACTACTTTTTTTCTATCTAATCAAATAGATTCTGGAAATATTCTCTTACAAAAAGAAATAGAAATAGAAAAAAAAGAAACAGCAGGAGAACTAGAAAATAAATTAAAAAAAATGAGTGGATCTATAGTCATAGAAACATTAGAAGGAATTATTCAAAAAAAAATAAAACCTATTTCACAAGAAAAAATTACTAATTCTTTTCCATTAAAATATGCTCCAAAAATATCTACTAAAGATTGTAGAATCTGTTGGGAAAAAACTTCTATAGAAGTCATTTACAATAAAATTAGAGGACTTAGTCCTTATCCAACTGCATGGACTCTATTATTTTTTAATCAAAAAAAATTTGTTAGATTCAAAATTTTTGTTGTTGAACAAATACGAAAAAAACATTCTTTTCCAATTGGACTAGTAATTATTTCATTATTCAAAATGAAAATTTCCGTAAAAGGAGGTTTTATATCTATTATTGAAGGACAAATAGAAGGGAAAAAAAAAATGAATATAAAAAATATCATCAACGGAATGAAAATCAGAAAAAATCTTTTTGTTTACTGAAACAGTATTTTTTTTGTTAACATATTTTTATCCATTATAAATATTTTATATTTGTTTCTTACAAAGAGAGTACATAATAAAAAAAATCTAATCATCCATGAATAAAATAGAATTAGTAAATTCAATAGCTGAAAAAACCGGAATCACCAAAATAAAAGCTAAAAATGTAACAGATGCATTTATTGATACAATAATTGAATCTCTAAAAAAAGGAGATAAAGTTACATTAGTAGGATTTGGAACCTTTTCTGTTGTGGAAAGAAATCCCAGAAATGGAATTAATCCGAGAACAGGAAAAAAAATTCATATTCCAGGAAAAAAGGTCGCTAAGTTCAAAATAGGAGCAGAATTAACTAAATTGTAGTCCTATCATGTAAGAAAAGGAATAAGGGATAGTGTAATTTTTTCCTTATAAAAACTTTTATGGGGATAATCTATGGAATTTCCACTTATTTTCTTCATATAAATTGTAAACCAATCTATCATGAAGTCTGTTTGGTTGTCCTTTCCAAAATTCCATTCGATATGGTTTTACAATGTACCCCCCCCAATAAAAAGGTCGTTTGATCTTGTTTTTTTCAAAAAAATTACTCCATTTTTTATATTGATTTAATAAATATTCTTTGGATGAAATGATTGTACTTTGTTTTGATGCCCAACATCCTATTTGATTTTCTTTAGGTCTTTTATAAAAGTATTCGTCTGATCTATTTCTTGAAAGTTTAATAACATTTCCCTTAATAATTACTTGTCTTTCTGTATTTGGCCAATAAAAAGAAATACAAGCTTTTGGTTTTTTTTTTATGGCTGTTCCTTTGAAACTTAAATAGTTTGTATAAAAAATAAAACCTTCTTTAGAATACATTTTTAATAAAACAATTCTCGTTTCTGGAACTCCATCTTCTCCTATGGTTGAAATAGACATAGCATTAGGTTCTTCATTTATTTGATGAATATTTTTTTCCTCTTGAAACCAAGAATGAAATAATATTAAGGGATCCAAAGGAATATCATATTCCATTAGTGAATTTTTTTTATAATTTTTTCTATAATGACTTAAATCAAAAATCATAATTTTATATCATAAAATGATTTATCAAACAAAAATATACTACCTTTAGTCTTAAAATTCTTTTTAAGAAGCATATTTTTTTTATAAAAAAAGAGAAGGCGTGATAGCTCAGTTGGTTAGAGCGTTGGATTCATAACCCAGAGGTCGGGGGTTCAATTCCCCCTCACGCTATTTATTTAAAAAAAAAATAAAACATGTAAAACATGTATTTTTCTGTTTCTAACATTTCTCTTTTACAAAAATTACGCCTTTTACATAGAATTATTAAATCTAATAAAAATTCAGAACATTTTATTTTTGAAATTTTTGGAGAAAAATTAATTATTATGTTCTCCGATTCCGATTCAGAAAATATAATTAAGACAGAAATACAAGTATATGTAAAAAAATATTCAAAAGAAAAAGTCTCTGTCCATTCCCAATTGATAATAGATATTTTATCTACATTTTTAGATGAAATTATTCTCATCAAATTCATAAAGGAAAAAAAAATACTAAATATTTGTTCAAAACAAGGAAACTACGATATTCCTATTCTTCTTTGGGATAAGAATCATATTCTTAATGATTTTTTTAAAAATTTAAAAGAAATTGAAAAAGAAACTAAAAAAATAACTATATTTTCTAATGTTTTTTTTAATATTTTAAAAAAAACTTCTTTTATTATTGAAAATAAAGAAGAATTACCAAGTGTTATAAATGGAGTTTTTTTTCAATTTTCTTCAGAGAGATCTACTTTTGTAGCTACAGATACTTACAAATTAGTAAAATATACAATAAATCATATTCAATTAGACCAATTGATTGAATTTATTCTTCCAAAAAAATCCATTGAAATCCTTAAAAAATTTTTATTAGTAAATAAACCCAATAAAAAAAGTAAAGTAACTATTGAATATAGGAATAAAATTGACATAAAATTTCATTTTATGAATGAAACTTTTTCATGCTTATTAAGCAACAAAAAATATCCAAATTATAATTCGGTTATTCCTATTCATAAATATGATGTCTTATTTATTATAAATCGTGTTTTATTCCTAAATTCTATAAAAAGAATATCTCTTTTATCGAATTTAAATAAAAAAAAAACAAGTTTTATTCGTTTTTATTTTGATAAAAAATTAAAAATTTATGAAGAATACGATGAAAATATTTATAGCTTTTTAACAATTCAATATGAATTTATTGATAATAGTTTACAAAAAAAAGAAATAAAAATAGGATTTAATTCAAAATTTCTAATTGAAATATTATCTTCTTTTAATGAAGATTTTGTTAGTTTTGAATTGTATACTTCAAATAAAGTAGGTATTTTGAGACCAATTAATAATCAAAATAAAAGAAAAGAATCAATTTTAATATTGATTATGTCTGTAATAATATGAGAATCTCATATAATTGGATAAAAAAATATATTTCTATTGATCTTAGTATAGAAAAAATATCTAGTATTCTTACTGATATTGGGTTTCCAGTAAAAAGGATAAAAAAGATCTTCATAGAAAAAGAAAATCATATAGAAGATGAAGATAATATCTTAGATATAGAAATAACTCCTAATCGTGCTGATGCTATGAGTCATTATGGGATAGCTAGAGATTTATACGCTGTTTTAACATTTCGTGGATACAAAAAGGTACATTTATTAAAACCAATAATAAATAATAGTTATCAAAAAGATATATCCAATAACAAATATTGTTTTCAAATTTTTATTGAAGAAAAGAAAAAATGTATTAGATATTCTGGAATTGTGATTTCTAAAATCAAAATAAATCCATCTCCAAATTGGTTAAGTTTTAGATTAAAATCAATTGGGATCAACCCTATTAATAATATAATTGATGTTACGAATTTTGTAATGCATGAATTAGGACAACCTATCCATATTTTTGATATGGATCAAATAGAGGGGAAAAAAATTATAATAAGAAATGCAAAAAATCACACAATTTTCGAATCTGTTGATAATAGAAAGAGAAAATTAAACGAAAAAGATTTAATTATCCATGATACGAAAAAACCTTTATCAATAGCTGGGATTATAAATAGTAAAAATTCAAATATTAATTCCAAAACTAAAAATATTTTTTTGGGAAGCGCTTATTTTGATCCTATGACTATCCGTTCTATTGGAAAAAGACATTTTATAAAAACAGATGCAAAATTTAGATTTGAAAGAGGAGTAGATCCTCATCAAATTGTATATGCGTTACAAAGAACTGCTATTCTTATAAAAAAAATTACAAAAGGAAAGATTGGTTCCGATATAATTGATATTTGTTCTCAACCTATATTTCCTTTTAAAATTCAACTTCGTTATAAAAAAATTAGAGAAACTATAGGAAAATCTATTTCAAAAGAGAAAATTAAAAAAATTTTATTCTTACTTGAAGTCATTATTGTTTCTGAAAATGAAAAATTTTTATTAGTTCTTGTTCCACCTTATAGAATTGATGTACAAAGAGAAATTGATTTAATAGAAGAAATATTACGTATTTATGGAATAAATAATATAAAAATATCTAACAATAATAATATAAGAATATCTCCATTTCCTAACTTTTTTCATAAAACAAAAGAAGAAATACAGAAAATCATTTCTAAACAATTGGTTTGTCATGGATTTCAAGAAGTTATAAATTATTCTATGAACAAAAAAAATGAATATTCTTGTTTATTAAATTCTTTTTTTAATAGAAAAGAAATTAATATCATTAATCCTACAAATAAATTTTATAATTCAATGCGTTCTAGTTTATTATTTGGAATGATAAATTGTATAAAGTATAATCATAACAGAGGAAATATAAAAATAAGATTTTTTGAAATTGGAAAAATATATTTTCAAGAAAATAATAAATTTTTAGAAAAAACCTTCTTAAGTCTTTCTATGTCAGAAACAGAAAAGAAAAGAATGATAGATCCAATAAATTCTTCTTCTTTCTTTTATTTAAAAGGAATTATTGAACAAATTTTTCAAATTTGTGGAATTAACAACTATTCACAAATATTATTTTCACATCCTCTTTTAGAAAAAAGTATATCAATTCAATATAAAAATAAAAATCTTGTTTTTTTAGGAAAAATAAAAGAAGAATTTTTTCTTCAAAAAAAAGAAATATTCTATGCAGAAATTGATTGGGAATATTTAATATCTTTTATTCAAGAAAAAAAAGTTCTATATGTTCCATACTCTAAATATCCTACTTCAAAACGAGATTTATCATTTTTAATAGATAAAACTATTTCTTTTGAAAAAGTTTATCAATTAATGAAAAAGAAAGAAAAAGGTTTTATTAAAAAAATTGAAATATACGATTTATATGAAGGAAGAAACTTACCAAAATCAAAAAAATCTTATACCATAAGTTTTTTCTTTGAAAGCAAAAAAAAGACATTAACTGATATCATTATCAATAAAATAATGAAAAAAATAGAAGAATTTCTGAAAAAAGAACTAGGAGCAAAAATAAGAGAATTATCTCAATAATTTTATTGATTGATTGATTGTTTAGATAATTTTATCAAAATATTTTTAAGTCCAGTTTCATTTTCTATCATTTTAGAAATATTATTTATATGAACTCTTTTTTGTAACATAGTATCTCTATATCTCATTGTGACTGTGTTACTTTTTAAAGTATCATGATCTATAGTAAAACAAAGAGGAGTTCCAATAGCATCTTGTCTACGATAAAGTTTTCCAATAGATTTTTTTTGATCATAAATCAATCTATAATCTATTTTTAAATCATTAAAAATTTTTTTTGCAATTTCTGGTAATCCATCTTTTTGAACCAATGGAAATATAGCAGCTTTTATAGGAGATAAATAAGGTGGGATTTTTAATACAATACGTTGATTTCCATTTTTTAATTTTTCTTTTTTAAGAGAAGAAGAAAATATGGCTAAAAAAAGACGATCTAATCCTAAAGAAGTTTCTATAACATAAGGAATATAACTTTCTAATTTATTTTTTTCACAAAAAATTCTTAATTTTTTCTTTGAAAAAATTTCATGATTTTTTAGATCAAAATCTCTACGGGAATGAATTCCTTCCATTTCTCTAAATCCAAAAGGAAAATGAAATTCTATATCCGAACCAATACTTGCATAATGAGCGAGTTTATTTTCATGATCACGTAATTTATATTTTTCATTTCCTAAATTTAATTCTAAATGCCATTTTAAACGAATTTTTTTCCAATATTCATACCATTTCATTTCTTCTTTAGGAAGAATAAAAAATTGCATCTCCATTTGTTCAAACTCACGCATACGAAAAATAAACTGTCTTGCAATCATTTCATTTCGAAATGATTTTCCTATTTGAGCTATTCCAAATGGAATTTTCATTCTATTAGATTTTTTAATATTTAAAAAATTAGAAAATATTCCTTGAGCAGTTTCTGGACGAAGAAATAAATCTCCTTTTTCTTCTTTGACTTTAAACATCATATTAAAAGGACGAATGTTTGTCCAATTTTTAGAACCACATATGGGATCATATATATTTAATTCGTCAATTAAAACACGAATGTCTGAAAAATCATTTTTTTTAAAAGATTGATCTAAACGAGATAATATTTCGTTTTTTTTACTATGAGACATTTTTTTAGAACACTTTTTTTGCATAAAGGTTACATATTCTTTAATTAATTTTTCTGGATTATATCTTTTTTTAGAATCTTTGTTATCAATTAAAAATTCATTAAATTTGTCAATATGTCCAGATGCTTTCCAAACATTAGAATGCATAAGAACAGAGGAATCCAATCCTACTATATTTTCATGTATTTGAGTCATAGATTTCCACCAATATTCTTTAATATTGTTTTTTAATTCTACTCCATATTGACCATAATCGTAAACTGCATTTAATCCTCCATAAATTTCACTAGAAGGAAAAACAAATCCATAAGTTTTAGCGTGAGAAATCAAAAAATGAAAAAAATGACCGTTTTTTTTTTCTTTCATGAAAAATTAGTATTAATTATTTTTTAAATTCTAAATTTAGATACTTTTCTAAATCTAAAGCCGCCATACAACCGCTTCCAGCAGAAGTAATCGCTTGACGATAAATAGGATCTTGCACATCTCCTGCAGCAAATACTCCCGGTTTATTAGTACGAGTACTTCCTTTTTCTACAAGAATATATCCTTTTTTATCTAAGTCAAGTTTCTTTTTAAAAATGTCTGTATTAGGAGAATGACCTATAGCTATAAATAATCCACTCAAAACAATCTTACTTGTTTGATTATTATTATTAATTATTTTAATTCCTTCCAAAAAATGATTTCCAATAATTTCTATAATTCTATGTCCAAATAATATGTTTATGTTTTTCTTATTTAAAATACTATTTTGTAATGCTTTAGAAGCTCTAAAATAATTTTTTCTAACTAATAAATATACATTTTTACAAATATTTGATAAATAATTAGCTTCTTCTAAAGCTGTATCTCCTCCTCCTACAACAGCAACATTTTTTCCTTTATGAAAAAAACCATCACAAGTAGCGCAAAAAGAAATTCCTAATCCTGTCAATTTTTTTTCTTTTTCTATTCCTAAAAACTTAGGACGAGAACCTGTAGCTATAATAATTCCTTTACTTTCGATACTTTCTTTGCTTTCCAAATCAATACGATGTATTTCCCCTTTTTGATGAGAAAAATGAACTTCACTTACACTTTTATGTATAATTACAGCGTTGAAACGTTCTGCTTGTTTTTTACAATTTTCCATAAGGACTTTTCCACTAACTCCTAAAGGAAATCCAGGATAATTGTCTACATTTGTTGTAGATGTCAATTGACCTCCAGGTTGGAATCCAGAAAAAATAATAGGATTTAAATCTGCACGTGCAGCATATATAGCTGCAGAATACCCTGCTGGACCAGATCCTATAATGACGCAATCTACTATTTTTTTATAAAAATTATTAATTATCATATTTTATGTCCTTTTTTCATTTTTTTCTTAATTATTTGCATTTAAAAAAAATAAAAAACAAAACTTATATATATTGTGAAATTAGAAAAAAATTTTATTCTTTTACTAAAGAAGAAGTCATCAGACAATATATAATTTTTTTATTAAAAAAAGTAAAAAATTACAAAAACTCAAACATATGGGTAGAAGTTCCTTTTCAAATAAATAAATTAAATAAACGATTAGACCTTTTAGTTCATTTAGAAAAAAAACCCTATATTCTCATAGAATGTAAAGCTCCAAATGTTTCACTCACACAAAGAACCTTTAACCAAATTTCTTATTATAACAAAAAAATAAAAGCTCCCTATTTAATGATCAGTAATGGGATTAAAAATTTTATTTTTCAAACAGATACAGATAAATACAAAAAAAAATTGATTTTTTTAAATTATATTCCATAATGATCTTCATCATCATAATAAATGATGCATATAATCAATGAGATCCAATAATTTAGTAGAATAAGCAACTTCATTATCATACCATGAAACTATTTTTATAAAAGTAGGACTTAACATAATACTAGAATTTGCATCAAAAATAGAAATTCTTTGATCTCCTATAAAATCCGTAGAAACAACAGCTTCTTCTGTGTATCCTAGAATTCCTTTTAATGTAGTTTCAGATGCATTTTTCATATAATATTTAACCTGATTATAATTAGTACGATTTTTTAAACAAACAGTTAAATCTAATACAGAAACATTAGAAATTGGAACTCTAAAAGCCATTCCTGTCAACTTTCCATCTAAACTTGGAATAATTTTTCCAACTGCTTTTGCAGCTCCTGTAGATGAAGGAATAATATTAGTTAATGAAGATCTTCCAGATCTCCAATCTCTACTAGAAACAGAATCTACTATTTTTTGAGTAGCAGTGGCAGCATGTATCGTCGTCATCAATCCTTTTGACACTCCAAAATTATCATTTAATACTTTAACTATTGGAGCCAAACAATTCGTAGTACAGGAAGCATTGGATATAATTCTTTCATGAGATTTCATCATTTTATGATTGACTCCCATTACATACATTGGAATATCATCTTTTGGAGGAGCAGATAATACAACTTTTTTAGCTCCTGATTGTAAATGACTTTCTGCTAAGTCCTTTGTTAAGAAAAGACCGGTAGATTCCACCACATAATTGACATTTAAATTTCCCCATTCTAAATTATTAGGATCTTTTTCATTACTTACTTTAATTCTTTTTCCATTCAAAATTATATAATTGTCATTTTCTATGGAAATATCTCCTTTAAAAAAACCATGGACAGAATCATATTTTAATATATATGCTAAATACTCAGTATTGACTAAATCATTTACAGAAACAATTTCAATGTTGTTTCTCTTTAAAGCAGACATTAAAACCAATTTTCCTATCCTACCAATACCATTGATTCCTATTTTAATTATTGACATATTTAACTTTTTTTTTATGAAATTAATTTTTAACTTTTAAAAAAGTCATAAAAGTAGATGAAGGGATTTCAACTTTCCCTATTTGACGCATTTTTTTCTTTCCTTTTTTTTGTTTCTCCAAAAGTTTCCGTTTTCTAGAAATATCTCCTCCATAACATTTTTCTATGACATTTTTTCTTAAAGCTTTAATTGTTTCTCTTGCAACAATTTTTCCAGAAATAGAAACTTGAATAGGGATACTAAATTGATGTTTCGGAATTAAAATAGATAATTTTTTACATATTTTTCTTGCCATAAAAAAAGCATTGTCTTGATGGACTAAAAGGGATAATGGTTCTACTTTTTGATAATTAATTAATACAGTTAATTTTTTTAAATCAGAGTTTCTATAACCTAAAAAATTATAATCAAAAGAAGCATATCCACTAGATATTGTTTTTAATTTATCATAAAAATCGAATATTATTTCAGCTAAAGGCATTTCAAACATAATTTTAACTCTTCCAGAGGTTAAATAATGTTGATTTTCAATCATTTTTCCACGTTTTTCAATACATAAAGATATCACATTCCCTATATATTTTTCTTTTGTCAAAATAGAAACAAAAACATAAGGTTCTTCTATTTTATGTATTTTTTCTGTTTCTGGAAAAAATGAAGGATTACTCACTTCTATGACTTTTTTAGTCAATGTTTTTTTCATAAAAACTCTATAAGAAACATTAGGAATAGTAACAATCACAGAAATTCCATATTCACGTTCAAGACGATCTCTAACTACTTCCATATGAAGAAATCCTAAAAAACCACAATGAAATCCGAATCCTAAAGCAGGAGAAGATTCTGTTCTAAAAGTAAAAGCAGAATCATTCAACTGTAATTTTTCCATAGAAGAACGTAATTCTTCATATTGATCAGAATTCACTGGATAAATACTAGAAAAAACCATAGGTTTAGCTTCTTCGAATCCACTTATTGTTTTTAAAGCTGGATTTTTTGCATCAGTAATAGTATCTCCCACTTTTACTTCAAAAGTATTTTTTATTCCAGAAACAACATATCCGACATCTCCTGTTTCAATTTTATTTTTAGAAATATGTTTTAATTTTAAAATTCCTATTTCATAAGCATAATAAATTTTTTTTGTAGACATAAATTTCAATTTTTGTCCTTTTTTCATACATCCATTTTTTATTCTAAAATATGCCTCTACTCCTGTAAATGGATTATATAAAGAATCAAAAATCAATGCTTGAAGAGGAGATTCTGGATCTCCATTTGGAGGAGGAATTTTTGTCACAATTTGATCTAAAACTTTTTCAATCCCCAATCCATTCTTTGCACTTACAGAAATAATATCTTTAGGAGTACATCCCATTAATTCTACCATTTCTTCTATTACACATTCTGATCTTGAATCAGACAAATCTATTTTATTTAAAATAGGAATGACTACAAGATTTTTTTTTAATGCTAAATAAAGATTAGATACAGTTTGTGCTTGCACACTCTTCGTACAATCCACAACCAATAAAGCTCCTTCACATGCAGAAATAGAACGAGATACTTCATAAGAAAAATCAACATGTCCTGGAGTATCAATTAAATTTAATACATATATTTTATTTTTGTATTTGTATTCCATTTGAACTGCATGACTCTTAATAGTAATTCCACGTTCTCTTTCTAAATCCATATTATCAAGTAACTGATGTTGATTTCTTTTTGTGTTGTAGGAAACAGTTTTTGTAAATTCTAATAAACGATCTGCTAAAGTACTTTTTCCATGATCTATATGTGCAATGATACAAAAATTACGAATATAATGAATCATAAAGAAATAAAAATTTAATAATTATTTTTAAATGACCTTGAAGGGATTTGAACCCATGCCATAGGAATCGGAGTCCTATATTCTATCCAATTAAACTACAAGGTCTAATTTTTTTTTGAAAATTAATTTATTTTGTTAAATAAGTTCATAGTTTTTTGTAACCCATTTAAAATAAATGAAAATATTATATCAATTCCTATTGATAATCTTTTTAATAAATTTTGATATTCTTTTTCATTCCAATTTCCTAAGACATAATTTACTTTGTTCATTTTTTTTTGATATGAAAAAAGAAAATCATGACCAATACCGAAACGAAGACGGGCATAATGAGATGTTCCTAATTTTTCCTCAATATTTTTTAATCCGTTATGTCCTCCATTTCCTCCTTTTCCTCTTAAAAGAAAACGACCAAAATGAAGATAAATATCATCAGATATGATGAGAATATTTTCTAAAGAAATATTCTCTTTATTCATCCAGTGTTTAACAGAAATTCCAGAAAGGTTTACATAAGTTGAAGGTTTTAAAAAGAAAATTTTTTTTTTTAAAATTTAAAATTGAAACAAAACCTAATTTTTTTTCTGAAAAAGAAAAAAAATACTTTTTTGCAATTTGATCTAAAATTAAAAATCCAAAATTATGTCTTGTATTTTTGTACAATGACCCTGGATTCCCTAATCCAGTTATTAAAAATTTTTCCATTTTTTTTATTTTTCTAAATGAAGAACTTCATCTACCTTTATTCCTATTTCTGCAGGAGATTTGACTATGTGAATTCCGCATTCTTCCATAATATTCATTTTTACTTGTGCTGTTTCTTTTTCCCTTCCTATAATAGCTCCAGCATGTCCCATAGTACGGCCTTTAGGTGCAGTTTGACCTGCAATAAAACCTATTATTGGTTTTTTCTTTTTTGATTTTTTTATCCATTTCGCCGCTTCAATTTCTAATTGTCCTCCTATTTCTCCAATCATAACAATACATTCTGTCTCATCATCTTTCAAAAAAAGATTTACAATTTCTTTCATATTCATTCCAATAATACTATCCCCCCCTATTCCAATGGCCGTAGAAATTCCATATCCTTTTTTTACTATTTGATCTGCTGCTTCATAAGTAAGTGTTCCAGATCTAGAAACAATTCCTATTGTTCCTTTTTTATTAAAAACTAAATTAGGCATGATTCCTACTTTTGCTTTTTGTGAAGAGATAATTCCAGGACAATTAGGTCCAATTAATCGTGATTTTTTCCCTTTTAAAAAATGTTTTACTAAAACCATATCTGAAACAGGAATTCCTTCAGTTATACATACAATCATTTCAATGTTTATACTAATTGCTTCTAAAATGGCATCTGAAGCAAATAAAGAAGGAACAAAAATAACACTAATATTTCCTCCTGTATTATGAACGGCTTCATACATAGTATTAAAAATAGGAATTCCTAAATAAACTTCTCCACCTTTTCCTGGTGTCACTCCTCCCACTATAGAAGTTCCGTAATTCATCATTTGTTCAGTATGAAATAACCCTTCTTTTCCCGTTAATCCCTGAACAATCACTTGAATGTTTTCATCTATTAAAATACTCATAATTAATTCTTTATATTTTTTCTAAAAATTTTTTATTTGTTTTTTTGACAGTTATGAACTAACATTAACTTCAGCATTTCCTTTTTCGGGGAAAAACATGGAAAAAATCAGTAACTTTGTATATGTTATGACATTAGAATTAGATATGTCATCTAAATTTTTATTTTTCTAATATTCATCTGTTTTAGATTCATTCATTTTTACTATTTTTGCCATTACTTCTGCTTCCATAACTAATTTTCTATTAACATAACCTTTCCCTTTCATATGAACTATTCCTCTTTTTATAGGTTCTAGTAAATCTACTTGAAATATTAATAAATCTCCAGGAATTACTTTTTTTTTAAATTTTACTTTATCTATTTTTAAAAAATATGTAGAATACAATTCTGGATTTTTCATTTTATTTAATACTAAAATACCACCTACTTGTGCGATAGCTTCTATTTGTAATACTCCAGGCATAATTGGTTCTTTGGGAAAATGTCCTATAAAAAAAGGTTCATTCATAGTAACATTTTTTATTCCTATAACTCTATTTTCTGTTAATTCTATAATTTTATCTACTAGCAAAAATGGAGGTTTATGTGGCAAAATCTTCATAATCCTTTTAATATCAAAAATAGGTTCTTTTGTTAAATCAAATTCAGGAATATTTTTTTTGAAAAATGTTTGAATTTGAATGCTTTTCACTAATTTTTTTGCAAATTGGACATTTGCATGATGACACGGATTGTAAGCAATTATTTTTCCTTTTAATTTGACTCCTATTAAAGTCAAATATCCCATAATATCTAAAAGATAATGCTTAGCCACTTCATTTTCATGATTGTTAATTTCTCTTTTTTTTTCTTCATAAAAAGAAAGAGAACAAAAAGTCCTTGATTTTGCTATTTGTTGCTTAAATTGATCTAAATGTTTAAGAACAGCATTTTGTGTACAAATAAATTTTGAATCAAAATCAACCATAATTGCAATTTCAAATCTTTGAGCTGGCAAAGCTAAAATTTCTACTCCTGTTTTTGTATCAGAATATGATATTATTTTTTTTACTGAAAAATATTCTCTTTCTGCATTTTGTTCTACAATTCCTACTTTTTCAATTGCCTCCACAAAATATTTAGAAGAACCATCCATTATAGGAAATTCTATGTTATCTAATTCTACAATCACGTTGTCTAAATCCATTCCTGCAAAAGCCGCCAACACATGTTCACTTGTACAAATTTTTAACCTATTTTTTTCTAGAAGAATAATTCCTCTATTTGTTTCATTAATCAATGAAATATGTGCTTTCATACAAGGGTTTCCTTTTATATCTGTCCTTACAAAAAGAAATCCCGTATGTACAGGTGCTGGCTTTAAAGTAATAGTAACGTTTTTTTCAGTATATAATCCAATTCCTTTCAAGGAAATTTGCGTTGCAATAGTTTTCTGCTTTTCAAGCATATTTCTTAATAAAATATTTTTTAACTAAAATTTGAAAAAAATATGAGAAATTATTTTTTAAATAATAAAAAACTTTATGTAATTTATTATTATGATTGTTCATAATTGAATTATGAGTTTTTATAGACGTTTTATTTTTTTTTTAACAGGTTTTATTATTGGAATTATAATTCTATTATTTTGTTCTTAAATAAAAATAAATAAAGAACAACATACATACAAAATTATTAAATGAATGAAAAGAACTTATCAACCTTCTAATAGAAAAAAAGTAAATGTTCATGGGTTTCTAAAAAGAATGAGAACAAAAAACGGAAAGAACATTCTCTCTAGAAGGAGAAAAAAAGGAAGAAAAAAATTAACAGTTTCTAATTTTAAAAAATTTTAAATAATAACTCTCTATCTCCAATCTCTGGAAAATTTCTAACTTCTTTTCCATTATAATGAAACTTTTTTCCATGAGTAATGATCTCTTCATATGCAAAAAAATTAGACAAATCTCCTATATCAACTATTTTTGAAATAAAATTAATTTTCTTTTGAAAAGGATCAAATTCTTCATATCTCATAATCCCTATATCAACTAGAAACTTTTTTTTTCCTTTCTGTATTTGAACCTCTCTATAAATTTTATCAAATAGATTTTTTTTATTTTCAGGAATGAAAAAATAAGATTTGTAATTCTTCTCAATAGATTTTTCTTTAGTAGAAAAAAAATAAAATCCTGCAAGAATAGATAAAGTATTATATTTTTTAATAATTTCTTTTTGACTATCTTTGGGATAAAATCCTGCTTCAAAAAGAATGCAAGGATAACCTTTTTCTTGTAAATTATCTCCAGTAGCTGTAGGAAATAATTCATCAGAATATCTTCCTATTGATCCTATTTTTGGTAACACTTTTTTCATACTATTTGTAATAGAATAGATTAATCCCATGGCTTTTTTTCTTTCTTTAGTAACTTTTGTAGGTCCTTTTACAGAAGGTGCTAAAAAAGATAAAATAGCTGGATTAAAAAATTTATCTCCAATATTATAAATACTTCTTTGATCATGTAAATTAAATAAAATATGAGGGTGATTTTTTTCTATTTCAGATAATAAGATCCTAATTTCTGGAGATTGCAAACGAAGAACATCTCGATTCAAATCAATATTCACAGAGTTACGTCTTTTAAATTTATTAGATCCATCAGGATTTAACATAGGAATAAAAAAAATGGTTAAATTTTTTCTTAAAAATCTAACTAGATCATATTCTTCTTTTTTTTTAAAAAAATGAAAAATATCAAACATCGCTCTTGTTCCTGTAGTTTCATTTCCATGCATTTGGGACCAAATAAAAATTTTTATCTTTCCTGTCCCCCATTGAAATTTAAAAATTTTCCTTCCCTCTACAGAAATTCCTACAGGAACAATGGAACATATATTTTCATATTTTTTTATCATTTTTAGTAGTTGAGAATATCTGAAAAAAATTCTAGAATGATTTAGACTTTTTTTGTCTAAGAAAAAAAATTCATAATTTTTAAACAAAAAATGGATATCAAAATTTATCATCAAATTTTTATTTATTTTTAAAAAAATTATTTGATTAAATCATAAAAAAAAATACAAAAAGTAAAAAATGATAAAAAATATGCTTTACTTTGTAAGTAGTAAAAGAAAAATAAACGATAAAATTTATTTTATATGAAAAAAAATGTTAAAATCTATAGCAGAAAACAAAGATATAAAATAATTTTTTTATATATATAATAACGAATTTTTATTTTTTATGATATGAAGAACTATTTCAAAATAAATTATATTGAATCATTTTTATTAATTTTATCTTTTACTGCTTTAAATTTATTCAATTTCATTTTTAGAAAGTTATTGATTGTTATAAACTTACCTGAAAGTATGATATTTGCCATATCATATACAATTCCTTTTATTTTTTTATTTCTTTTAATTTCTCATCAAGCTAAAAAAAAAAATCTTCTCATTGAATTCTCATTTAAAATTTCTCCATGGTATATTTATCTTGTCACTTCTTGTGTGATGTTTTGTCTGATCATACTTAATGACTGTATTACTTCATTTGTTCCAAAAGAAGGACCATTATTAGGAGATATGTATAAAGAAATAGAAGATTTTATGAAAGAAGAATCTAAAAATACAATTCCATTTCTTTCTACTACCGTTTTATTAGCGCCTATATGCGAAGAAGTTCTTTTTAGAGGAATTATTTTAAATGGAATGTTAAAAAATAAAATACATCCAATAAAAGCTATTCTTTTTTCCTCTTTTTTATTTGGACTAACTCACATGAATCCTTGGCAATTTGTAGGAGGTTTTTTAATTGGAAATTTTATAGGATTCATATATTTTACAACTAACTCTATACTGGATTGCATTTTATGGCATATTTTTAATAATGCTCTTGCTATTGTTACTATGTTTTTTTTCAATGAAGAAATACTTTCAAATCAATCAAATTTTAATAGCATCATTTTATCAATTTTAATAATTAGTTGTTTAGTTATTCCAGCAGGTTGTGTTTTTCTTTTCAAAAAAAGAAGAAAAATATGAAACAAATTGTTTTTGCTACAAAAAAATTCTTTAAAACAGGATTTTTTTTCAAAAAAACAAGAAATATGTTTTTTTGACTCTTAAGAATAGAATATTTAGATGGAACTCCTGGAATCTATTCCTACAGATATCCTTCCCTTGATAGAAAGGATAGAAGAAAAAATTGAATGAAAATATTTCTAAAAAAATTATTGTTAAAGAAATGAATCTATAGAATTCAAGCTTTTAAAAAGCTTATTAAGCTTATTCATCTAATATAGAGATAAATAAAATAATGAGAAGACCTTCATTAACTATATTGGGTTGTCATTCTTCAATTCCAACAGATAAATTTTATCCTACAGCTCAAATATTGGAGATGAAGGGATATTCTTTTCTCATTGATTGTGGAGAAGGAACTCAAGTTCAATTAAGAAAAGCAAAAATAAAATTTAATAGAATAGTGCATATATTTATATCTCATTTACATGGAGATCATTTTTTTGGTCTTATAGGACTCCTATCAACTTTTCATTTATTAGGAAGAGAAAAATCAGTAAGTATTTATGCTCCAAAAGGATTAAAAGAAATTATTGATACTCATTTTAAATGGTCTTATACAAAACTTAAATATTGTATTGATCACATCGAATTATCTTCTGAAAAAGAAGAAAAAATTATGGAAAATGAAAAAATAGAAGTATATACCATTCCACTAAAACATAGAATTTATACAAATGGATTTCTTTTCAAAGAAAAACCAAATAATAATAGAAAATTAAACATGAAAGAAATTCAAAAAATTCCAGACATTAAAATTATAGATTACAAAAACTTAAAACTTGGAAAAGACTTTATGACAAATGAAGGAAAAATTATTCCTAATTGTCAACTAACGTTCGATCCTTCTAAAATATTATCTTATGCTTTTTGTTCAGACACCTCTTATTATTTACCTATTATAGAACAGATAAAATCTGTAGATTTATTATATCATGAATCCACTTTCTTAAAAAAAGAAGAAAATAGAGCAATTAATACAGGACATTCTACGGCAAAACAAGCTGCTTATATGGCGAAAAAAGCCAAAGTGAAAAAATTACTATTAGGACATTATTCTAATAGATTTCCAAACATTAAAGAATTTGAAAAAGAAGCAAAAGAAATTTTTTCTAATGTAGAAGCATCAGAACCTTTAAAAAGGTATTTTTTAGATTAAAAATATCTCTTCCTATAAGAAAGGAAAGAGACAATAATTCCCACAAAAAAAATAACAGGTGTTATAAGAAAAAAATCTTCTATTGTAAATTTTAAGGGAAAAGGAATTTTCTCTACAATCATAAAAATATGATATGTTTTTTGTAAGAAAAAAACGATGTAAGAGACAAAAATTCCAGTAACCCATCCAAAAAAAGTAATAAGAATTCCTATATAAAAAAAAATTTTTTTTATATCATATAATGAATACCCAAAACTCCATAATACAAAAAGTTGATTTTTTTTATCTATTTGCAAAATATAAATGGCACTCATTAAGTTGAATCCAGTAATTAATGCAATTAAACTGAATAAAAAATAAATGAATATTTTTTCCGTATTTATAACTTTATAAAAAGCTTTTTCCTCTTCTATACGTGTTTTTATTAAAAACTGAGATCCCAATTTTTTTTTCAATATTCTTTTTATTTGTTCGACATTTTCATTCTTACTAATTTTTATTTCTAATGTCTGAAAAACATTTCTTTTTATTAAATTTTGAATCTCATAAAGATCACAAAATAAATATTTATGATCAGTTTGTTGATTGAATTTAAAAAATCCTTTTATTTTTGCTTTTTTTTCTATAAAAAAAGGAACTAAATGTTTATTTTTTTTAAAAAAATAAAAAAAT
This sequence comes from Blattabacterium cuenoti, assembly GCF_014251255.1. Taxonomy (NCBI): domain Bacteria; kingdom Pseudomonadati; phylum Bacteroidota; class Flavobacteriia; order Flavobacteriales; family Blattabacteriaceae; genus Blattabacterium; species Blattabacterium cuenoti. The sequence continues at coordinate 618,212 of NZ_CP059182.1, forward strand.
TTAATTTTTACAGGAAGAAATGACAAATAATGAATTATCGGAAAAAATAAACTGACATATATATTCATTTTATCATTTTTTGTATTTTTGTTTATGATAATTTTTTGAAAAATATTCATAACTTTTTGGTATTCAGAATCGACCCCTTTTAAATAAAATAAATAGACATCATCTTTATAGTGGAAATAAACTTTTTTTTCCATAGTTTTAGAAAAAGCCAAAATACCTTTTGTATCTTTTATTTTTTTCAATAGAATATTGTCATTAACATGAATTTCTTTCTCATTAGAATTAGAAGAAATAGTAATATCAGGATAATGAGTCTTGTAAAATTTTACATTTAAATCTTTTAATCCAGAAAATACAGATAAAATTATAGATAAGGTCAATGTAGATATAGTAAGAGAGAGAGTCGATAAAAAAAGAATAATATTAACAATATTTGTTTTTTTTTTAGAAAAAAAATATCGTATTGATATATAAAAAGAAGTTTTCAAAAATTATAAAAAAATTTTTTTTCTTTTTTTTCCATAATTTCTAAAGATTTATCCAAACAAAAATCTAATTCTGGAATTTTTTTAACGCGATATCTAAGTTTTTTAGATAATAATTTTCTGTAAAAACCAGAATTTAAACGAATTTTTTTTAAAATATTTTTATCTAAAAAAGGATATATTGCTATATATCCCATTATGAAACTCATATCACATGAAAGATAAACTCTAATTAAAGTAACTAAATAATTACTACTACTATTATTAAATTCTTTGTGTAAAATTTCTGCAATTTCTGTATAAAATACTGAAGATAATTTTTTATTTCTAATAGTATCCATTTCTAATATGATTTTTTAATCAACATTCAATAATAATAAAAAAACAAAGAATGGATCATTTTTGAATTTGAAATCAAAAAAAAATTTGTAATAGGTTAAATATTGTTGTAACATTGCATTTATATATTCAAATTTATCTTCATCATTATTATTATTGGGTCCCATAGCTCAGTTGGTTAGAGCACCTGACTCATAATCAGGGTGTCGCTGGTTCAAATCCAGCTGGGACCATTTTAATAGATGACCGGGGGGGGATTCGAACCCACAACTTACAGTTTAGGAAACTGTTGCTCTATCCTATTGAACTACCCAGTCAATGTCAATAAAAAAAATTAATCAATTTTCCTGTTCCTGTTGTATAACAGATACAAATGATCTGTTTTTTCTTTTCTTTTTAAAGAGAACAAAACCATTTTTTACAGCATACAAAGTATGATCCTTTCCTATTTTTACATTTTTTCCAGGATGATGTTTTGTTCCTCTTTGACGAATAATTATTCCTCCAGATTTAACATATTGGTTTCCATATATTTTTACTCCTAATCTTCTTCCTTTTGAATCTCTTCCATTTCTAGAACTTCCTGAACCTTTTTTATGAGCCATTCAATGAAAATTTATTATTATTCTCTTCTATTTTTTCTTTAGAAACAGATTTTTTTTCTAAAAAAGAAATTACTTTAATTTTTGTAAAAAAAGGTCTAAATCCATTTTTTACTTGATATCCTTTTCTTCTTTTTTTTTTAAAAATAATTATTTTATTTCCTTTTAAATGTTTCAAAATTTCTACTTGAACATTTATATCTTCCAAAAAAGGAGTTCCTATTTTAGAAAAACCGTTTTTATAAAAAAAAAGAACTTTGTTCAAAATAATTTTTTCTCCTAAATTTATAGAAGAAGAAAGGGAAGGAACATATACATATTGGTTTTCAATCAATTTGAATTGTTTTCCCAAAAAATAAACAATAGCATATATCATAAAAAATTTCTTTAAGACTTAAACAAAAACTTTTTTGCTTTTAAAAGACCATCAAACAAATAATCTATTTCTTTAAAAGTATTATATACAGAAAAACTTACACGAATCATTCCTGTTACATTAAAAAAACTCATTAGAGGGTGAGCACAAAGATGGCCCGTTCTAACAGCAATTCCTAAACGATCTAAAACACTTCCTACATCAAAACAATGCAATTTACTTAAATTAAATGAGATGATACTAGATTTTTCTTTAGGATCATTATTTCCATATAATTGAATTCCATCAATATCATTTAATCGTTTTATAGCATAAATTAAAAGTTTTTCTTTATAAGATTGGATATTTTTTATTCCTATTTTCTCTACAAAATCTATAGCAGCTCCCCAAACAATAATTCCTTCTATATTGGGAGTTCCAGCTTCAAATTTGAATGGTAAGTCTGAGTAAATAGTTTTTTTAAAACTTACTTTCTTTATCATTTCTCCACCTCCTTGATAAGGAGAAAGATTTTCTAATATTTTCTCTTTTCCATATAAAACTCCAATTCCAGTAGGTCCATACATTTTATGCGCAGAAAAAACATAAAAATCCGTATTTAGATCTTGTACATTTAAACATAAATTGGACATAGCTTGTGCTCCATCAATCAAAACTAAAGCTCCATATTCGTGAGATTTATCAATAATCTTTTTAATAGGATTAATTATTCCTAAAACATTAGATATATGATTAATAGCTACAATTTTTGTTTTCTCTGAAATTAAAAATTCAAAATGTTCTAACTGCAAAATTCCATTTTTATTAATAGGAATAATCTTTAATAATGCTTCTTTTTTCTCACAAAGAATTTGCCATGGAACAATATTTGAGTGGTGTTCAAGATAAGAAATAATAATTTCATCTCCTTTTTTGATTAAAGGAGTTATGCTATATGCTACTAAATTAATAGATTCTGTAGCTCCCTTTGTAAAAATAATTTCTGAAGGAGATTTTGCATGAATAAATCTTTGAATTTTTTTTCTGACTTTCTCTACATGAAAAGTGGCTTTTTGACTAAGGAAATGAAATCCACGATGGATATTAGAATTCATTGTAGAATAATAATTTTCAGAAGCCCGAATCACTTGTAAAGGTTTTTGAGTAGTTGCTGCATTATCTATATAGACTAAAGGATTAGAATCAATTTTTTGATTCAAAATTGGAAATTGATTCCTAATTTTTTGAATTTTTTCTTGTGAAAGCATATATTATGATTAATATATATCTAATTTTTTTTTCATTTTTTTTAAAAGTAAATTTTTCAGTTTAAAAATATTAATAGATTTCAATATTTCTTCTAAAAAAGAAAATAGCAATAAAGCTCTACTTTTTGTTTCTGGAATCCCTCTTGATTGAAAATAAAACAAATCAGAATCATGAATATTTCCAACAGTACAACCATGCGAACATTTTACATCATCAGAAAAAATTTCCAATTGAGGATTAGTATATATGCAAGCTTCATTAGAAAGAAGAATATTATTGTTTCTTTGAAACGCATTAATTCCTTTGATCCATTTATTTACAATAATTTTCCCATTAAAGATTCCTTTAGATTTTCCCCATAAAATATTTTTGTATAACTGAAAACTAATAGAATTAGAATAGAGATGATCTACTAAAGTATGATGGTCTATCAATTGATTTTCTGATAAAAGAGATATTCCGTATAAATAAGAAGAAGCGGATTCTCCATGAGAATAAACATTTAAATTATTTCTAATCAATTTTCCTTGAAGAGAAAAAGTATAAATTGAACATTTACTATAAAGTTTTTGTTTAAAAAAAGTGTTATCGATCATGGAATGTTCTTTCAAATCATCTTGAATCTTATAAAATTCTATTTTGCTATTATAAAAAGCATAAATTTCACTGGTTGAATTGATCAATCCCAAATATTTTTTTAAACATCTATGATGTTCAACTATTTTAACAGAAGAATATTTTCCGACTATAATCAAATTTCTTGGATGAAAAAAAATTTCTGATTCTGTGGAAATGTGTAATATTTCTATTGGTTTTTTCAAAAAAATATTATCAGGAATATGAATATACACTCCATCTTTTGAAAAGATGGAATTTAAAGTATTAAAAGCATCATATTTATATGATAATTTTCCATAAAAATTTCTAATCATTTCTTCTTTTTGTGAAGCAATATTGGATATAATAATACTATTATCTATGCTAGTAGAATTAGAAGAAGATGTTGTATGAGAAAAAAATGAATTATATTTTCCATTAACAAAAATAATAAGAAAAGAATCCTTAAAATAAAGAGATTCTTTAATTATAGATTCTAAATTTTGTTTTTCTTTAAAAAAATTATCTTTTTGATTCAGAATTGAGTGAATATTCGTATTTTTCCATTCTTCATCTGTATAAGATGGAAATCCTTTTTTTTTAAATAGATCAATAGATTCACGTTGTACCATAGACATATATGTATTTTCTACATTCCAATTTTTCTCTGAATCTGAGAAATAGGAAAGAATTCTATCTTTTAACGTCATATGTGTATAACATAATTAATTAAGGTGATTTTTTGTTATTTATCCAATAATCATATCCTTCTTTTTCCAATTTTTCTGCTAGATCTTTATTTCCGGATTGAACAATTCTTCCATCATATAAAATATGTATAATATAATCTGAAGATAAATAATCTAACATTCTTTTATAGTGAGTAATAATTAAAATAGAATTTCTTTCGTTTTTTAAAAAATAATTAATTCCTTTTGCCACAGTACGTAATGCATCTATATCCAGCCCTGAATCCACTTCATCTAAAATTGATAATAAGGGATCTAACATTGACATTTGAAATATTTCATTACGTTTTTTTTCTCCTCCTGAAAATCCTTCATTTAAAGAACGATAAAAAAATTTTTTTTCTATATTTAGAGAAACAGATTTTTCTTTACTCTTAACAAGTATTTCTTTAGCAGACATTTTATTCATTCCTTTAGCTTTACGAGACTCATTTATTGCCGTTTTAATAAAATTCATCACCGAAATACCTGGTATTTCTACTGGATGTTGAAAAGACATAAAAATTCCTAAATGCGCACGTTCTTCCGGAGAAAGATTTTTTAAATTTTTCTTTAGAAAGAAAATATTTCCTTTTGTTATATTGTATTCTTTTTTTCCAGAAATTACAGAAGCAAGTGTACTTTTTCCAGATCCATTTGGCCCCATAATTACATGAATTTCTCCTGAAAGGATTTCTAAATTTATTCCTTGAAGAATTTTTTTTCCTTTTATAGAAACATGCAAATTTTTTATACTCAACATAACAAAAAAACACTATGTAATTTTTTCATTATCCAACAGATCCTTCCAAAGATATTTCTAAAAGATTTTTAGCTTCTACCGCAAATTCCATAGGAAGTTTTTTTAATATTTCATTGCTAAATCCATTAACAATAAGAGATATTGCTTTTTCTGTATTAATACCACGTTGGTTACAATAAAAAATTTGATCTTTTCCTATTTTTGAAGTAGTTGCTTCATGTTCTACTTGAGAATTAGAATTATATACCTGAATATAAGGAAAAGTATGAGCTTCACACTGATTTCCTATCAATAATGAATCACATTGAGAAAAATTCCGTGATTTTATAGCTTTAGGGGAAATTTTCACTAATCCTCTATAATTATTTTTAGCTTTACCAGAAGAAATTCCTTTTGAAATAATTACACTTCTAGTTTGTTTTCCGATATGAATCATTTTAGTTCCTGTATCCGCTTGTTGAAAATTTTTAGTCAATGCTAAAGAATAAAATTCTCCCATAGAGAAATCTCCTTTTAGAATACAAGATGGATATTTCCAAGTAATGGATGATCCAGTTTCTACTTGAATCCAAGATATTTTAGCATGATTTTCACATAACCCACGTTTTGTCACAAAATTAAAAACTCCTCCTTCTCCTTCTTTGTTTCCAGGATACCAATTTTGAACTGTTGAATATTTTACTTCAGAATCTTCCAAAGCTAAAATTTCTACTACAGCAGCATGTAATTGATTTTCTTTTCTTTGCGGAGCTGTACATCCTTCCAAATAACTGACATAAGATCCTTTATCTGCAATAATTAAAGTTCTCTCGAATTGACCTGTTCTACTTTCGTTAATACGAAAATATGTTGATAACTCCATAGGACATCTAATTTTTTTTGGAACATAACAAAATGAACCATCTGAAAATACAGCTGAATTTAAAGCTGCATAAAAATTATCATTGTTTGAAACAACTGAACCTAAATATCTTTTTACAAGATCTGGATATTGTTTTAAAGCATCACTGATAGAACAAAATATAATTCCCTTATCTTTTAATTTTTTTTGAAATGTGGTAACTAAAGAAACAGAATCTAAAACAATATCTGTTGCAATTCCAGAAAAAGATTTTTTTTCCTCTATAGAAATCCCTAACTTGTCAAATGTATTGTTTAACAGTTCCGTATCTTTTTCATTTAATTCTTTTTTTGGAGCAGAATAATAACTAATATTTTGAAAATTAGGATTTTTAAAATTGACGTTTGCCCATTTAGGAGGTTTCATTTTTTTCCATATATCATATGATTCTAATCTCCAATTTAACATCCATGTTGGTTCGTTTTTTTTTTCTGATATTTTTTGAATAATTTTTTCATTTAATCCAACTGGAATTTTATCCGATTTTATTGGAGTGTAAAATCCATATTTATATTCAGAATTTGTGAAATTTTCTAATATTTTATTATTATCTTTTTTCATTTCATTTTTTATGAAGAAAAACTTTTTCCACATCCACAAGTGTGTTGAGCATTAGGATTTTTAAAATAAAATCCTTTTCCATTAAGACCTCCTGAATATTCTAATGTAGTTCCTGATAAATAAGGAATACTATTTTTATCTACCAATATCTTCATATTTTCATGTTGAAAAAGTTGATCTTCTTTTTTTTGAACTTTATCAAAAGTCAGTTCGTAAGATAACCCAGAGCATCCTCCACTTTTTACTCCAAATCTAACAAAAGAAACATCGTTAGAAATACCTTCTTCTTCCATAAGAGAAATCAATTTCTTTTTAGCTTGATCAGATATAAAAACCATAATACTTAATAATTTAAAGTTATTGTCAATAATAATAAAAATAAATAAAAAGAATGAGAATTAATTTTTTAAAACATCAATTATTTTCGTTACACCTATTTTTATTCCCCATTTATCTGTCATTCCTGCATTTACTTCTAAAATATATTTAATATTGTTATTATAATTTCCTTCTTCTATTTCTATTTCCATTTCAGGATAAACATGTTTATTTACAAATATAACAGTATGATTTTTATCAAGAAAAATAATATCTAAAGGAATCCTCATTTCTTTCATATTTATTATTTTTTGAATTTCTTCCTTGTTTCTTAAAAAAAACAACATTCCACTATTTTTCTTTAAAAAAGATCTATATTTTAATCCGTTTTTTTTCTCTAGATCACTACTTGCAAATTCTATATTAATTTTTTTAATAATAAAATTTTCATTCTTCATATATAATTCTCCATGTTTGATAAATTCGATTTCCAATTGATCTCCCATATCTGAAAATAACAAAAAATCATTCTTATTTCTTTCAGAGGATAAAAAAAATAAAGTCATTATCAATGTTAATAAAAATTTCATGAAAAAAAATATTTCTTTTTTCTTAAAGAAAGAAGTATAAAAACTCCAAAAATAATATATGGAATACTAAGGCATTGTCCCGTATTAAAAGATAACATATGAATGATTTCATCTCCTTGTGGTTCTTTCATAAATTCTAAAAAAAAACGAGTAGACCAAAGAAGAACAAAAAATATTCCAGATATATATCCAATTTTTACATTTTTTTTTCGATATAAAAACCATAAAAATAAAAAAATGAATAAATAACTAATAGATTCATATATTTGTGTAGGATGTCTAGGAATTATTTCTCCATATTCTGTATCCATTTGTAAAAATTTTACTGCCCAAGGCACCATTTCACATGGTTTTCCTACAATTTCAGAATTGAAAAAATTTCCTATTCTTATAAAAACTGCAGATAATGACACAACAATACATAATCTATCACATAACCAAAAAAAAGATTTTTTTAAAATTCTTTTGCTATAAAAGAAACTAGATAAAATAATTCCTATAGTTGCTCCATGACTAGATAATCCTCTATATCCAACAAATTCATAACCTTTTATTATTCCTAAAAACAAACTTTCTTTAGGGTTTTCTCTTATGGGGAAAAAAGCTTCTATCCAATGATGATCTGAAAAATATAAGAAATCATAAAAAAAAATTTGACCTAATCTTGCTCCTATAATAGTTCCTAAAAAAGTATATACCAATAAAGGTTCCAAATATTTATGGTTGATATTATCAACTCTATAAATATATTTCATGATAGACCATCCTGTTATAAAAGAAAGAACAAACATTAAACTATAAACATGAATAGAAAAACCTTTGAAAGAAAATTTAGTTATTGGATCCCAATCTATATAATAATATTCCACTAATATTTTCATGATTTTCATACAGTATAAGTATATCATACTCGTTTTATTTATTATTATTCACAGGATCAAATCCTGATTTTCCCCATGGATGACATCTAAGAATTCTTTTTAATCCAATAATAAAAGCTTGAAAGATATTTTTTTCTTTTTTCAGCGATTGAATCATATAATCGGAACAAGTTGGAATATATCTACAATTTTTTCCTATCCATGGAGATATTCCTATTTGATAAAATAGAATACTCTTTAAAAGAAAAATCTTAACGATTTTTATCATTTCATTGATAATAATAATGATAAAAAAAAATTAGAATATTAATTCTTATTTCTTCTTATGAAATTTAAAAAAGAACCATATATAAACCATTGAATTTGTTTTTCATTATAAGAATGTTTAGCTATTATGTTGTCTTGATTTCCATTTTTATGAACCAATTTTATATTGATATTTTTTTTAGGAAAAAAATTTCTTATATAAAAATGAAAAGTATCCTCCTCTTGAATTTTATGATAATCTGAAGAATCCAAAAAAGTCAAAGCTAAAATCCCTTGTTTTTTTAAATTAATCTCATGAATTCTGGAAAAAGATTTTGCAATAATCACACGAACTCCTAAAAAACGAGGTTCCATAGCTGCATGTTCTCTTGAAGATCCTTCTCCATAATTTTCATCTCCTACAATTAAAGTAGAAATATTTTTTGATTTATAAAATTTTGCTACATCAAGAATGTCTCCATAATTTCCTGTTAAAATATTTTTTATATGATTAGTTTTTTCATTAAAAGCATTAACAGCTCCAATTAACAAATTTTCTGAAATTTTTTCAAGGTGTCCTCTATATCTTAGCCATGGCCCAGCCATAGAAATATGATCAGTAGTACATTTTCCTTTTATTTTTATTAAAAGCTTTACATTTAATAAATCTTTTCTATTCCAAGAAGGAAACGGAGATAAAACTTGCAAACGTTTTGAATTTGAATCAATTTTAATATCTATGTTATTATTATTTTTAGGATCTTCATATCCTAATTCTGATAGGTTATAATTTCTTAAAATGGGCATATTCATAGATATTGGTTCTTCAAATTTAACATATTCTCCCATTTCATTTTTTAATGAATCTCTTATAGGATCAAAGGTTAAATCTCCTGAAAAAATTAAAGCCGTTACAATTTCAGGAGAGGCAATAAAAGCATGTGTTTTAGGATTTCCATCGTTACGAGATGAAAAATTTCTGTTAAAAGAATGAATAATTGTATTTTTTTTATTATAACTATTTCCTTTTCTTTTCCATTGTCCAATACAAGGGCCACAAGCACTAGAGAAAATCTGAGCTCCAATCTTTTGAAAAAGAGAAACAAACCCCTGTTCTTTCATAAGTTTATACACCATATTGGATCCTGGTGTAATTAAAAATTCAGAAGAAATTTTTAGTTTTTTCTTTTTTGCTTGTTTAATTATAGATATTACTTTTGACATATCTTCATAAGAAGAATTTGTACAAGATCCAATTAATCCCACTTCTATTTTAGTAGGCCAATCATTTTTTTTAGCTTCTTCTTTCATTTTAGAAATTGGAATAGAACGATCAGGAGTGAAAGGACCGTTAATATATGGTTCTAATAAATCTAGATCTATTTTTATTACTTTATCATAATAAACATATGGATTTTTATAAACTTCTATATCTGCTTTCAAAAAATTTTTTATTTTATCAGCCATATCAGATATTTCTTTTCTTCCACTTTTATCTAAAAAATCTTTCATTTTTATATCATAAGGAAACAAAGAAGATGTCGCTCCTATTTCTGCCCCCATATTACATATAGTTGCCTTTCCTGTACAGGAAAGGCATTCTGTTCCTTCTCCAAAATATTCAATAATAGAATCTGTTGCTCCTTTTGTTCCAAGAATTCCAGATAATTTTAATATAATATCTTTAGGAGAAGCCCATCCATTTAATTTTCCTTTCAGATAAACTCCAATAATTTTTGGAATCTTTAACTCTAAAAAAGAACCAGACATAACTTCTATTGCATCTGCACCTCCTATTCCGATTCCTAACATTCCAAGTCCTCCAGAATTAGGAGTGTGAGAATCTGTCCCAATTATTATTCCTCCAGGGAATGCATAATTTTCCAAAATTACTTGATGAATGATTCCTGATCCAGGGGTCCAAAATCCAATTCCATATTTATTCGATGCAGATTTCAAAAAATTATAAATTTCCTGATTTTCTTGAAAATATTTTTTTAAATCTATGTCAAATCCATATTGAGCTTTTATTAAATGATCACAATGAATCGTTGTAGGAATTTCTGTTTTATTTTTTCCAGTCTGCATAAATTGAAGTAATGTCATTTGAGCGGTTGCATCTTGCATTGCAAGACGATTTGGTAAAATATTCAGATAAGATTCATTATTATTCGATAAATTTTTTTTATCATGAATTGAATGAGAATACAATATTTTCTCAGAATAAGTCATTGGTGAAGAAATTATGTTTCTAACTTTACTGATTCTAAATTTTAAATCGAAATAAAAATTACGAATCATGTCAAAATCAAAAATCATACAAATTTTTTTTTCTCTAAAGTTAGAAATTATACAATGAATTTAAAAAATAAAAAATCATAAATTTCTTTATAAAAATCTACTGGATTGTCTATATGGATCCAATGTTTTGCATTCTTAATGGTAAGAATTTTTGAATTTGGAAATAATTTTTTTATTGATAAATAATCTTTAGAAAGAACATAATTAGAATATTCTCCACGTAAAAAAAGTGCAGGACCATTATAAAAACCATTTTTAATCTCCTCACAAATTAAAGAATCATAGTTTTTTTCAATTCCAAATAAAAAAAAACGAAATGCTAATTTTCCATTTTTTTTTCTGTAAGTACATTTGGAAAAAAACACTCTTTTTTCTGTATTTTTAATAAATGGGTTTAAGAAAGAATCAAGATCTTTTCTTGTTTTGAGAATATCAAAGTTTACTTTTTTCAAAATTTGAATAATATTTTTTTGAGTGATATCAAAAGAATATGCTTTAGGAGTTATATCTACAATTACAATTTTTTCAGGAATAAATGGATATTTTATAGAAAATTTCATTACAGCTCTTCCTCCCATAGAATGACCTATTAATATTGGACGTGATAAACTATAATATTTAATGTATTCAAATATATCCTTTGAAATAAGATCATAATTCATTTCTATTGAAAAAAAACTTCTTCCATGATTTCTAATATCTAGCAAATGAACTTGGTAACTTTTTGAAAAAAAATTCGCAAAAGATATCCAATTCTCTCCATTTCCAAACAAACCATGAAAAACTAAAATAGGAAATCCATCTCCTAAAATTTTAGAATGCAAAATCATAATAATACTACTCTATTTTTCTATTTATTTCTTCATTTATATTATTTATGTTGTTAATGTTTGATGATTGAATTCTTTTTAAATAAGTTTGAATTGTATTTTCTAATCCCATATATAAAGAATCACTAATTAAAGAATGTCCTATAGAAACTTCAACAAGATTTGGTATTTTTTGAATTAAAAAAGAAATATTTTCTAAATTTAAATCATGACCTGCATTAACTAATAAGTGGTTTCTCATAGCTTCTTTTGCTGTTAAAATATAAGGATTAATACAATCCCATTTTTTATTAGCATATCCTATAGCAAAATATCCAGTATACAATTCTATTCTATCAGCACCTGTTTTTGCTGCATATGAAACAAATTTTGGATTGGGATCTAAAAAAATAGAAGTCCTAATTCCATGATCTTTTAATTTAGAAATTGTTTCAGTAAGTAAATCCTGATATAAAATTGTATTCCAACCTGCATTAGAAGTAACAGCATTATCAGAATCAGGAACCAAAGTTACTTGATTAGGAAGAATGTCTAATACTAATTTCATAAACTTCTTAATAGGTTTTCCTTCAATATTAAATTCTGTTCTAAGAATAGAATTTAAATCATAAACATCTTTATATGTAATATGTCTTTCATCAGGACGTGGATGAACTGTAATCCCATGAGCCCCAAATTTTTGAACATCTACTGCCACTTGTAAAAGATTTGGAATATTTCCTCCTCTTGCATTTCTTAATGTAGCTATTTTATTTAAATTAACACTTAATTTTACCATTTATTTTTTTTTAATTTGAAACTATTTTTCAATGAGAAACATTTGTAGCGACTTGTGTAACTTTTAAGTTAAATTCTTTAGCTGCTGTTAATAAATGATCAAAAACACTGGCTTGTATTTGCTCATATTTTACAGATTCAGAAGTATTTGTAAAACAGTATAATTCTATGGGAAGTCCATAAGGAGTAGGTTCTAAATGTCTAACCATTAAAGTTTCTGATTGTGATATTTTAGGATGTTGATGCAAATATTCTAATGCATATTGACGAAATAAACCAATATTAGTTAATCTTCTTCCATTAATATCCATACTAACATCTATATTTTTCTCTTTATTAAAAAGCTCTATTTCTTTTTGTTTTTTTTTAATATAATTTTTTATTAAATAAAAATGTTGAAATTTTTCTAATTTAGAAGAATTACAAAAGTGAAAAGATTGAATATTAAATAAAATAGATCTTTTTATTCTACGTATGTTCTTTTGACGCATTACTTCAAAATTTGTAACGGCAGTAGATATCAAGTCATAGGTAGGAATACTTGTAATCGTCTTATCAAAATTTTCTATTTTCGCAGAAATTAGATTAATCTCTATAACAGTTCCTTCTATACTATATTTTGGAATTCCTATCCAATCTCCTACTTTTATCATTTTTGTAGAAGCCATTTGGACTCCAGATACAAAACCCAAAATTGTATCTCTAAAAACTAATATTACAATAGCGGTGATAGCTCCTAAACTGGTAATAACAGAAAGAATATCGTTTTTCGTTAAAATAGAAATAATGATTAAAACACAAAATAGAATAGAAACAATTTTTAATAATTGAGAAAAAGAACGAACTGCAATTGTTTGATGATTATTTTCACTATTAGCAATTCTCATAATTGAATTAATAACTCTGATTAAAAACTGTAAAACAATCAGAACAAATAAAATATTAAATATTTTTTCCAAAAAAATAACAGTTGTATAATGATCCTTGAAAAAAGGCTTTAACAACAAAAATCCAATAGATAGTGGAAAAAAATGAGAAAAACTGTCAAAAACCTTATTTTCATACAAAATATTATCCCAAATAAAATGAGTAGAACTCACAATTCTTTTTCCTATAAAACGAACTCCTTTGTTGAAAATTAATTCTAAAATAATCAACAAAATTGTAAACAAAAAAATTTTACTAATTATAATAAATGTTATATTACTCCTTAAATCCAAATTATTATTTGAAATTAATAATAATTTATTATAAATCCATTCATATGAAATATTATCTAATATTTTTTCTAAAAAACACATAAATAAAACTCTTTATCCTTCTCAATCTCTAAGTTATTTCCTAAATTTTATTTTTTCAGTATTTCGTATTATTTTTTTTTATATGTAGATTGGAGATCTATATAATAGATATTGAATTTCTTTTCTTTGTTTATTTTTTTTGTGTAAAAAAAAATAGATTCAATTTTTA